>DATBDL010000193.1:0-8250 GCA_036269975.1 Pseudonocardiaceae bacterium | reverse complement strand
TCGACGGCCACCGCGACCAGCCACGGCAGCGCCATCAACCCGGTGAAGCGGGTGAAGCTGATCCCCGCGGCCGCGAACGCCAGCAGGTTGGTCAGGTTGGACACCGGCAACAGCAGCGAGCCGGTGTTCGCGAGATGGGTGCAGGCATACACGTGCGGCTTGGCGCGCGCACCCACCTGGGCCGCGGTGGCGAACACGACGGGGGTCAGCAGGACGACGGTGGCATCCAGGCTCAGGATCGCGGTGGTCGTAGCCGCGATCACGAACACCACCAACAGCAGTCGCCGCGGCCGGCCGACACCGGCGCGGGCCATCAACGCCCCGGCGGCCTGGAACAGGCCCTCGTCGGCACACATCTGAGCCAGCACCAGTACCGCCGCCAGGAATCCGACCACCGGCGCCAACCGCACGGCCTCGGCCAACGCGGCCCGCGGCCCGATCGCGCCGCCGGCCACGCCGACGATCGCGGCGGGGACGGCGATGACCGCCTCCGGCCAGCCGAACGGCCGGACCACGGCGCAGGCCAGCACCATCACCAACAGCAGGGCGGACACGGTCTCGGCCAGCGGGGCGCTCAGCACGGCGGTGGGTCAGGCCATGGCCGGAGCGTCGCCGAGCATCTCGGTGCGCAGGAACGGCGCCGGGATCGCGAACGCCTCCACCAGCGTGGTGGCGTGCGGGCGCAGTTCGTGGCACAGCGTGTTCACCGCGCCGTTGACCAGCTTGCCGCGCGCCGCGCCGAGCCGGCCGTGGCCGAGGAACCAGGCCAGGTCACCGTCGATGTCGCTCAGCACGTACAGGTCGCACACCCGCTCCAGCAGCGCCCGCGTCGCCGGGTCGGCGCAACGGTCGATCGCGGCCACGAACGCCTCCAGCACCACCCGGTCGGTGTGCACGCGGGCGGCCCGCAGCACGTGATCCTGGGCGTCGTTGAACACGTCGAACGGATCGGCGTCGCTGGTCGCGGCACGACGCAGGCGGCGCGCGAGGCCGTCCAGCACGTGCGTCTCGCGGTCCTCGAACGCACGGACGTGCCATGCGCGGTCGAACAGGTCGTCCCCGGACGGGTTCGCGCTGACCAGGCGCTCGATCACGCCACGGGCCGCCGTCCGCTCGATCACCGCACCGACGAACTGCTCGGCGACGAACCGGGCGGTGGCCAACGTCCCGAGATCCTCGAAGTGGGCGCGGTAGCTGGTCAGCAGGCCCTTCGCGACGAGCTGGAGCAGGACGGTGTTGTCGCCCTCGAACGTGGTGAACACGTCGGTGTCGGCCTTCAGGCCGGTCAGCACGTTCGCGGCCAGGTAGCCGGCGCCGCCGCACGCCTCCCGGCACGCCTGGATCGTCGCGGTGGCGTGCCAGGTCGTCACGGCCTTGATACCGGCGGCCCGCGACTCCAGTTCCCGCTGGCGCTGCTCATCGGGTTGCGCGTCGGCCTGTAGCGCGTCGAGGTCGGCGACGAGTTGCTCCTGCGCGAAGTGCAGCGCGTACGTGGTGGCCAGCGCGGGCAGCAGACGGCGTTGGTGGGCAAGGTAGTCCAGCAGCGTCACGTCGGCATCCGCGCCGGGGCGGCGGAACTGGCTGCGGTGCTCGGCGTGCCGCACGGCGATGGTGAGGGCGCGTTTGGTGGCGCTGCCGGCGCTGCCCGCGACACTGATCCGGCCGCGAATCAGGGTGCCTATCATGGTGAAGAAACGCTTGCCGTCGCCATCGATCGGACTGGTGTAGGTGCCATCGGCGTCGACGTGCCCGTAACGGTCCAGCAGGGCCGTACGCGGAACGCGGACGTGGTCGAACGTGATGCGGCCGTTGTCGACGCCGTTCAGACCGCCCTTGCGGCCACAGTCCATGATGGACACACCGGGCCGTGGAGTGCCGTCGGCGTCCCGGATCGGGACCAGCAAGGCGTGCACGCCACGCCCTTCGGCGCCGATGACCAGTTGCGCGAACACCACGGCCATGCGGCCGTCACGGGCGGCGTTGCCGATGTAGTCCTTGCGGGCGCGGACGTCCGGCGTGTGGACGACGAACTCCTCGGTCGCCGGATCGTAGGTCGCGGTGGTAAGCAGGTGTTGCACGTCCGAGCCGTGGCCGGTCTCGGTCATCGCGAAACAGCCCAGGAGCGACAGGTCCATGATGTCGGCGAGGTAGCGCTCGTGGTGGCGGCGGGTGCCAAGAAGCTGGACGGCACCGCCGAACAGTCCCCATTGGACACCGGCCTTCACCATCAGCGAAAGGTCGCCGAACCCGAGCATCTCGAACGCGACGACAGAGCCGCCGATGTCGCCACCCCCACCGAACGCGGTCTCGAAACCCAACCGGGACGTGTCGGTCTTGGCCATCTCGCGCAGTTGGCCCAACGCCAGGGCGCGGTGCTCCTCGGTGCTCATGGCAGTGGTGTCCGGGAAGTCCAGGGTGGCGATGTGGTCACGAAGGCGGCGCCGCAGATCGGCCCACCGACCGTCCAGGACAGTCGTCAACTCGGTGACGCCGGGCTCGGTGCGGGTGTCCATGATCCGAGGGTAGTCAGAGCAAGGCGAAGTCGCTGACTTCGGCGCGGTTGCCTGCTGCGCGTGCGGCCGGGACCGGGGTGCGGCAGAAGTGATCAAGCAAATCCAAGCAGACCACTCTGATCGAGTCATCCCGCAGGTCTTGGGTCCTTGGCTCTTGCCGAGCCCAGCGCGCGAGGGCCAGCCCAACCCAGCCACCCACACAACGGTCAACATTTGACGTGCCAAGTTCGATCGGGACCTCTGGACATCCTCCGGACGTCGGCCGTGGCAGCGCAGCCAGCCACCCGCCAGGAGCGGCAGGACCAGCGGCACATAGCCGTATCCCGCGCCGAAGCCCGACCATACCGAGGTGTCCGGGAACTCCGCGGGAACGAGCACGCCGAACAGGCCGACGCCGAGCACACCGGCCAGTTCGACCGCACAACAGAGACCGGCGACCCGGCGACTTCGGGACGGATGCCGAGCGACTCCGGCCAGTAGCACGAATCCGGTCGCGTACACGACCGCCGCCGCCGCGGACAGGCCGTAGGACAGTGGCGCACGGGCCGGATGGGTCGCCAACTGGACCGCCGCCCGGCCACCCGCCGCGAGCACGAACAGGGCGTACCCGCTCAACAGCAGGCGCGCCGGCCCGATCCGGCGGCGCGGGTCAGCCACCGGTGGCCCGGCCGGTCGCGGTCAACCGGACTACGACCACCGCCAGCACCAGCAGCGCTACACCGACCAACACCGCGGCCCACCGACCGTCGTCCCGGCTCGCCTGGCCCGCGACGACGGGTAGCACCACCACCGATGTCGCCAGGTAGGCGAGATGGGTGGCCGGTTCTGCGACGTGCGACCCGCCGAACAGGCAGGCCAGGTCGGTGACCGCCTCGACGAGCACGGCCAGTTCGATGATCAGCAGTGTCGGCGCGATCCTGCGCCACCGGTACCGGCCGGTGGCCGCCAGGCACAGCACCAGCGCGGCGGCGCCCAGGCTGGCCATGGTGATCGCGAACGCCAGCCCGTCGATCATCGGGCGACCCGCCGGTTGCGTCGGGTTCGGCGCCGGATCAGCCAGGTGGACAGGCCGGTCAGCGCGAGCGCGAGTGGCGTCAGGCCGAACAGCACCCAGACGATCCGCCACCAGCCGTTGACCTGCCAGCCGAAGTGGGCCGGTTCGAGGACTCGGGAGTAGAAGTTGTTCGCGGTCGGCTGTTGGGCTGGTGCGTCCACAACGGACGAATGGCTCGCGTCGTTGGCGTCGACGTACACGGTGACGTCGCCGCCGTAGAACGCCCGGTTGCCGTAGGGCTGGATTCCGGTTGCCATGGACACCTGGTAGTAGTCGGCGTCCGGGGTGGGCAGCACCAGATACCGGACGTCGCCGCCGACCTGGTGGCGCGCCGCCGTGACGGCGGCGGTGATGTCGATCCGGTTGGCGCCGGCCTGATGCGCGGTGAACGTCGGCTCGTGCGCGGCGGACACGGCGTGGCCGCCGGTGATGGTCAGCCAGATGTTGCTCACCGCCGGGAACTCGAACGCCGCGCCGGTCACGCCCCACATCAGCAGGGCGGGCACCGCGATGCCGCCGATGAGATTGTGCAGGTCGTAGTCGCGGGCGAACCGGCCTCGGCCGGTGCGGACCCGGAAACCCCGGCCCAGTCGGCGTAAACCCGGCCACCACGTGATGATTCCGCTGATCGCGAGTAACACCGGCAGCAGGCCGAGCACGCCGAGCAGCAGCGCGCCCCATGTGATGCCGGTCAGCGCGGAGAGGCCGAGCGTCGGCACCGGATGGGCGAGGGCGGCCAGGTAACCGGGGTAGCCGACGCAGGTGAGCGCGCACTCGTGCAGGTTGGCCAGCCAGCCGAACAGGCCGCCGTGCAGTGCCGCCGATCCGTTGATGGCGCCGGTACCTGGGTCGACAGCGACCGCCGTCGTGTAGGCCGGGTCGCCGACCACGAGGACGCCGTCGTCCGCGCTCACCCAGGCCGGCTCGAAGCCGGGATGCGCCGCCTCGACCACGGCCGGTGCCTGCTGCGCGGTGAGCGGGTGCGCGCTGGCCGTGTGGCGGTAGAACGACGCGTGGGTGGCGCGGAAGTACTGGTCGTTGTACAGCAGCACAGCCCCGGCGCTTGCCTCGATCACCAGCAGCAACCCGAGCACCAGGGCGGCCCAGCGGTGCACGACGACCAGCCCACGGCGTACCGGCCGGCGCCGACGGGACCGCCCGCGGGTTCGGCCGCGGACCGGACGGACGGCGAGATCGGTCAGGGTTCCCTGATCAGTGGTCATGGCTTCCCCTCGTCGCGACCCGGTGCCGGGCCGCGAGTTAGGTTAGCCTTACATAAGTATTACGTCCAGGGGTGATCCATCCGACGTACCTGCTGGCAGGGTGGCGGCGGACGTCTTCATCGGGGTGGGTGCGGCCACGCTCGCCCGCGACCGCAACCTGCATGTCACGGTGCACCCGTTCTGGTGGGGCAGGGCGAGCACACCGTTCTGGCCGGACAGCGTGTCCTCGACATGCTGCACGTAACCGCACGCCGACAACATCGATACCGTGAATACGGCGTGGCCGACAGCCGGTCTTGTTCGAGCCGGTACGGCCGGTATTGGCGGCACGCCCTGATATCCGGATTGATACATGATCACCTCCGCGTTCACCGATTACGCTGGCAGCCGTTATCGGTCGCAAGTCATTCGATTCAACAGCCATGTCCCCTTTGGTCGTCATCCGTCCAGGAACTGTCTCGACGAGGCATCCGCAGGGGCGCGCCGTGATCGACGTCACCCACACGGGGGCTGCGATGTTTCGTTGGTCGCGGGCTGGGGAGTCTGCACCGTGGAGGGCGATTTCCAGCCAGCCAGTAGGAGAGGTGTAGTCATGAGCGCATCGCCCGTCACGGGCCCACTCGGCGACCAGGCGCGTGACGCGACCGGGTCCGCGTTGCAGGCCACGCTGGTCGACCTGATCGACCTGTCGCTGATCGCCAAGCAGGCGCACTGGAACGTGGTCGGCACCAACTTCCGCAGTGTCCACATGCAACTCGACGAACTCGTTGCCACGGCGCGGCAGTACGTGGACGACGTCGCCGAGCGCGCCAGTGCCCTCGGTGTGGCGCCAACGGGTATGGCCAAGACGGTGGCGTCCGACTCGGGGCTGCCCGAGTATCCGACCGGCTGGCAGTCCGATCGGGACACCGTCGAGCGGATCACGGCCACCCTCGGATCGGCGATCGAACGGTTGCGGCCGCGGATCGACGAGACCGAGAAGACCGATCTGGTCACCCAGGATCTGCTGATCGCCGTTGCCCGCGCGCTGGAAGAAGCGCACTGGATGTGGCAGGCACAACTCGCCTGACCACGACCCGACCATCGATAGGAAGGAACCGACATGGGCGACCAAGCCGAACACAAGGCGGAAGAACTGAAGGGCAAGGCCAAGGAAGCCGTCGGCAATGCGACGGACAACCAGCAGTGGCAGGCCGAGGGCAAGGCCGAGCAGGCCAAGGGCGCGGTCAAGCAGGCCGGCGACAAGGCCAAGGACGCCGTCAAGCACATCACCGACAAGTGATCGCGACTCGTTAGTCGTCCACTGTGGATCGTCGTGGACGCCAGTACCCGGAGTCCTCGTTCAGGGCATTCCACAGCATGTTCAGCGGGTGGTCGGCAGGCAGCAGCGCACGTTCACCTCGGCGGGCGAACACGCCTACCAACAGGTTCATCTTCGGTTCCAGGTCGCCTACCAGCTCGATCGAGCGCAGCCCTGACGCCGACGTGAGCCGGCCCGCCGTGGCTGCCTCGCCGATTCCTCGCGTCACCAGCATGCAGCCGCGCACGAGACCGGACCGCAGCAGCTCGAAGCCGTACTGTGCGGTGTCGATCTCGGCCACCACGTCGAGGCGGTTTCGGTAGTCGTCGCCGAACCAGCCTCGGACGAAGTCGGTGATCAGGCCGGCGTCCGGCAGAACCAGCGGCAGGCTCGGCAGCTCGCGCGTCCCCACCGGCCGTGCCGGTAGTCGGTCCTCGGCCAGGTTGGTCACCAGGACCAGACCGCTGCGCCGCCACTCCCGCACGTCGAACCCGGCCAGCCGGTCGACGCCATCGATGTCCAGCACACTCCCGCATACCAGGTCGACCTGCCGGGAGGCGAGCTTGTCCAGCAGGTTCCTGGTCCGTACGTGCACCATCTTCAGGTCTATCCCGCGCCGCTGGAAGTCCGCCGCGACGCGCTCGCTGGCGTGCGACAGGTAGCCGAGCGTGTACCGGGTGGTGCCGACGGTCAGCGTGCCGCCGAGTGTGCGCCGGCATTCGTGGATCTCGTCCAGCCAGTCCCGCAGCGTGCTACCGGCGAGGCCGACGAGCGCCTTTCCGGTATCGGTGAACAGCATGTCCCGGCCGCGCCCCTGTTTTCGCACCAGCGGTTCCCCGCACAAGTCGCCGAAATTGCGGTTCATGGTGTCGATCTGTTTCTGCACGCTGGACTGTTCCCGGCCCAGCGTCTTGGCCGCGGCGAGCGCCGTGCCGGTCTCGTGGACGACGACGAGCGTGCGCAACTGGTCCAGCGTGGTGTCGAGCAGGGCGGGTGAGCACTGTAACAACCTGCTCAGGCCGTTGACGGCCGGTGGTTTGAGTGGGCCTGGAAAGGACATGCGGACACTCTAGTCCGACCGGAAACTGATCTCCGGATCGGCAATGATGTAGTTCGGATTATTTCTCGAATTCACTGGACACCGAAGCCAGGAGACTAGAAACTCTGCGGCACCGAACCTCATCATTCGAACAAGGAGTTCAACTGTCGTGAGTTCGTATGTTTCCGCGTCGACCACCGCCAGGAAGCGGCGGTCGAGCACGCTCACCGTGGCCGCGTCGATCGGTAGTCTCGGTGCGCTCCTCGGCGTGGTCTGGGGCATCCTCCTGCTCGCCGGCGGTAAGGGGCTGATCAGGCCGCCCGTCGAGGCGTACACCAAACAGAACGCCGGCGACCTGGTCTCGTCCGGCCTGCTGTCCATCGACGACGCCGTCGACGCGGCGTACCAGACGTTCCAGTCCAGGGCCGACATGTTCCTCGTGCTCGGCGTGCTCGGGCTGATCACGGCGTTCCTGGTCGTCAAGGCCAAGGGCTGGGCCAGGATCGTGCTGTGCGTGCTGGCACTGGGCATCGTCGGGCTGGCCGGCGACGATCTGACCGACCTCTCTCCCGGCAGCCTCAAGGCACTGGACGCGGTGATGATGATCTGCATGGTGGCCGCCGTCGTCTGCCAGTGGCTACCGGGCAGCAACGCGGCCGTCCGCGGCCGCAAGGCCACCCGCTAGCACAGCACCGACGCTGGTGGGTGCGTGCCGGCGGCGTCGGCACTCACCCACCAGCGTCGTCGGCACTGCCCGGTGGCGCTGGTTGCTGAATAGTGGTGCCGTGCTGTTCGGTCGTGCGGTCGAGATCGACCTGATCGCGTCCTTCGTGACGGGACGCCTCGGCACCGACCACGTGCTGGTGGTGGCCGGTGAACCTGGTGTCGGCAAGTCGGCCCTGCTCGACGCGGGCGCCGAGATCGCGGGACGGGCGGGTCGCAGGGTGTTGCGGGCGGCCGCGCTGGAATACGAGGCCGAGCTGCAGTTCGGTGCCCTGAACCAGCTACTGCATCCGCTGGCCGGCCACGTCGAGGACCTGAGCGCCGAGCATCGGCACGCACTGCGGGTCGTCCTCGGCTTCGAAACCGGTGTGCCGCCGTCGCAGCTCATCGCCGGTGCC
>DATBDL010000192.1:0-10915 GCA_036269975.1 Pseudonocardiaceae bacterium | reverse complement strand
ACCTTGTCCTGGTAGCACGGCCCGATGCCGCGACCGGTGGTGCCGATCTTGGACTTGCCCAGATAGCGCTCGGTGACTTTGTCGATGGCGACGTGGTACGGCATGATCAAGTGCGAGTCGGCCGAGATCAGCAGGCCGGTGGTGTCCACGTCACGGGCTTCCAACGTGGCCAGTTCCTCCAGCAGCGCGCCGGGATCGACGACGACGCCGTTGCCGATCACGTTGGTCACGCCGGGCGTGAGGATGCCGGACGGGATCAGGTGCAGGGCGTAGGACTGGCCGTCCGGCAGGACGACGGTGTGACCGGCGTTGTTGCCGCCCTGGTAACGCACGACCCACTGAATCCGGTCGCCGAACAGGTCGGTGGCCTTGCCCTTACCCTCGTCACCCCACTGGGCGCCGATGACCACGATGGCAGGCATGTGAAACTCCTGAACTATCGGCGCCGGGGATCGGGCACATGGGTGCCGTCGGGCGCATTGAGGCCGTCAGGCACATTGGTGCCGAGTGCCGAGAGTAGACCAGGAGTTGATGGTGGGAGCGATAGTGCTGGCATGCGGGCGCGGCGGGCGCGTGGCCGGCTCGCCGATGCTGACCGGCCGGGTCGGGGTCAAGGTGCACACGCTGCCCGAACGACCGGACAGGGACACGGTTGATCCGCTGCTGGCCGAGGTGGGCATCGACGGCGAGTTCGACCGGGCGGTCGTGGTCGGCGACGACGGCGACCTCGCTGCGGTGGTGTTGCGCCTGCTGCGGACGGAGCGGTTGGGCGAGGTCGCGATCGGCTACGCGCCGGTGATCGACGATTCCGAGGTGTCGCTCACCTGGGACCTGCCCGCCGACCTCGGCCGGGCGCTGGACGTGGCACTGGGCGGCACGCCCGACCGCGTGCCGCTGATCCGGGACGACAAGGGCGGCGTGCTGATCGGGCTGGGCACGATCGGGCCACTGCGTGGCGTGGCGTACTGCGACGACACGCAGGTGCTGCGCGGCCCCGCCAAGACGATCCGGGTGGTACCGGCGAGCAACGGCATCGAGGTGGCGGTGGCCCATCGCGGGCTGTTCAACCGGCGACAGCGCAGCACGACGGGTCGCGCGTTCGAGGTCGGGTGCCTACCGACCAAGGTGGTGCGCGACGGGGTCGCGTACGAGCGGCCGGTGAAGACGTGGCGCTGGTACCGGCACACCGAGGATCTGCGGTTGGTACGGGGGGTTGCCTAGCCGATTTCTTCCGCCGCCGCCGGGTCGGAGTCGGCGAGGAACTGGCTGCAGCGCTCGTACTCCTCGATGTCGCCGATCGCGTCCGCGGCCTTGGCGAGCGCGGCGAGGGAGCGGAGGAAGCCCTGGTTGGGCTGGTGGTCGAACGGGACAGGACCGAAGCCCTTCCAGCCCGCACGCCGCAACTGGTCCAGACCACGGTGGTAGCCGGTCCGAGCGTAGGCGTAGGCGGCGACCGGTTGCCCCTCGGCGAGCGAGCGCTCGGCGAGGGCGGCCCACGCGGCGCTGAAATCGGGATGGGCGGCGGCGACCTCGGTCGGGTCGGTGCCGGCGTCCAGCTCCGCCTGGGCGGTCGGGTGGGCGGGCAGACGGGTGGGCGGCGGGCCGCCGAGCAGGTTGTCGTCGAACGTCATGGGCCCATCCTGCCGTGTCCGGTTCAACCGATGATGCTCAGCACGATGCCGGAGAGAGCGAGAACCATGGCGGCGACGATCACGGACGCGATGAGACGCTTGGGCAGCACGGCATGACACCTTGCCGGTGACATCGGTCGGGACACAAGCCGGTCCACTCGGATGAGCGACATCCGATGGGCTGCCGTATGTGTGGGCCGCTCAGGTCGTGCGTCGGAGCATGGTGCCGCCGGTGCGCCACGGCGGTGACGGCCGCGAGGTGGGCGGTTCCTCGGGGCAGCATCCGGTAGCGGTAGCCGCCGACCGCGTACGCCGCGACGGCGACCGTGGTCGGCATGCCGGACATCGCCAGCAGACCGAATGTCAGGTCGTGGAGCAGGCGCGACTCCGACGCGCCGGCCTGCCGGTAGACGACGAGGTCGAAGGCCACGAAGCCGGCCAGCAGCATCGTCACGAATCCGATCGCCCGGCGGCGAAGCGGGCCGGAAGCACCGAATCGGTCCGGCGGCAGGATGACCAGTCCCGCGATCGGTACGACGACCCCGAGCACGCCGACCAGGCCACCGACATTCCGTCGCCCGGTCGAGCGAACGTCAGCCGGCCAGCATGCGGCCGGACGAACGCAGGTCCTCGCACGCCTTGGCGATCCGGGTGGCCATCGACTGCTCGGCCGCCTTCAGGTAGCTGCGCGGGTCGTATGCCTTCTTGTTGCCGACCTCACCGTCGATCTTCAGCACGCCGTCGTAGTTGGTGAACATGTGGCCGGCGATGGGGCGGGTGAAGGCGTACTGGGCGTCCGTGTCGATGTTCATCTTCACAACGCCGTAGGACACCGCCTCCTGGATCTCCTCGAGCAACGAGCCCGAACCACCGTGGAACACCAGGTCCAGTGGCTTGCTGCCGGGCGCCAGGCCGAGTTCCTTGCTGACGACTTCCTGGCCCTGCTTCAGGATCTCCGGGCGCAGCTTGACGTTGCCGGGCTTGTAGACGCCGTGCACGTTGCCGAACGTCGCCGCCAGCAGGTACCGGCCCTTCTCGCCGGTGCCGAGCGCGGCCACGGTCTTCAGGTAGTCCTCCGGCGTCGTGTAGAGCTTCTCGTTGATCTCGTTGGCTACGCCGTCCTCCTCGCCGCCGACGACACCGACCTCGATCTCCAGCACGATGTGTGCCGCCGCGGCCTGGGCCAGCAGCTCCGTCGCGATGGTCAGGTTCTCGTCCAGCGGTACGGCCGAGCCGTCCCACATGTGGGACTGGAACAGCGGCGGCTGGCCGGCGGCGACCCGCTCGCGGCTGATCGCCAGCAGCGGCCGGACGTACGTGTCCAGCTTGTCCTTGGGGCAGTGGTCGGTGTGCAGCGCCACGTTGACCGGGTACTTCGCGGCCACCACGTGCGCGAACTCGGCCAGACCGACTGCGCCGGTGACCATGTCCTTCACCTTCGTACCGGACGCGAACTCGGCACCGCCGGTGGAAATCTGGATGATGCCGTCGCTCTCGGCTTCGGCGAATCCACGCAGCGCCGCGTTCACAGTCTCCGACGAGGTCACGTTGATGGCCGGGTATGCGAACTCGTTCGCCTTGGCCCGATCCAGCATCTCGTTGTAGACCTCGGGGCTCGCGATCGGCATCGGTTGTCCTCCTACGTCAGACCAGACAACGGCAATCGTAGGGGGCGGCGGTCGAAGCGCTCTCGTCCACCAGCATCCGTGACTTTCCGTGATCGAATGCGGACCGGTGGCGCGACGCGCTGTGATCGAGTTAACGTGTGACATGGCGATCGCACGACTCAATGGTGAGGTCATCGCGGAGAGCACCGACACGGTCCTCCTCGACGGGCATCACTACTTTCCGGCCCGATCCGTGCGCGCGGAGCTGCTCCGCCCGACGAGCATCCGGGACGAGCAACACTTCTTCTCGGTGATCCTGCACGGCAAGCCCACCCCGGACTGTGCCTGCTACCACAGCGGCCCATCGGTGCCAGATCCACGCGTCGCCGAGCACGTCCGCTTCCACGAGCCGGTCCAGGTCGAGGAGTAACTACTCGGGGGTAGCTTACTCCCGGTAGGTTGCGTTACCGTTGCTCCACGGACGTGGAGGAGGCAGCGCATGTCGGACTTGGTGGCACGGCGTCGGATGGCCGGCAAGGTCGTGCTGATCACCGGGGCGGCGAGGGGCATCGGCGCCGGTGTCGCGCGCAGGCTCGCCGACAAGGGCGCGACCCTCGCCCTCGTCGGGCTGGAGGGTGACGAGCTGCGTGCCGTCGCCGCCGAGTGCGGGCCGGACGCGTCCGCATGGGAGGCCGACGTCACGGACTGGGCCGCGCTGCGGACCGCGGTCGACGGCATCGTGGCTCGGTACGGCCGGATCGACGTCGTGATGGCCAATGCCGGGATCGCGGCGGCCGGGTTCATCCGGTCGATCGACCCGGCCGCGTTCGAGAAGGTCATCGAGGTCGACCTGCTCGGCGTGTGGCGCACGGTCCGGGTCTGCCTGCCGCACCTGATCACCAGCCACGGCTACTGCCTCGTCGTCTCGTCGATGGCGGCGGTCGCGCACATTCCCGGCAACGCGCCGTACAACGCGGCGAAGGCGGGCGTCGAGGCGTTCGCGAACACGCTGCGGGCCGAGGTCCGGCATCTCGGGGTGGCCGTCGGCGTGGCGCATCCGACCTGGATCGCCACCGACATGGTGAACAGCGCGGACGAGCACCCGGTGTTCGGGCCGCTGCGCAGGACCATGCCGGCGGCGATCGGGCGGACCTATCCGCTCGCGTTCGCGGTCGACAACTTCGAGCGCGGCATCGTCAAGCGGGCGAGGACGATCCACATTCCACGATCGTTGTTGCTGGTCAAGCTGTTGCGCGCGCTACTGCCGCCGATCATCGAACGGGGCGCGCGGTCGATCGTGCCGAACGCGGACAAAGCGGCGCTGGCCGACGTCAAGGAGCGCGGCGCGGCGGCATCGGCACCGGTCGGGCCGGGTGGCGCGGCGGCCATGCGGGTGAGCAGATAGGGGGCAATTCACCCGATCGGATACCCGATCGGGGGACGGCGCCCATGGCACCGCTACCCGAACCCGGTACGGTTTGCTGGTGGGAGGGGACGTGGCCGAACAAAACGACCGGCCGGGCGCACCGTCCGGCGGAATGACCAGTGTCGAGCAGACCCTGGGCCACCTGCGTGCGATCGACGGCGGCGAACGCGCCGAGCCGACCGCGCCGATGACCCTTGAGGATCTGTACCGCACGCACTTCAAGCGCCTGGTGCGGCTGGCTCTGCTGCTGGTCGACGAGCCGGCGACCGCGGAGGACGTCGTACAGGAGGCGTTCGCCGGGCTGCACCGCAACTGGGGCGGCCTGCGGGACGCCGCGGCCGCGATCGGCTATCTGCGGACCGCCGTGGTGAACGGGTCACGCAGCGTGCTGCGCCGCCGCAAGACCGCACGCGACTACACGCCGCCACACGTGGCCAACGCCCGGTCCGCCGAGAGCCTCGCCATGCTCACGGCAGAGCACCAGGCCGTCGTGAACGCGTTGTCGCAGCTTCCGCCCCGCCAGCGCGAGGTGTTGGTGCTGCGCTACTACGGAAACCTGACCGAGGCGGAGATCGCGGACGCGGCCAATATTTCCAAGGGAACCGTGAAGTCCACCGCCAGCCGCGCGTTGGAAGCCCTCCAGAAGATTATGGCCGGCACCCCCTGACCGGCCGCTAGCTGGTTGCGATTGGCCCATTGGTATAGACCAGAGCGGTCGGTATGGCGCAAGATCTGTACCCGTGGCCAACCCCAAGCAGCTCTTGGCCGTCGATGTCGGCGGCACCGAGATCAAGGCCGCCCTGCTCGGCGTGGGTTCCGACCAACCGGACGGGCCCACCGGCCTGACCGTGCGGTCCCGCGCCCGCCGCGTCACACCACGCGGCGACCACGGCACGGCGACCGCGTATGCCGTGGTCAACGCGGTGGCGGAACTGACGGCCGAGTTCGCGGACCAGCACGCTGTCGCCGCGGTCGGGGTGGTGGTACCCGGTGTGGTGCACAACGGCGTCGGCATCTACTCGGCCAACCTGGGCTGGCAGAACTTCCCGTTCCGCGACGCGCTGACCGAGGCGACCGGCCGGCCGGTCGCGTTCGGCCACGACACCGGCGCGTGCGGGCTGGCCGAGTTCCGCCTCGGCGCGGCACGCGGTTACCAGAACGCCGTCGTGATGCCGATCGGCACCGGGATCGCGGGCGCGATCATCCTGGACGGCGACCTGCGCACCGGTGGCGGCTACGCGGGTGAGATCGGGCACGTCGACGTCGGGCACGGCCTACCCTGCGGGTGCGGCCTGACCGGCTGCATGGAGGCGATGGCGTCGTCGGCCGCGATCGCCCGCAGGTACACCGAGAAGACCGGGCGTGCGGTACCGGGTGCCGCCGAGGTGCTGCTCGCGGTGACCGAGGGCGACGCCGTCGCCGTCGAGGTCTGGGACGACGCGGTGGACGCCCTCGCCAGAGGCATCCGGATTCTCGCGACACTGCTCGGGCCGGAGGTGGTCGTACTCGGCGGCGGCCTCGCCATGGCCGGTGACCTGCTGGCCGAACCGGTGGCGAAGCGGCTCGCCGGGCTCCTGTCGTTCCAGCGCCGCCCCGCGCTGCGCCTGGCCGAACTGGGTGACGAAGCGGGCTGCCTCGGTGCGGGCCTGCTCGCACTCGACCTGATCGAGGGGGAATCGTGACAACAACATCGACATCGACGGTGTTGCAGGGCGGTCGGATCGTCACACCGGACGGGGTGCTCGAACAGGGGTGGCTCACCGTCCGTGACGGGCTGATCGAGCAGGTCGGGGCGCAGCAGCCGGGCCAGAACGGCATCGGCGCCGGTGCCGAACCGGGGGCGTACGTGGTCGACCTGGACGGTCGCTGGGTGCTGCCGGGATTCGTGGACATCCACTGCCACGGCGGCGGCGGCGCCTCCTACACCGAGACCAACCCGGCCCGCCTCGCCAGCGCCGCGGCCGCGCACCGCCGGCACGGCACGACGACGACGATGGCCAGCCTGGTGTCCGGTCCCATTCCGACGCTGGTCAACCAGGTCGCCGGCCTGGCGGAACTGGTGCAGGAAGGCCAGTTCGTCGGTATCCACCTGGAAGGCCCGTTCATCTCGGCCGCGCGGTGTGGGGCGCACGATCCGGCTGTGCTGATGCCGCCCGATCGGGATTCGGTGAACGCGCTGCTGGCGGCGGGTAAGGGCGCGATCCGGATGGTCACGCTGGCCCCCGAGCTGGACGGTGGCCTGGACGCGGTGCGCCGGTTCGTCGACGCCGGCGTGATCGTGGCGATCGGGCACACGGACGCGACGCTGGCGCAGGTGGTGCCGGCCGTCGACGCCGGGGCGACCGTGGCGACGCACCTGTTCAACGGCATGCGCCCGCTGCACCACCGCGAGCCCGGCCCGATCGGCGCCCTGCTCGACGACGAGCGGGTGACGGTCGAGCTGATCTGCGATCTGGTGCACCTGCATCCGACCGTCGTCCGGATGGCCGCCCGGCACGCCGGTCCCAACCGGACGGTCCTGGTCACGGACGCGATGGCGGCCGCCGGTGTGGGTGACGGCGTCTACCAGGTCGGCGCGCTCCGCGTCACCGTGCGTGACGGCGTGCCGACGTTGGACGGTGGTGGCGCACTGGCCGCGAGCACGCTGACGCTGGACGCCGCGGTGCGGAACTTCGTGCACGGTTGCGGGATGTCGGTGGTCGAGGCCGCGGCGGCGGTCGCCAGCCGGCCGGCGAAGCTGCTCGGGCAGGAGGACCGGATCGGGACGGTGGCGCCGGGCGCGGTCGCGGACCTCGTCCTGCTGGACGACGCCCTGCACACCAGCCAGGTCATGCACAACGGCATCTGGGTGGAGTAAGCAGGACCGGCCGTTCGCCCGTTCGGGAGAGCACCCGGCGGACATCGGCGCGACAATTCGCCCATGACCGACTACGTCCTGGCCCAGTCCGCGGACCAGCTCACGGAGCGCGAGCGGCTCACCCTCATCCAGGCGTTCCAGGATTCCCCGACCATTCGGTATCTCACGGCGGCCGGGGTGTCCGGCGGTTGGCACTGCCTCGACGCCGGTGCGGGTGGCGGTTCCATCACCCGCTGGCTGGCCGACCGGGTCGGGCCGTCCGGGACCGTGCTGGCCACCGATCTGGAGACGGACATGCTGGCCGGCATCGGCGCGCGGAACGTCACCGTGCAGCGGCACGACGTGCGAACGGACCCGTTGCCGGACAAGGGTTTTGACCTCGTGCACACCCGGCTCCTGCTGACCCACCTGCCCGAGCGCGACGACGTGCTCGGCCGACTGGTGGCCGCGGTCCGCGCCGGCGGAGCGATCGTGCTGGGGGACATCGACTTCGGCACGCTGCGGCTCTCGCGGCCCGACCCGACCTTCGACAAGGTCCGGGCGGCGTTCTTCGCGGCGGTCCGGCTGGCCGGGTGGGATGCGGAGCTCGGGCCGAAACTGCCGTCGATGTTGGAGCGGCACGGCGTGGCCGGCGTCGAGGGCGAAGGGCTGTGCGGATACCAGCGCGGTGGGGCCGCCGCGCCGACCATCATGTCGCTGACGCTGCGCCGCCTGCGGCCGTTGCTGTTGCGGGAGGGGGTGGCCGAGGACGAACTGGACCACGTGCACGGCCTGCTGGTCGATCCGGCGATCGCCCTGCACGGTCCGACGTTGTGGGCGGCATGGGGCACCGTCGGGTGAGAGGGACAGCCTGAGCGGACACCGAAGAAGGGCGGAACAGGACATGCGCCGTAATCCCGCTGCACGGACCGCTGGGTTACCGTGTGAAGTGTGAGCGAACGCCCAGATCCGGAGCGGCTACTTGCCGAGGCGCTGCGCGCGCAGGCCGTGCGCGCGCCGCTGGTGGACACGGGTCATGGGTCCGACCCGCTGCTCAGGCTCATCTCCGGTGCCGACCAGAGCCATGACCTGTTGTCCGGCCGCGCCCCCGACACCGTCGGCGTGCCGGCGCCCGGTGGGTTGGCCTTCGGGGCGCCGCACAACACCGCTCGGCTGCCGGTCACCGTGCCCACCCAGCTTTCGGCCTGGTGGATCGTGCTGCTGGCGGTACTGCTCGGGCTGGCGGCGGGAGCGGTGATCGGGCTGTTGAGCATCATCTGAACGACCACCGTTGGGGCCCCTGTACGGTTGGCCCGTGATCTCCCATGCGCTCAATACCACGGTCGCGCTTGGTCCGCAGTGGCTGGATCCGAACTACTTGGTCCGCTCGCTGTCCAGCGCGGTGATTCCGGTGGTCGCGGCCATCATCTTCGCGGAATGCGGCATTCTGATCGGCTTTTTCCTGCCGGGCGACTCGCTGCTGTTCCCGCTCGGGCTGTTCATCGCCGCCGGTACCGTTCAGACGCCGCTCTGGTTGGCGTGTCTCGTGATGAGCGCATGCGCCGTTCTCGGCAACATCGTCGGTTACTACGTCGGCTATCTGATCGGGCCGAAGTTGTTCAACAAAGCCGATTCCAAGCTGTTCCGCCGCGAGTACGTCGACCGGACACACCAGTTCTTCGAGCGCTACGGCGGTCGCGCGATCTTCCTGGCGCGATTCGTGCCGATCATCCGCACCTTCATCACGGCAGTGGCCGGAGTCGGCCGTATGGACCGTGGCCGTTACTTCGGCATCAGCCTGATCGGTGGCGTCGTCTGGGCGTCCGGTGTGCTGGTGGCCGGCTACTTCCTCGGCCAGATCACGTTCATCAGCAGCCATGTCGATCTGATACTGGTGCTGATCGTATTGATCTCGGTGATTCCGATCGTGATCGAATGGGCACGGCACCGGTCGGATCGCCGCGTCCGAGGCTGACCATCGACCGGTGTCATTCGGGCATCGCGAACATCGAACCCGGATTGAACAGGTTCGTCGGGTCCAGTGCCGCTTTCAGGGACCTGTGCACGCGCATGCCGACCGGGCCGATCTCGGTGGCCAGCCAGTCGCGCTTGATCTTGCCGATGCCGTGTTCCCCGGTGACCGTGCCGCCGAGGCGCAGGCCGACCGACAGGATGTCGTCGAAGGCCCGCTGTGCCCTGACCGTCTCGTCGGCTGACGTGGGGTCGTAGACGATCGTCGGATGCATGTTGCCGTCGCCGGCATGGCCGACCACGGCGATGCGCAGGCCGACCTCGCCGCTGATCCGCTCGCAGCCGGCGATCAGCTCCGCGATCCGGGTACGCGGCACGCAGACGTCGTCGGTCAGCCAGGTGCCGAACCGCTCCAACGCCAGCAGCACGACTCGCCTTGCCTGCAACAACATCCGGCCTTCTGTCAGGTCGTGGGTCACGTACGTCATCGTGGCGTCGCTGTCCGCGCACAGCCGCTCGATAACCGCCAGTTCGGACGCCGCGACGTCGGGACCGGCGTCCGACTGGCACAACAGCAGCGCCTTGCAGCCGCCGGGTGGCCCGACCTCGGTCTTCAGGTACGCCTCGGCCGCCTCGATCGACGTGGCGTCCATGATCTCCATCAGCGACGGCACGAGGCCCTCGCGCACGACGCGGCTGACCGCGGTACCGGCCGACTCGGTGTCGTCGAACGCGGCGACCAGGGTGGCGGGCGCCTGGGGCAGCGGTTTCAGCGCCACGGTGGCCGACGTGATCACGCCGAGCGTGCCCTCGCTGCCGATGAACAGCTTGGTCAGGTCGTAGCCGGCGACGCCCTTCACGGTCCGCCGGCCGGTCCGCAGGCGTTCACCGTCCGCGAGCACGACTTCGAGGCCGAGCACGGAATCCGTTGTCACGCCGTACTTCACGCAGCACAGGCCGCCGGCGTTGGTGGACAGGTTGCCGCCGATCGTGCACCAGTCGTAGCTGGACGGGTCCGGCGGATAGAACAGGCCGTGTTTCTCCACGGCGGTACGGAAATCCAGATTGACGACACCCGGCTGCACGACGGCCAGCCGGTTGTCCGGGTCGATCTCCAGGATCTCGTTCATCCGGGTGGTCACGAGGACGACGCAGCCGTCGATGGCGTTCGCGGCGCCGGTCAGCCCGCTGCCCGCGCCGCGCGGCACGATCGGCACGCCGGCGTCGGCGCAGGCTCTGACCACCGCCTGGACCTGCCCCGTGTCCGCCGGCAGCACGACTGCCAGCGGCTTTCCACTCGGGGCGAGCGGCATCATGTCCCTGCTGTAGCTGGCGGTCACGTCCGGATCGGTGTGCACCGAGTCCGCGCCCAGTTCGGCACGCAGGCGTAGGGCCAGCTCCCGCTGTCCTGTCATCCTTCCGACGTTAGTCCGAGGACAGGCGA
>DATBDL010000191.1:0-21675 GCA_036269975.1 Pseudonocardiaceae bacterium | reverse complement strand
CGAACTCGGCCGCACGCCACGGATCGACGATCTCGTCGACGTACCACCCGATGATCTGGTCGAAGCCGCGAGGACGATCACCACCCGACTTCCGCGGCGTGGGCGCCGGTGGGGCGCCGTGGCGCACACGCCAACGCCGTTCTCCCCCGTAGTGGAGTCCCCGTGGGCCGCGCTCGGCGACGGCACGGCCCAGGACGTAGAACTGCTGATCGGCCACACCCGCGACGAGTTCAGCCTGCTGGCCACCCGGCTCGGCGGCATCGGCGAGACCGAGGTCGACACGCTGATCGACGGACTGACACCGACACCGGGGGCGCAGCGCTACCGGGCGGCCTACCCGTCCGTGCCGCCGAACGTGTTGCGCGACACCGCCTTGTCGGACTGGCTGTACCGGATGCCCGCCATCCACCTGGCCGAGGCGGCACACGCGGGCGGGGCGCGGGTGTGGGTCTACGAGCTCTGCTGGGGATTCGGATCAGCCGGCGCATCGCACGGCCTGGACACCCTGCTCGTGTTCGGCACCGCCCACATCAACACGGGTCTCACCGAAGCCGGCCGGGAAGCCATGGCACAGGCCAGGCAACTCGGCGACCTGATCCGGTCCGAACACCTGTCCTTCGCCACAACGGGCGATCCCGGCTGGCCACGCCACGAGCCACACGACAGAGCCACCCGTAGCTACGACACCACATCCACAGTGGACAGGTATCCGGAAGAAAGCTCACGCAGGATCTGGCGCGACCAGCGATTCGGCACCCTCGAAAGGAGTGGCCCTCGTGGACCTGTACAGCATCATGGCGGTGCGTGACCGGACCAAGGCGGTGGAGTGGTTCGGGGCGTTCTTCGGGCGCCCGGCGGACGAGGTCATCGGCGAGGAGTACCTGTGGCAGGTCGGCGAGAACGCTTGGGTCGTCGTCGACGATCGGGACGTGCGGGCCGCGCGGGTGGGCGGGGCGATGATCACGCTCGGGGTGACCGACCTCGACGACATCCTGGCCCGTCTGGCCGCACACGGCATCGACCACGAACCGGTGGAGACCTACGGCAACGGCGTGCGCCACGTCGTCGTACTCGACCCGGACGGGAACAGCCTGTCACTTGCCGAGTCGCCCGCCCGGTAGGCCACGTCGCAAGCCGAAATATGCTTCGTCGATGTCATTGGTGTGGGTGACCGGCAGTTCAGGAGTCGGCAAGTCGACGGTCTGCGCCGCCCTGAAGAGCCTGGGAGCGCTGGCGGTCGATGCCGACTGGGAGGGCTACAACCACTGGACGGACCGGACGAGCGGACAGATCGTGGTCGACCCTCCCGATCCCGTGCCGGCCGGCTGGCTGGATCGCTACGCGTGGCGGATCAGTCGCGCGGAGGTCGAGGTCCTTGCCGCGATGGCACAGGACAAGACCGCGTTCCTGTTCGGATGTGTGGAGAACGAGGTCGAGGTGTGGGATCTCTTCGACCTCGTGGTCTGTGTGGTGGTGGACAACGAGACGCTCCGGGACCGTCTCCTGACCCGCACGACGAATGCCTTCGGCAAGCACCCCGAGGAGTTGGCGGCGGCGCTCGCACTCAATGACGGTCTGGAGTCCACCTACCGACGCTTCGACGCGACGATCATCGACGGCAGCCGATCGCCGGCGGAGGTTGTCGACGCGATCCTCGCCGCCGCCGGCTCGTAGGTTCTCGGTCCCTTCACCGTGGATCACCAGTCAGCGACTCCATCGTCGACGGGAGATCCAGGCCGCCGCCGATCTGGTTGGCCAATGAGAACCTACAAACTGTCTGTGGGATCAGCCCTGGGCTAGATCGGTGAAGCGGCTGTAGTGCAACTGGTGCGCCACGGTGATGGTCGACGTCGGGCCGGCGCGGTGCTTGGCGATGATCAGGTCCGCCTCGCCGGCCCTCGGGTCGTCCCGTTCCCACGCGTCCGGCCGGTTGAGCAGGATCACCATGTCCGCGTCCTGCTCAAGGCTGTTATGAGTAGCAAGTCCGTTTCCGACGAAACTGTGCGTGCCTGGCACCGTAGCGTCGAAGACTTCCTGTTCGCCCAGACTGGTTGTCTCCGCCACGCTGTCCCAGAACATGTCGTTCGTGGCCAGCATCTCCAGCTCGGTGTCCGCCAGCACCGCCGCTACCCGAGCCAGCCGTGACCTGTTCGGTGCGTGCTTCCACATCGTCGACCCGGCGGACCGCGAGTTCATGGCCGCTGCGATATCCCGGTGCGTCATCTCGCGCGTCGCGAGGAGCGTCCGGACCCGGTCCCAGATGGCGGCCGGCACCGTGTCGAGATCGGGATTGCCCACCAGGTGCCGCAGACGCTCGGCCAACGCCGTTGCCGCGATGCCCCGCGCGCCGTGCACACCGACCGTGTCGAGGAACCGCAGTTGGTTCTCCGCACCGTGGATGTGGAGATGCCAGCCGTCCCGATCGCCGGGCTTCGTGACCCGCCTGGTTCGACCGAGTACGCCGACCCGCAGTAGCAGTTGCGCGACGTCGTCGACCAGCCGACGGCTCGTCGACCCGTAGTGGATACGGCCCTGACCCGCTTGGTCGTCCCAACGTATCGAGCCGTCCGTTGCCCAGAGATGGTGCAGGAACAGGGCGACCTGATCGTTGGGCAGGGAGAACACCGGCGCCGGCACGAACTTCTCGTGGCCGCGCAGGTCGAACAGGCCGAGATCGTCGAGCCATGCCGCGATCAGGTTCCGCTTCCCCCCTTGCGCCAGCCGATCGGGCGCGGGCAGTCGCAGCGAGGTGCACCGGGCCGCGGGTTGGTCATCTCGCACCGCGGTGATGCCGAAGTGCTCGGCCGCCTCGGTGACCGCCTTCAGGTTGGCCTCGTCGGTGCTCGCGTAGCGGATCGGCTGGCGTTGGACGAACGAACCGTCGCCGATCAGGTGGCCGAGCATGATGATCTCGGCATCGGGCATGGCTCGCGGACTCAGCGGCGCCGGCACCTGTCGCGGCACCGCGAGCCGGTCCCCCGCCGCCAGTTCGCCGAGGGGAACCCAGCCGTCGACGGTCAGGAACGGGTGGTTCGCGGTGGCCTCGATCTCGCGGCCCGACGCCAGCCGCAGCCGGAAGACCTCTTTGACCCCACTGGGGAAGACCCGCACCATCGGCCTGGGTACCAACCGGAGACGGTCGTCGACGGACCACACCAGCGGCTGCTCACCGGACGCCATGAGCTCGCCGAGCGTGGCCTCGGCCCCGGTGTCGGCACGCAGCACCCGCGTCGCACGCGTCAGGCAGCCGGATTCACGCAGGTCCGACAGCATCGGGCGTTTGTCGGTGCGTTGTTCCGGGCCACGGTTGAGCTGGCTGATCGCCACCACCGGAACCTCCAGCTCCTTGGCCAGCAGCTTCAGGTTCCTGGAGAACTCCGACACTTCCTGCTGCCGCGACTCGACCCGCTTGCCGGACGTCATCAGTTGCAGGTAGTCGACCACGACCAGGCGCAGGTCGTTGCGTTGCTTGAGCCGGCGGGCCTTCGCGCGGATCTCCATCATCGTCAGGTTCGGCGAGTCGTCGATGTAGAGCGGCGCTTCGCTGATCTCGCTCATCCGCCTGGCCAGCCGGGTCCAGTCGTCGTCGCTCATCCGGCCGCCTCGCATGTCCTGTAGGCGGATCTTCGCCTCCGCCGACAGCATGCGCATCACGATCTCGGTGCGGCTCATCTCCAGCGAGAAGATCACGCTGGTCATGCTGTGCTTCACCGAGCACGATCTCGCGAAGTCGAGTCCGAGCGTCGAGTTGTGGGTCGGGATCATCGCCCGCCCGGCCAGGTACAGGTGGTCGGCCGCGGCGACCTCCACACACCTGACCCCGACGCTGGGGACCGGGCGCACGGCGACGATCTGCCTCGGTTCGTCGGTGTAGGTCAGGGTGTACGTCGTGCCGTCCGGTTCGACACGGCACTGGTAGCCGAGGCCGGTCAGCAGTTCGGCCGCCCGCTCCGCCGCCGCGTGGCTCGTGATCGGGTGGTCCAGCAGGGTCGCGAGTTGGGCGCGGCGGGTCGCCACCGGCACCGCCAGGGCCAGTGGGGCCGCGTTGTCGATCGTGTGGTTCGGCTGTCCGTCCGAGCGATACAGGGTTTCGGCGAGTTCGCGGGTAGTGCTGACAACAGCGGTGGTGCTGACAACAGCGGTAGTGCTGACAACAGCGGTGGGTGCGCCTGCTGGTACCAGCGCCTTGACCGTGCGCCACTGGTGCTCCGCGTCGGCGGTGATCACCGTGCCGTCGGAGAACTCGACCTGGTAGCACGGGCGGCCGAGCATGACCTCCGTTGCCGCCACGACGCTCGTCGCACAGCCGTCCGCGCCGATCAGCTCGTCGCCGACCGCGACGTCGGCCATCGTGGTCCAGCCGGTCGGTGTCGGCAGCGGGGTGTCCAGCGCGAGCGCCTTGCCGACACCGGGACGGGCGGCGACGATGATCATCTGGCCGGGGTGCATGCCGTTGGTCATCTCGTCCAGGTCCGCGAAACCCGTCGGCACGCCGAGCGCGGAGCCGCCGCGGGACGCGATCGCGTCGATCTCGTCCATGGTCGGCTGGAGCAGCTCTTCCAGCGAGACGTAGTCCTCGCTCATCCGCCGCTCGGTGACCTCGTAGATGGCGGCCTGCGCCCGGTCGACCACCTCGTCGATCGCGGCGCCGCCCTCCGCGCCGTTGTAGCCCATCTGCACGATCCGGGTGCCGGCCTCGACGAGCCGGCGCAGCACCGCCTTCTCGGCGACGATCTCCGCGTAGTAACCCGCGTTCGCGGCGGTGGGCACCGTGGCGATCAGGGTGTGCAGGTAGGGGGCGCCACCGACGCGGCCCAACTCGCCCCGCCGTTCCAGCTCCGCCGACACCGTGATCGGGTCGGCCGGCTCGCCCCTGCCGTACAGGTCCAGCACGCAGTCGTAGACCGCCTGGTGGGCCGGGCGGTAGAAGTCGTTCGGGGACAGCACCTCGACCACGTCGGCGATGGCGTCCTTGCTCAGCATCATCCCGCCGAGCACGGACTGTTCCGCTGCCAGGTCCTGGGGCGGCTGCTTGTCGAACGGGCCGGACATCGTGCCCCGGTCGTCCGTCAGTGCCACCGCGCCCACTCCCCCTCGATCTTCTCGAACCTGTGTTCGAATGGTAGCGCCCTCCGGCGACATCGGCCGGTCGGACACGGACAGCGATCAGGGGGCACGGTGCACGACCGTACGGGCCCCTCGGACAGCGCAGCAAACCGTCCTGTGGACAGACCTGGGGGCAGGTTGGGGACAACCGCGCCGCCCTGACCACAGGGCGGCATCAGCCTGTGTACAGCCTGGGGACAACTCAGCTCGTGCGCACGGAAGACGCAGGCTGGCGCGCCATCGGCGCCTGTGGAAAAGAAACTTCGGCGTGTCGTCCGGCGGGTGCTGTCGGCGTGTCGGACGCGCCGCGCGCGGCAGATCATCCACAAGGGGCTGTGGGTGGCCGGCTGGGCCACAACTGAGCCGTCCGAGTGACAACGTGCGGCCGTTCGGGAAGGCCCGAACGGCCGCACGTGTGGGTGAAACGAGCTCAGCTCGTCGAGGTGACCTCGAGGTTGAACGCGGCGGTCACGTCGGGGTGCAGCCGCACGTTCACCGGGTGCTTGCCGGTCGTCTTGATGTGACCGGACAGCTCGATGACCCGCTTGTCCAGCGTCGGGCCGCCAGCCGCCCTGATCGCGTTGACCACGTCGGCGACGGTGACCGAGCCGAACAGCTTGCCGGACTTGCCGGCGGTCTTCGCGGCCAGCCGCACCGCGGCCAGTCCCTCGATCTTCGCCTTGATCTCCTTGGCGTGGTCGAGGTCGCGGATGCGCTTGCCCTCCTGGGCCCTGCGGATCGTGGCGACCTGCTTCTCAGCGCCCTTGCTGGACACGATCGCCAGCCCGCGCGGGAGCAGGAAGTTGCGGCCGTAGCCGTCCTTGACCTCGACGACGTCACCCGGACCGCCGAGGCCACTCACATCAGTGGTGAGGATGAGCTTCATGGTCTGCTCCTCAGCGGGCGGTGGACGTGTAGGGCAGCAGCGCGACCTCTCGGGCGTTCTTCACCGCGATGGCGATGTCGCGCTGGTGCTGGCTGCAGTTGCCGGTCACCCGACGGGCACGGATCTTGCCGCGGTCGGAGATGTACTTGCGCAGCAGACCGGTGTCCTTGTAGTCGATCTGGCCCGCGTTCTTGTCCTTGCAGAAGACGCAGACCTTCTTCTTCGGCTTGCGAATCGGTGGCTTTGCCACAGTCGGAACTCCTGAGTCGAGAAGTCGAGAAGGAAATGGAGAGGGTCAGAACGGCGGTTCGTCGGCGAAGCCGCCACCGCCGGCCGGCGGTGCGGAACCCCACGGGTCGTCGGCCGGCGCGCCGCCACCCTGGCGACCACCGCCACCGCCACCGAAGCCGCCGTCACCGCTGCCGCGGGCGGCCTTGTTGACCTTGGCCGTTGCGTAGCGCAGCGACGGGCCGACCTCGTCGACCTCGAGCTCCACCACCGTGCGCTTCTCGCCCTCCTTCGTCTCGAAGGAGCGCTGGCGCAACCGGCCCTGCACGACGACCCGCATGCCACGGGTCAGCGACTCGGCCACGTTCTCGGCGGACTGCCGCCAGATGTTGCACCGCAGGAACAGCGCTTCGCCGTCCTTCCACTCACCGCTGTTCTTGTCGAACGTGCGCGGAGTGGAAGCGACCGTGAAGTTGGCCACCGCGGCGCCGGACGGCGTGAAACGCAGTTCCGGGTCGGCGGTCAGGTTGCCGACCACGGTGATCGTCGTGTCACCAGCCATGTCGGTGTACCTCCGTCGTCACTTGGCCGCTGCTGCCCTGGCTGCTGCCTTGGCCGCCTTCGCGGCCTTCGCCACGTTGCGGGCCTTGGCCGGTTCACGCCGCAACACCTTGGTGCGCAGCACGGATTCCGTCAGCGAGAGCTGGCGGTCCATTTCCTTCACCGCGTCCGGCTCCGAGTTCAGGTCCAGCAGGGCGTAGATGCCCTCGCTGTGCTTGTTGATCTCGTAGGCGAGCCGGCGCTTGCCCCAAACATCGACCTTCTCGACGCTTCCGCCCGAAGTGCGGATGACGTTGAGGTAGTTCTCCAGCGACGGAGCGACAGTGCGCTCGTCGAGGCTGGGGTCGAGGATGATCATCACCTCGTAGTGACGCATAAGGACCACTCACCTCCTGTGGACTCGGCGGCCACGGACTCTCCGTGGCAGGAGGGGTCGTTGCGTCAGCAACCCGTCCAGCCTAACAGCGGCTGGCCAGTGCCTTTCGATCAGGGGTTACGGCCGGGGTCACACACGGACGCGGCGCAGCACCCACGTGCGCACCAGTGCCGCCGTCACGCCGGCCAGCATCAGCACGGCCAGCAGCATCGGCAGGCCGACACCGTTGGTCAGCGCGCCGGCCGCCGGGCCGAGCGCCTCGGCCTGGCCGGCCGTCTGCACGCCGTCCGGTGCCGGTGTGTCGTTCTGGCCGAGCACGCCGAAGCCGGGCGCGTAGCCGTTGACGTCGCCGCCGTACTTCACGCCGGGCGACGGGTCGAACAGCCCCGCCGACGCGAACGGGATGCCGGCGTAGCGGGCCAGCGGCGATTCGGCCAGCCCGAAGGACGCCAGGTTGCCGTTGCTGAACAGGGAGTCACCGGAGCCGTCGAACGGCAGGCCGCCGAGCACCGGCGAGTCCGACGACGGCACGCCGGTCGAACCGCCACCACTGCCGCCACCGGACTGCTGGCCGGGCGAACCCGGCGGGGTGCCGGTCTGGCCGGGCGCGCCACCGCTACCCGGCGATCCGCCGGTCTTGGGCGCGAGGCCGAGGCTCTGCTGGACCTGCTGCGAGCCCTGCGCGATCGAGGACGTGCCGTCCTGTACGGGAGCCGTCACCTGGTTCACGCCGGTCATGCCGATCTGGCACATCGAGGTGAGGGTGGACTGCACACTGCTGACCAGCGTGCCGATGATCGTGCCGAGCAGGGGAAGCTGCTTGAGCTGTGTGACGACGTCGTTGGCGATCTGGCCGCCGGTGATGACGCCGTTGCCGGTGGGCAGCGCGCCGAGCGGGATCGGCGGCAACGCGTTCCACGCGCTGGCGAACGAGCCGGCCAGCGGCGCGCCGAGCAGCGGGATCGCGTCGATGAGGTTCGTGATCGGCGCCACGACGGCGGACGGGAGCAGCTCGACGGGGGTACCGGGAGCTCCCTGCACGGTGGTGGCGCAGCTACCCACCACGATCGGCGTGCTCGCCGACGCGGTGCCGGCGCCGATCATGGCGCTGCCCACGGTGACCGCGGCGGCCAGCGCCGTCGCGCCCGCGAGTTTTGCCCACTTCGCGTGCATTCCTGTCGTCCCTCCGGGCGTACCGGCCGGTAGCGTCACAGTGTAGAACGAACGTAACCCCTTCTGGTGACGGTCTCCAGGCCGGTCGATTACCAGATTCCCGTACCGCACCAGTGGCCGACCTGGTCGGGGGCGCAGCCGGTGTCTCGGGGTGCGACTACCCTCCAGTCATGCGTATCGGTGCCCACGTACGTGACAACGACCCGC
Organism: Pseudonocardiaceae bacterium; assembly: GCA_036269975.1. Lineage (GTDB taxonomy): Bacteria > Actinomycetota > Actinomycetes > Mycobacteriales > Pseudonocardiaceae > DATEPR01. Next base: position 13,138 of record DATBDL010000191.1, on the reverse strand, counting down.
TGCGGGCTGCTGCCGAGCGTGGCGCGGAGGTGGTGCAGTTCTTCCTGTGCGACCCACAGTCGTGGGATCCGCCGAAGGTGCACCCGCAGACCGCGGCGCTCCAGGAAGCCGGCCTGACGATCTTCATCCATTCGCCGTACCAGATCAACATCGCATCGACCAACAACCGCCTGCGCATCCCGTCCCGCAAGGCCGTCATCGACCACGCCAAGGTCGCCGCCCAGGTGGGCGCGCAGGGCCTGATCGTGCACGGCGGGCACGTCACCAGGGACGAGGACATCGAGACCGGCCTGGACAACTGGCGCAAGCTGTTCGAGCGGCAGGCCGACAAGGGTGGCTTCGCGGTTCCGATCCTGGTGGAGAACACCGCCGGCGGCGACCACGCGATGGCCCGCAAGTGGGACATGCTGGCGCGGCTGTGGGACCGGATCGGCGAGTTCGGCGCCGGCTTCTGCCTGGACACCTGCCACGCGTTCGCCGGCGGCGAGGACCTGGTCGACGTGGTCGAGCGGGCGAAGGCGATCACCGGGCGGATCGACCTCGTGCACCTGAACAACTCGCGGGACGAGTTCGACTCCGGTCGCGACCGGCACGCCAACCTGAAGAAGGGCACCATCGACCCGGACGTCCTGGTCGCCGTGCTCGCGGCCGCGGACGCGCCGGCCGTCGTCGAGACACCGGCAGAAGGCCAGGCCGAGGACATCGCCTATCTGATGTCGGCGCTCGGAGCGTCCCGTCGGTGACCAGTGTGCGGTCGGATGACCAGGTGACCGGATCGCCGGCATCGGGCGTCGGACAGGAGGGCGTCGGCGGGCGGCCGGACAGTGGCACCCGGTCGAAGAAACTGCCACGGGATCTCGGCCGGATCGCCATGGTCGCGCTCGTTCTGCTGTGCGGTGTGACGCTGTTCGCCGGTTACCTGAACAAGGACCGCTGCACCGGCCCGACCTACGACGACCTCGGCCGCAGCGCCGACCTGGTGCTGCGCAGCGAGCGGGACGTCTGCTACTCCGACATCCAGTACCTGTGGCTGGGCAGGGACATCGACCAGCACGTGTTCCCCTACGTGCACGGCGGCATCGACCCGGCCGGCCAGTTGTACGGCGGCTCGGTGGAGTACCCGGTGCTGACCGGGATGCTGATGTGGGCCGGTGCGATCTTCGCGCACGACGACCACCAGTTCCTGTTCTACTCGGCGCTGCTGCTCGCGCCGTTCGCGCTGCTGACCGTGTGGATGCTGGCCCGGTTGGGGCGCTGGCGGGCGCTGCTGTGGGCGATCGGCTCACCGCTCGTGCTCTACGCGTTCCACAACTGGGATCTGGCCGTGGTCGCGTGCGCGGTCGCCGCCTTCTACGTGGTGCACCGTGGTTGGGGCCGACAGGGCGCGAGCAGACCACTGGTCCGGCGGGCCGTCGTGGCCGCCGTTCTGCTCGGGATCGGGTTCGCGTTCAAGCTGTATCCGGCGATCTTCACGCTGCCGCTGATGCTGTACGTGGCCACGGGTGGGCCAGGCGGCCGTGACCTGCCGGCCGGCCGGCGCTGGAACATCCGGGGCGCGATCGTGGTGGCGCTGACCGTGATCGGCACCGTGGTCGCGGTGAACCTGCCGTTCATGCTGATCGGGTTCCGTGGCTGGGCGGCGTCGTTCACGTTCCAGGCGCTGCGGACCGTCGACATCACGACGAACTCGATCTGGTTCTGGGGCTTCCGACCGTATTCGGATCCGAACAACGTCCGCTTCCAGCACCTGGTCGACGTGCTGTCGCCAACGCTGATCCTGGTGTCGTTCGTGGCGGCGTGCGTGCTGGGCTGGCTGCGCTACCGGCGGGAGGGCACCTTCCCGTGGGTGGCGGTGTCCGCGGCGATGCTGTGCGGATTCCTGTTGTTCCACAAGGTGCACTCACCGCAGTACACGCTCTGGCTGGTGCCGATGTTCGTGCTGGTGCGGGTGCGCTCGGTGTGGGTGGTGCTGTACTACCTGGCCGACATCGCGATGGGGATCGGCATCTTCCGCTACTGGTACGACATCACGTTCAACAAGCCGTACGGCATCTACGACGGCCTTGCCGCGCAGTTGACCGCGGTCGGCGTATGGGGACGGGCGGCGCTGCTTGCCGTGCTGTTCTTCGCCTTCCTGTGGTCACGGTCCACTGTGGAGGATTCGGACACGTCGCCGGCCGCCGTCGTGGCCAGACGTGACATGGTCGCGACATGACTACGGCTGGCTACTCCGGCAAGCCGCTGACGGTGAAGCTCGGCGTGCGACCGGACTCACGGGTGCTCGTCCACGACGCGCCGGCCGGGTTCACGCTGGACTGCCCGCACCACGTGCGCGCCGATAGTGCGCCCTACGACATCGTGCTGCTGTTCTGCGCGAACCTCGCCGCGCTGGAACGCGGGTACGCCACCGCGTACGCGAAGCTGACGATGGCGGGGGCGCTGTGGGTGGCGTGGCCGAAGCGGTCCTCCGGTGTGGTGACGGACATCGGTGAGCACGACGTGCGGAGCTACGCGCTCACGCACGGCCTCGTCGATGTCAAGGTCGCCGCGGTCGACGAGATCTGGTCCGGCCTGAAACTGGTGCGCCGCAAGGCGGATCGCACGTAGCTCAGCGGCGCCGGTATTCGCAGCTCACGCGCATGATGACGCCGGCCAGCAGCACGAGCAGGGCGTTGCCGACGCTCAGCGTGACGGTGATCACGGCGAGCAGGCCGACGATCGCCAGCAGCACCAGCACGCCCCGCGCCGGCGTCGGTGCGAGGCAGACCCCGAGCGCGCGGGTCACCACGCCCCGCACGCCCCGCCGCAGCGCGATCCGCCAGCCGGGCTGTGCCCTGCCGGTCGTGCGCTCGCTTGGCTGCGGAGTCGTCTGTTCCGCGTAATCCTGACGTAACATCAGTGGAATCGATCTTCCTCAGATCGGCGTAATGGAGGGTTGTCACACCGTGGTGACGAGAACAATCATGGCGTAACGATCTTGCGACTCACCCCGGTTACGCATCGGTAGGCGCTGAACGGCGTCTACCGGACGATCAGCGGCAGGTACGCTACGTTACGACGTTACCCCATCCGAGTGAGTGGAACGCTGGCCATCGGCCCAGGTCGGTCAATTGAACGGGCGTTATACCGGCTCAGTGCCGCTGCACTCTCTGTCGTCACCCGATCGGGGCCGGTGTTGGCCGAGGACGCCGCAACACGAACCGATCCGGCGCCCCGTCCAGGAACCCACCGGCCGGATCGTCGTCCCCGGCAAGCCGCACCAGATCCTTCGACGGCCGATAGATGTCCCGCACGATCAGCGCGCACAACCCGAGCACGGCCAGATCCCGGATGATCACCATGCCGAGGAACCAGCCCTGCGGCAGCCCCCGGTCGTCCAGGTGCGCCGACACCAACGTCAGTTCCAGGTAGTAGGCCATGCGCGGGAACCAGACCAGCGCGTCCAGCACCATCCACGTCAGCAACAGCTTCCAGCGCGGGATCGCCAGCACCGCCAGCGGCACCAGCCACAGCGAGTACTGCGGACTCCACACCTTGTTGGTCAACAGGAACGCGGCGACCAGCAGGAAGCACAACTGGGCCAGCCGTGGCCGGCGCGGCGCCGCGAGCGCCAGCCAGCCGATCCCGACGCACGCCACCAGCAGCAGCGTCGTGGTCACCGTGTTCAGCACCATGGGGCTCTGGTGCGCCCCGAGGTTCGGGTCGAAGCCGGGCCAGCCGGTGAAGTACGAGATGACGTTGTAGACCGAGTCCGGGTCCATGCCGCGCTGCTCGTTGAGCCGGAAGAACTCCCACCAGCCGGCGTGGTAGAGCACCATGATCGGCAGGTTCACCACGAGCCACGCGATCACGGCAGAGAAGAAGGCGCGCAGCCACGCCTCGACCTTCCCGGCGCGGATGCACAGCAGCAGCATCGGCAGCAGGAAGAACGCCGGATACAGCTTCGCCGCCGCGCCGAGGCCGAGCATGATCCCGGCCAGCTCGGGTCTCTTCCGCGACCACGCCAGTAACCCGGCTGCCGCGAACGCCGTCGCGATCGTGTCGAAGTTGGTGAACGCCTGCACGATGACCAGCGGCGACGCCGCCATCATCACCGCGTCCCACGGCCGGCGCTTCGCCGTTCGCGTGGTGGCCCACACCGTCACCAGCCAGAAGAGGCCGAGCAGCAGCGCAGTGATGTCGAAGTAGACGACGACGGGGATCGCCGTCGGCAGCAGCCGGGTGTCGCCGGCCAGGTGCACCCAGCCCTGGGCCAGTTTCGCGTTGAACCACTGGAACACCCCGGTCAGCACCGGGTACTCCATGTACCTGACCTGCGCGTCCGCCGTGCCGGGGTTGTCGATCCAGGACGTCTTGTACGGGAACATGCCCGGCTGGTCGAGCCGTTCCGCCCCGTACAGCGGCACGATGTCGGAGTAGCAGAACGCCACGTACTGCCGGTTGGCCCGCCAGTCGAGCTGGTGCTGGCCGTTGGTGTCCGTGTACTGCTGGATGCAGGGCGACTTGTCGAACCAGCTCAGCATCAGCGTGACGGTGGCGATCAGCAGCACCGCCCGCAACGGCGTCCAGAACCAGTGCCGGCCGACCGACGCGTGCCGGCCGAGCGGCCCGCCGATGAGCTTGCTGGCCTGCCGGCCGATCGACTCCGTCCAACTCGGGATCACCCGGTCTTCGGGCGCGAGCGAGTCGACGTCGTCGACCCGCGACCCGGCTGCCGCCGCATCCGGCGCGTCGGAGGCCCGATGGGTGTCGGGTGGAGTGCTGACCACTCGCCGGATGGTAGAGCCCCCCGTGTCTGCTCGAAGTAGCACCCACGGAACTCAGCCGGCGGTCACTGTCTTGATCAGTGGCGCGTCCCGCGACAACATCCGGAACCCGACGCCGTAGTACAGCCCGCGCGCCGCCGGATGCCCCGGCGCACCAAGGCAGGCGACCGTCATATGAAGGGCCCCGGCCGCCCGCGCCAGCAGCATCCCGTGCAGCAGCATCGCCCTGGCCAGCCCCTGCCGCCGGTAGTCCGGATGCGTCCCGACCGGCTCGAACTCGGCGGTCCTGTTCACCTCGTCCAGCCACATGATCGTCGAGGCAGCCATCGTCCCGTCCGGTGCCTCGACCAGAACATGCAGGTCGCCGCGATACGTCGCGGTCCGCCGGACGCCCTCGTAGCTCCGGTCCGAGTACGTCGACGGCGCCCACGCGTCCACATGGGCCCGGACCGCCGCGGCGGGGTCGGCCTCGTCGGCGGTACGGAACCGGTATCCCGCCGGCAGTGCTGGCTGTTCGATGTCGGTGAGGTCCCGCTCGTTGAGCTGGGTCCAGGACCCGCCATCGCCCAGCGCGGCCGGGTCGGTCGCATAGCCGTGTGCCGCCCAGCGCTTCAGGGCGAACTCGTCCCCGGCATTGGGCAGCACCGTGCGCTCGATGCCCCCCGCCGTCGCGTCGAACCAGTCGATCACCTCATCGACCAGCGCGCCATGGTCGGGGTGGACCTGATGCGCCAGATAGGCGCTGGTGACGTCCCGTACCGACCCGTCGCTGCGCCGCACCTGGTGCGGCAACTGGGCCCAGCCCCACGCCACCAGATCTCCGCCGGCGAACCACAGCCGGCGGTGCCAGGTCGCGCCGGCGGCGGCGTGCCCCCTGCCCCAGTTCCAGGCCAGCTCGCCGAACGACGCGTCGGCGTTGACCAGATCCGGGCGGGTCGCGGTGACCCGCTGCGCCATGCCCTGCATGAGCCGCACGTCCGCCGCGGTCACCAGTTCGACGTTCGCCATGAGCGGCACTGTGTCAAAAGCCGGCACCGCCGTCGAACCGGTTTCCGGCCGTTGAAACGAGAACGGCGAGGGCTCGTCGCCCTCGCCGTTCTCGGTAGCTAACCGTCGCCCGGTCCAGCCCCGTTACAGGGCTGGAACGGAAGACAGGCCGTCGTCGCCGTTGCCGACGTCGGTGGTGGCCCGTGGTGTTTCGTCGGGTCCGTCGTGTCGGTCGGCGGCTGGTCGGTGGTCTGCGTCGGCTGGCCGCCGCCACCGGGGTCGGTGGTCTGCGTCGGCTGGGTCGACGGCGGCGTGTTCTCCGTCGACGCGTCGACGCCGTGCACGAAGTCCCAGTCACCGCCGATGTCCGCGGGCGACGTCGAGAACTGGACGACCGGCTGGCTGTTCAGGTAGGAGTCCATATAGGACTTCCAGATGGCCCCTGGTTCCTCACGACCGAAGATCGGATAGTCGGTCTTCGACCCACCGAGCGGGTTGTTCCCGCTGCCGAACACCGGACCGGGCACGTCGTAGTGACCGAACCAGACCGCCGTGACCGCCTGTGGCGTGAAGCCGACCGTCCACGCGTTCGAGTTGTAGCCGTTGCTGGCGCCCTGGTACTTGAAGTCCTGGGTACCGGTCTTGGCGTCCGCCGGCCGGTTCTTGGCCAGGTTGAACTTGTTGGCCCCGGCCACGTCGGTCAGCGAGTCCGACACGGTGCGCGCGATCTGCGCGCTGGTGGTCGGGTCCGAGCCGAACGCCGGCTTCGGCTGCGTGCTGAACTGGTAGAGCAGCGTCCCGGTGTTGTCGGTGACCTTGCGCACGAAGTGTTCCGGGATGTACATGCCGTTGTTGGCGAACGTCGCGTAGCCCGCGGCCTGGTCCATCGGCCGGACCTCGTACTGGCCGATGGCGATACCACCGTCGATGGTGGCGATGTTCCCCTTCGTGTCCAGGGAGGCCAGGCTCGGCAGTCCTTTCTCGGTGGCCGGGATACCGGCCTGTAGCGCGGCCTTCCGCACCTGCGTCGTGCCGACCTGCGCGCCCATCTCGTAGAAGACCACGTTGATCGACGCCGTCATCGCGTCCTTCACCGTGCACGGAGCCGGACATACGTCCCCGTCGGCGTTGTTCACCTTCTGGTGGTCGATGATCTGCCCGCTGGTCGGGTCGTAGACCGAGTTCAGTCCGATCTTGCTCGGATCGAACTCCAGCCCGGCGGCCAGCACGTACGGCTTGAACGACGACCCTGCCTGGTGCGGTGTGTTGGCGGTGTCGATCTGGGTCACCTTCTGGTCGTTGCCGCCGTAGTACGCGATGACCTCCCCGTTGGTCGGGTTGACCGACACCAGCGCCGCCGACTCGGTCGCGTTGACGGCGGGATTCGTCGGTGAGACCGGCTTGCCGTTGTTGGTGACCGTCTTGCCGTGGATCACCATCGGCCCGCCCTTGGTGAACGCCGTGTCCCCGGCCAGCTTGGTGGCGATGGCGTTCTCGGCGTCGGTCATCGCCTGTGGGTCGATCGAGGTGTAGATCTGCGCGCCGTGCGACTTCAGCGCGTCCAGTCCCCAGCCGGCCTTCGCGAGTTCACCGTTCTCGCTCAGGATCTGGTTCACGATGAGCTGGCGGTCCCACGGAATCGACTGCGCCTGCGAGTTCTGCGGCAGCGGGGTGGGGAACGCGCCTGCCTTGTACTGGGCCTCGGTGATCCAGTGGTTGGCCAGCATCCGGCCCCACACGTAGTCGAACCGCTTGTGCTGGTAGGCCGGATCGGCCGCGTCGCCGGGGAGCTGGATCAGGCCGGCGAGCAGCGCGGCCTGTGGCGGCGTGAGCTGGGCGGCCGTCTCGTTGAAGTAGGTGTGCGCCGCGGTCGCGATGCCGTTGGCACCCTCGCCGAAGTACACCGTGTTCAGGTACGCGGCCAGGATGTCGTTCTTGTTGGTGTACGTCTTGGTCATCTTGTAAGCCTCGACGGCCTCGTTGACCTTACGGGTGATGCTGTGCTGGTTGTTGCCCGTGGCGACCTTGATGTACTCCTGCGTGATCGTGGAACCACCACCGGTACCGCCGGTGAGCTGGTTGAACGCGGTCCGCGCGATCGCCTTGATGTCGAACCCGTTGTTGGTCTCGAACGTCTCGTCCTCGGCGGCCTCGACCGCGTGCCGCACGTTCACCGGGATCTCGTCGGACTTGATGAAGATCCGCGAGCCGCTGGTGATCTTCTCCATCACGCTGCCGTCGGCGTAGTAGATCGTCACCGGCTGCGCCTGGCCGAGTGCCACTGTCTGCGGGTCGGGCACCGTGACGTTCTGGTAGATGACGTAGAACGCCGCGATCGGGCCGGTGACGCCGAGGAAGATCAGCACGTACATCACGCGCCGCACCCAGCGCCACGCCCTGCGGCGCTTGAGCAGCTTCAGGTCGGCGTCGGTCAGGTCGTCCGGCTCGTCGTAGTACTCGGCGGCCTCGGCGTCCTGTAGGTAGTCGTCGTCGCGGTGCGTCAGCAGGTCGGGCTCGCGCCGGTAGTCGGCCGACGGGTCGGGCACCGGCGGCATGTGGTCGGTCGCGCGCTCCGGACCTGGCGGCCCCTGGTTGAAACCGGGGCCACCGGGACGCTGTGGGCCGCCCGGCCGCTGTGGAAAGCCAGGCCCACCCGGCCGTCCAGGACCACCGGGCCCCTGTGGTCCACTAGGACCACCTGGGCCACCACGGCCGATGATCGGGCGGCCCTGGCCGCCGGGGATGCCGCCCGGCGGTGTGCGGGGGGCGCCAGGCGTGCCCGGCACGCCGGGTGTGCCGCCTTGAGGATTGTTGCCAGGTCGGCGGCTCCCCGAGTCCGGGTCGCCGCCGGTCGGCCAGCTCGGCTGGCCATCCCGTGCTTGATCGTCACGGTGGTCGTTCACGAAAGGGCCTCCCAGATCACCACACCGGATGGCACGGCGTTCGGTGGTCGATCGTCGCTGCGTTATGCGACGGAACGGTTACGGAGAGCTGTTACTCCGAGGCCGTCCTCCTACGCGAGCCGTGGTCGTCGTCCACGTCTCCTGTTCCCAGGACGTATGACTGCACCAGGTGGTTCCAACTACACGACCGGCAAACTTCCACGACGTACACGCGGAACTCGCCGAACATGGTGGACATCCTGGTCAGCTCGTCCGAGGTGCGGGCAGAACCCGCGAGGTGCTTGATCTCGTCCCCGTACACCCAGGAGACGAGGGTCAGCGGTTCCTTGCGGCAGACAGGGCAGGTCACGCCGCTGGGCTGACCATGGAACTTGGCCGCCCGCAGCAGGTAGGGGCTGGCGTCACAGACCTCCATGGTGCCCAGCCGGCCCGAGTAGACCTCGGCGAGCAGTGCTCGCCGCTGCAACGCGTGATCCACCACCTGCCGTTGGTTGCGCACGCCAACAGGGTACGTGGCGACATGGGGGCAACGTTGCGCCGTTTGGGTCAGCGTCGTGTTGCTCACCACACGAGCGCGCGCTCACGCGGCCTTGATGTATCGGAGCGATATAGTGGACTGACAGCACGTGAGGAGGTGACTCGTGGTCGAGTTCGCGATACTGGGCCTGCTGCACGAGGCGCCGATGCACGGCTACGAACTGCGCAAGCGACTGGCCAGCCCCCTCGGCGCCTTCCGCGCGTTCTCCTACGGCTCGCTCTATCCGGCGCTGCGCCGGCTGTTGCGGGCCGGGTTGATCGTGGAAGAAACAGCCGAGGCGGCCGTCGAAGAAGACGCGACGGCCAAGGCCGCCGCGCGGTCATGGGGCCGCAAGGCGCGCCGGGTCTACAAGCTGACCGCGGAAGGCAAGGAGCGGTTCGCCGCCCTCGTCGCCGACGGCGGCTCGCAGGCGTGGGACGACGACGGATTCGGTGTCCACATGGCGTTCTTCTCGCGGACACCGGCCGAGGTCAGAATGCGCATCCTGGAGGGCAGGCGGCGCAGGGTCGAGGAACGCCGGGAGGGCCTGCGTGCCGCGCTGGCCAGAGCCGGCGAGCAGATCGACCGCTACACGCGCGAACTGCACCGGCTGGGACTGGAGTCGAGCGAACGTGAGGTCCGCTGGCTCAACGAGCTGATCGAGCACGAACGGGCCGAGCAGGACGGGCAGGCGTAGCCGCCATCCGTCCGGGCCCGAGCCCGGTCCATCGCAGCCATTTGTCACCGCAAGAGTGGATAAGGAGGACCCGGCATGGGCGATCAGCGCCGCAGCGTTCGGGTAGCCATCGTCGGCGTCGGCAACTGTGCCGCATCCCTGGTGCAGGGGGTGCATTACTACCGGGACGCCGATCCGGAGGCCCGTGTGCCCGGCCTGATGCACGTCCAGTTCGGCGACTATCACGTGCGGGACGTCGAGTTCGTCGCCGCGTTCGACGTCGACGCCAAGAAGGTCGGCCGCGACCTGTCCGAGGCGATCGTGGCCAGCGAGAACAACACGATCAAGATCTGCGACGTGCCGCCGCTCGGGGTCACCGTGCAGCGCGGGCACACGTTCGACGGCCTCGGCGAGTTCTACACCGAGTTCATCACGGAGTCCGACGAGGCACCGGTGGACGTGGTCGGGGCGCTGCGCGCCGCCAACGTCGACGTCCTCGTGTCCTACCTCCCCGTCGGTTCGGAGGAGGCGGACCGGTTCTACGCGCAGTCCGCCATCGACGCCGGTGTCGCGTTCGTCAACGCGCTGCCGGTGTTCATCGCCTCCGACCCGGAGTGGGCGGAGAAGTTCCGGGCCGCCGGCCTGCCGATCATCGGTGACGACATCAAGTCACAGGTCGGCGCCACGATCACGCACCGGGTGATGGCGAAGCTGTTCGAGGACCGGGGTGTCGAGCTGCTGCGCACGTACCAGCTCAACTTCGGCGGCAACATGGACTTCATGAACATGCTGGAGCGCAAGCGCCTGCAGTCCAAGAAGATCTCCAAGACGCAGGCGGTCACTTCGCAGATCCCGCACGAGATGCAGAAAGCCGATGTCCACATCGGACCGTCGGACTACGTGCCGTGGCTCAACGACCGCAAGATGGCCTATGTCCGGCTGGAGGGCCGCGCGTTCGGCGACGTGCCGCTGAACCTGGAGTACAAGCTGGAGGTCTGGGACTCGCCCAACTCGGCCGGCGTGATCATCGACGCGGTGCGGGCCGCGAAGATCGCACTGGACCGCGGCATCGCGGGGCCGGTCCTGTCCGCGTCGTCCTACTTCATGAAGTCCCCGCCGGAGCAGTACTCCGACTCCGCCGCGTACGACGCGGTCGAGCGGTTCATCCGGGGCGAGATCGAGGGCTGATCGACACCGTGGGCACGCCCGGCGGTGCGGGCAGGGCCGGCCGGCAGCCGGGGCCGGCACCGCCGCCACCGCCGGGCGTGCCTACGGTGTGCGCATGTCAGCCGACCTTCCCCGACCCCGCGCCCTGGTCACCGGGGCGTCAGGGGGTATCGGCGCGGCCACCGCCCGCGCGCTCGCACCGACGCACGACGTGTGGCTCGGTGGCCGGGACCAGACGGCACTGGCAGCGCTGGCCGCCGAACTGCCCGGTGCCCGGCCGTGGCCGGTCGACCTCACCGACACGACGGCGCTCTACTCGGCCACCGCCGGCATCGACACCCTGGACGTGTTGGTGCACTGCGCCGGCGTCGCCGAGATCGCGCCGCTGCCGGCCACGTCGGCCGATGTGTGGCGGCGGACGTTGGAGGTCAACGTCATCGCCGTCGCCGAGCTGACCCGGCTGCTGCTGCCGGCACTGCGGGCCACCCGAGGCCGCGTGGTGCTGGTGAACTCGGGGCAGGGCAAGCGGGCCCGTGCCGGCTGGGGTGCCTATGCGGCAAGCAAGTTCGCGCTCGCCGCGTACGCCGACGTGCTGCGGGCCGAGGAGGAGTCGGCGGGGCTGCGGATCACGTCCGTGTTCCCCGGCCGGACCGACACCGACATGCAGCGCGGTGTGCGGGCCGCCGAGTTCGGCGAGTACGACCCGTCGCGCTACCTGCGACCGGAGTCGGTCGCCGACTCGATCCGGTTCGTCGTCACGGGACCGCCGGACGCCGCCGTGCCGGAACTGGTGATCATACCGGCGGTGTGAGTCCTGAGCCGTGTGAGTCCCAGGCCGTCCGACGCCTACCAGTCGCCGCCACCGCCGCCCGAGTCCCCGCCACCGCCGAAGTCGCCGCCACCACCGGAATCGCCGCCGCTGAAGTCGCTGTCCTGGCCGACGACCCAGTCGTTGCCCTGGCCGCCGCCGAAGTTCTGGTTGTCGTAGTTCTGGTTGTTGTCGAAGCCGCCGTTGTTGAACCCGCCGTTGTTGAAGCCGCCCATCATCTCGTCCTGGCGGAACTGCTGGTTCTCACCGGCGAGCTTGCCCAGCTCGTAGCCGACCAGGCCGCCGCCGACCGCACCGATCCCGCCCGCCACGCCGGGGCTCATGCCCTGGTTGTAACCGGGACCGTAGCCGGGGCCGTAACCGGGCGGCGGGCCACCGTAGCCCTGGTTGAAGCCGCCCATGGGCGGTCCGCCCATGCCGCCCGTGATCCGGTTGCGTACTCGGCGCATCGGCCGGAACAGCCGGCGCAGCACGGTCACGATGATGATCAACACGACCACGATGACGGCGAACGTGACGAACCCGCCGACCGACGACTTCTTGCCGCCGCTGACGGCCCGCCCGCTGGTCCCACGTGCGGCCAGCGCGCTGTTCAAACTGGTCAGCGCCGAGGTCACGGCGGTCGTGTAGTTGTTCGCCGACTTCATCGTGTTGTCGAACGAGCTGTTCGCGCTCTGCTCGGCCGCGATCGCCGCGCTCTGCGACAGCCCGGCCGCGCTGCCGATCTGGAGCGTCTCGTGGTGCGACTGCGTGTTGATGCCCAGCACGATCGGGAAGGCCGAATTCACCTTCTCCCGCACGTCGTTGTCGAACGTGGACTTGTTCGCGGCGTCCTGGGTGGTGGTCCAGATCTCGATCGGCACCGGCAGGGTGGCCGCCTTGTTCTGCACGGTGGTCGCGTTCAGGACGTTCGCCTCGTCCAGGATGTCGACCGTGCTGGCGCTCGCCGGCGCGACCAGCAGCAACGCGGCCGCGGCCGCCGCCGGCACCGCCAGTAGGAAACGACGTGGTAACGACATGGCGCCCTCCCGGATTTTCACCGATCACACTACCGCCGTCAGCCCAGCAGGCGGCGGCTCGCCGCCCGCGCGCCGGCCAGCGCACCAGCCGCGTCCACCCTGGTCGGCGCGCCGTCTGCCAGCACCTGGTCGCCGGCCACCCACACGGCGGTCACCGGCCGGGAGCCGGCCGCCCACACCAGGTTCGCCAACAACTGCGGGTCGGGCACGTCGAGCCCGCCGACGAAGGCGGTGTCATCGGCCCGGACGTGCACGACATCGGCCCAGCGCCCCG
>DATBDL010000190.1:0-4225 GCA_036269975.1 Pseudonocardiaceae bacterium | reverse complement strand
CGGCCGCCGAGTCGCGCAGCGCGGTCGCCGAGACGTCGAGCGGGACGAACTGGCGCAGGTTGCCGGTGGCGCGCAACGCGTCCAGTAACAGCCTGGTCTTCTCCGACGAGCCGGAACCCAGTTCGACCAGGCTGCGCGCGCCGGTCTCGGTCGCGATCCGGCCGGCGTTGGCGGCCAGGATGCCGCGTTCGGTCCTGGTCGGGTAGTACTCGGGCAGTTCGGTGATCCGCTCGAACAGTTCGCTGCCGCGTGCGTCGTAGAACCACTTGGGCGGCAGGGTTTTCGGCGTGGCCAGCAGGCCGGCCAGCACGTCGGCGCGCAGCGTCTCGGCGACGTGGCCGGCGCTGAGGTGTACGTCGACCGTGATGTCGTCAGTCACGATGTCCATGTCCCGTCTCGTTGTCCAGGTGGCTCAGGTGTCCAGGTGGCGCAGTCGCACGCCGGATCGGGTGGCCAGCACCAGGTGCCGGTCGGGTACCTCGGTCCATGCCGGGTCGTCGTCCCACGGTTCGGACGCGACCACGACGCTGTCGTCGCCGGCCAGCACGGACAGTCCGTGGGTCCATGTCGTCGCCAGCACGGTCTCGCCGTCGGTCAGCAGCAGGTTCAGCCGGGAGCCCGGCGCGGCCGCTGCCACCTCGGTGACCAGGCCCGCCAGCGCGTCGGCCGGCGGAGTACCTGAGCGGATTCGATGCCGTAGCACGGCGAACAGCAGCGCCGAGTCGGTCGGCGCTTCGAGTGTCAGGATGTCGGTGATGGGTGGTTCGGCGGCCAGCTTGGCGACCGAGTCCGGCCAGCCGGTGATCCTGCCGTTGTGGCTGAACAGCCACCGGTCCCACGTGAACGGCGCGCACGCGGTCTCGTTGATCGGCATGCCGACGGTGGCCGACCGGATCGCGGCCAGCACGGCACCGCTGGTGATCGTGCCGGCCAGCGCGGCGAAGTTGCCATCCGTCCACAGTGGAATGGCCCGCCGATAGCGGACCGGATCGGCGTCGGTGCCGGGAAACCAGCCGGCGCCGAACCCGTCCGCGTTGACCGTGCCGCCGCCGCGCATGTCACACGGCGCCCAGCTCTGCCGCAGCAACGCGTGCGGCCGGTTCAGCAGGAGGTCGGCCAGTGAGCACGGCGGACCCAGGTAGGCAGTATGGCGACACATGTCGGCCCCCTGTATCGGGTCAGCCCAGTTCGGCTCGTCGAACGTCCCTGGCACACCGGAAACCGGCGAAGATCTGCCGCCGGATCGGATAGTCCCAGTTGCGGAACGTGCCACGGCAGGCAACGGCGTCGGTGCCGAACGAGCCGCCCCGCAACACCTTGTACTCCGGCCCGAAGAACACCTCGGAGTACTCGCGGTACGGGAACGCGGCGAAGCCCGGATAACCGTGCAGGTCGCTGCCGGTCCACTCCCACACGTCACCGATGAGCTGGTGCACGCCCAACGGCGACGCACCCGATGGATACGCGCCGACCTCGGCCGGCCGCAGGTGCCGCTGGCCGAGATTGGCCTGCTCGTCGGTGGGTTCGCCGTCGCCCCAAGGGAAGCGGCGCGAACGGCCGGTCGCCGGGTCGTACCGGGCCGCCTTCTCCCATTCGGCTTCGGTCGGCAGCCGGCGGCCGGCCCACCGCGCGTACGCGTCCGCCTCGTACCAGGACACGTGCACCACCGGCTCGTCCGCCGGCACCGGTTCGATCACACCGAACCGGGTGCGGACCCAGCCGTCGCCGTCGCGCTGCCAGAACCGGGGCGCGGCCACCTTCGACTCGACGCGGTGCGCCCAGCCCGTCTCGTCCCACCAGCGCGGGTCGTCGTAGCCGCCGGCCGCGATGAACCGCTGGTAGGCGCCGTTGGTCACCGGCACGCTGTCGATGGCGTAGGCGTCGACGCGGACCTGGTGCGCGGGGCGTTCGTTGTCCAGCGCCCACGGTTCGGTCGACGTGCCCATGGTGAACGGACCGGCCGGCACGATCACCTCGGCGGGCAGCCGTTGAGCGGCAGGCGGTCTCGGCGGTGGCGGAGCGTCCAGTACCGGGGCGCCGATGCGGAGTTGGTGCGTGGCCAGCATGGTCTCGTCGTGCTGCTGTTCGTGCTGGGCCACCATGCCGAACGCGAACGCGCGCTCGACCAGCCGGCGGCCGTCCAGTTTCGTGGTGGACAGCACGTCGAGCACCTTCTCGCGGACCTCACGCAGGTACCCGCGCGCCTCGGCCGGCCCGAGCAGCGGCAGCGCCGGTCGCGATGCTCTCGGGTGCTGGAACGCGTCGTACAGCTCGTCGATGTCACACCGCACCGGCTCGCGGCGGCCGACGTCGCGGACCAGCCAGAGCTCCTCCTGGTTGCCGATGTGCGCCAGGTCCCACACCAGCGGCGACATCAGCTTCGAGTGCTGGCGCACCAAATCGTCGTCGTCCACGGCGTCGGTCAACGCGACGCTGCGCTCCCGTGCCCTGCGCAGCACGCGCTCCACCGCGTCGCGCAGCCGATCCGACTCCAAGTCCAGTTCTACGGTCATGCTGAACAACCTCCGACGTGTCCGTTCGCCCCGATCTCGATCCGTCGCGTCAATTCGTCGACCACCCGCTCGGTCAGTACGGGCCCGATGTCCGCGCCAACCGACGATCCGTTCCCCAGTACCCGGCCCGCCAGGTCCACGACCGCCTTGCCGGCCATGGCGATCCGCTCGTCGGCGAGGCCGTAGCGGGCCGCGTGTAACCATCGGCCGGCCGCCGGTTCGGCCGCGGCCAGTGCCGCGTCGACGGTGGCGTCGTCGGCCATCAGCGCGGTCAGCACCACCGACGGCACCACCCAGCCGTCGCCCTCCTGGCTGTCCAGGTAGCGGACCTCCAGGTAACCGCGCGGGCGGACCGGCGGGAACAGCGTGGACAGGTGGTAGTCCAGGTCGTCCTCGGTGGGTGGCGGTCCTCCGATCGCGCCGCCGATCCAGTCCGCGAAACTCACCCGACCGGGTGGTTCCCAACACCCGTCCGAGCGACGGACACAGATCACCGGCGAATCCAGGGCGCGGCGGGCCCATGTCCCGACCGGATCGGTGTTGACCGACAGCGGGCGGGTCCGGACCGGGTCGACCCGGAACATCGTCCGCATCCGGCCGGACACCCAGGTGGTACACGTGTTCAGCCGTTGCCGCGAGTTGGCGAACAGCGCCGAGAGGACGGGTCCCAACGCGTGCACGGCGGCCCAGCGCGCCGGGAGCTGGTCCGGTTGTCCCGTGTCCAGGCACACCTGCAGGCCGGCCGACGCGCACATCCAGGCGAGGCCGTCCGGCCCGTTGGGTGCGAACGCGGCCGCCATCGCGGCATAACGGGGGGTGTCCAGCAGCCGGCGCACGTCCCGCTCCTGGTCCAGGGCGTGCGTGCCCAGTACCAGGCCACGCTCGGCCAGTAGGGCGGCGAGCGCGTCGGCATCGGTTGTGACTGTGGTGATGAGATCGGCCAGGGAGGCTTTCGGTGGTGCGGATATCTCGACCTGGCCGCCCGGCTCTACGGTAACCAGCGAACCGCACTGCATCGGCAGGTTCGGGCTGTCCGGATTGACGGTGGGTGGAGCATGTTCTCCGAGCGCGTCGGCGAGGTGCTCGAGGCTGAGCGGGACGCGCGGGTCGGCCGCGTCGTGCACCGTCCACTCCAGCTCGACACCGACCAGTTTTGGTGGGCCGTGTTTGAAACACACCGAGGCGACGTACGTCTCGGCTGCCGCACGGTCGTGCAGCGTGGCCGAGGCGGATGCCGTCGCCGTATCCCGTAGCGCGGTCATGTCGCGACCATCCTTGGGTTCGCGTTCCAGTAGGTAGGGCTGACGTTCGACGCTACCCGTGGGGTCGGACACTCGCACGGACACGAGGTTGAACCCCGGATGGCCGGAATCGGACGGGTGCGTGACGACGAACCGGCCAGCAGCCCCATGAGCAGGCAGTCCGTCCCCGAATTCGGCTCTGCGGCGGCGATGTTCGGAAGCCGATAATTCCCAATATCAGGACGGTCCGGATCATAGGCTGGGACGAGCTACGCTGCGGTTCGTGATGACCGCGATCCACACCCTCGTCTACGCGACGGACGCGGCGGCGGCACGCGCCTTCTTCCGTGACGTGCTCGGCTGGACACACGTGGACGCGGGCGACGGCTGGTTGATCTTCCGGACCGGGCAGTCGGAACTCGGCGTGCATCCGGCCGGTGACGGTCCGATGCACCACGAAATCAGCCTGAT
>DATBDL010000189.1:0-3586 GCA_036269975.1 Pseudonocardiaceae bacterium | reverse complement strand
GGTTGAGATACGAGAACCCGGCCGCTTGCCCGTCGTACAACACGCCGCCGTCGACCTGTTCGCACTGCCGCAACAGGTCCACGGTGTTCCCGGAGGTCTGCGGACCCATCGTCTGGACGCTCGATCCGGAGACCGTGGACGTGATGCCACGCTCGGACGTGATCCTGCTGATGCGGTCGGTCACCGTTTCGCCGGGGTGGCCCTTCGACGAGTTCACGGTAGTGAACACAGAGGAGGTGGCGTCCGAGGGGTGCAGCGTCACGTGCGACAGCGACAGGGAACTGCCGGACGTGAACGGTGCTTCGAACACGAACTGAATCGGGCCGGTCATGCTGACACCGGTGAACGTTGCCGAGAGATAGGCGTTGCTGTCCTTGAACAGGATCGCCACCACGTTCGAGCCGGATTTCTCCACCAGCAACACCCACTGGTGCCACTGTCCGAACACGTCGGCGGTGGTCGCGGTGGACGACGTCGCGCCGGTCTCGTCCCAGATCAGGAACGTCGTGCTGGTCGTGAACGACACGTCGAGCACCTTGCTGCCCGACATGTAGGCCAGGAAGTTCGCGCCCTGGGTGGCGTCGTCGGTGAACTTGGCGTACCAGGACAGGGTGAACGACGTGGCGCACGCGGCCGACACGGCACTGTCCACTGTGGCCACCATGTACGGGGCCGCGTTGGCCGCCGTCAGCGTCAATTCCCGATCGGCACCCGCCAATGAGGTATCGCCGCCGAACTGGGCCGATCCGGCGAGTCCACCTAACCCTGTCGTGCCCTGGAAGAACGACATCGTCCCTGATCCAACGGCGGGAATGCCCTGGGCAGATCCGGTGCCCTCTTCCAGTGGCCACCACATCGACGGGGCGGTGTTGTTCACCGAGTACCAGAGACACGAGCGGCTGGGGACCTGGCCCTGGCCGAGGCGCTGGAGGATGCCGCTCGCGCTGATCGAGGCCGTGGCCACGTTGCCCTTGACGTTCCAGCCGGGAACGAACGACGTGGCGTAGCCCACGAACCGCGAATTGCTGACGCCGCTGTTCACTATCCGAGCGCGGATCGGCGTGTTGAATTGGACGTTCGGCCAGTTGGGGCCGAGTGGGCTGGTGCTGTACTTGCTGGCGCTGTCGTCCACCGAGAACTTGATACCGGCCGGTTGGGTGTCGGTGGCTTCGTTCGCTTTCCCCAGGGTGATGCTGACGGCGTCGTCTACCCGCACATCGCGGGTGATGTCGGTCCATACCCACGTCGACGACGCGGCCGTGAGGTTCGCGCCCCACGCGATTTCCACGACCAGTTTCAGTGTGTCGCCGAACTGCTGGGGCAGGATCGGCACGCCGGCGTCGGCGTCGGTGACGAAGTGCCCGCGTCGCAACGTCGTGGACCCGCGCGACCGGCGGTGCCACCGGTTCGGCGGGTTGGAGACGAACGTCGCGGGCATGGCTGCCTACACCTCGTCCCAGATCACGTAGCACAGGGCGTTGGTGGTGGTGCCGAAGGTGACCCGCACCCGCAGGAACTTCGACACCGCGACCTTCGGCCGCTTGGTTTCCGGGAACCAGCAGACGTAGCCGTTGGCCGGGTCGATCAGTTGTGTGTCCAACGACCGCGTCGCGGTGATCGAGCCCTCGGAGGTGCAGGTGTAGCCGGTCTTGGTGGTGCCGCTGATGTCCAGCAGGCTGGCCGGTGCGCTGTCGTCGTCGTAGGGCTGGATGCCCGCCGCGACAGCCTGCGTGATGGTGCCGCCGACGTCGGTCTGGACGAGTTCGCACACACCAGGTGTGGCCAGTGCCGCGCCATCGAAGCTGATCCCCCAGCCGACCACCGAGAGCTTGCGGGTGGACGGGGCGGCGAGCTGGAGCATTGTCTTGATGGCCGTGCCGGTGGCCACCTTCGCTGGCGCGGCCGTGGTGACCATGGGGCTGTTCCACGTGATGTAGGACATCTCAACCGACCTTCACTCGTTTCCCGTTGCCGTCGACCACCTGAATCTTGTTCGAGCGATACAGCGACATGATCATGGTTGCTAGCGCGCTGTCGGCGTCGCCGGTGATATGCAGACCGACGCCGTTACCGCTCTGCACGCCGCCGGCCGGAACGACCTGCTCACCGGCCTGGAGCACCGCGAGCATTTCGCTGCCGACCGTGCCCGGCACGATGCCGCCGGTGTGCAGCTTCGGGATGTGCGGGATGTCGCCGAGGTGAAACCCGGTCCAGCCCAGCGCGCTGTTCGCACCGTTGATCAGCACGTTGATCGCGTCGATGCCGTGGTTCAGCAGGCCGATCACGAAGTTCAGCGCACCCTTGAGCCCGTTACCGATCCCGTTGAACGCGGACTCCGCTACGGACCCGATGCGCGAGAACACGCCGCCTACGATGCCCTCCACCCATTGCCATGCAACAACAATCGCGTGCGTGACGACGCCGACGATGGCCTTGACCTTGTCCCAGTGGGTGATCATCAGGACGATGATGGCGATCAGCGCGATGATCCCCAGCACGATCCACGTGATCGGTGAGGTCAGCAGCGAGATCGAGAAGCCCTTGACGGCGGTCGCGGCCGCGCCGAAGCCGCCGGACATCCCGGCTATCGCGGGGATCACGAACGAGGCGATGCCGCCCGCCATATCCGCGAGCCCTTGCGCGACTTCCGAGACGCTGCCGTCCTTGAAGCCTTGGAACGTGCCCGCCAGCCCGTCCACGGTGTCGTGCAGGCCGAGCATCTTCTGTTCGGTGCCGTCCGCCGCTTCGGAGAGCTTGCCTTTCATGCCCTCGCCGGACTCGCCGATCTCCTTGGTGGACTTGCCCACCTCGGTGGACAGCTTCTCCGTCGAGCTGCCGACCTTGTTCACGGCCTTGTCCACGGATGTGGTGTCACCGGCGAACGTGAGCGTGACGGTAGGTCCCTGAGTTCCCATCACTCACCGCCCTTGACCGGGCCGAGCCCGGAATCCACGATCACCCTGTCCAGGGCACCGGCCAGCACGGTCGCGACCTCTTCGTGTTTGTCGCTGTACGCCTTCCACACGTACCGCCCGGTCTTCAGGAACGGCCGCACGACGTGCTTCTTACGCCCGACGCGGCCGCCGAAGTCCAGCCACGGGAAGTAGGGGAACTTCGCCCCACCGGCCTTCACGCGCGCCGCTGTGCGGGTGCTGGCCGCTTTGACGCTGGACGCGGCGTGGCCGCCCTTGCCCGGTCCGGTCGGCACCTTCGGGCGAGCCTGCGCCACGACGATGTCAGCGGCCTGGTTGCCGGCCAGGCGCAGCGCCTTGGGCATGTCGGCGCCGAGGTCCTTCAGCGAGCGGTTGAGTTGCTTCAATCCGTCAACGCGGATCTGCACGAACTCCTCGGCCACCGTGATCACCTCCCGTTGCGCGCCATCTTCGTGGCCAGTTCTTGCCGTTGTGCCTTACGGCCGTAGTAGATAGCCCAGTGGACGAACTCGTCGTTTGACATCGTGCTGCGTAGCTTGTGGACAGTCATGCCGAGCCGATCCGCAAGGTAGAACTCGAATTCGAGTTCCGGATCATTCTCCATCCGCAGGTAGATCACTTTTGCCGGCCTTGCGTTCCAGGCCGGACAGACG
>DATBDL010000188.1:0-22329 GCA_036269975.1 Pseudonocardiaceae bacterium | reverse complement strand
CGTCCATCCCGGCTACGTCATGATCGGCAACTCGGATCCGGACACGTTCACCGCGTACGACCCGGCGTCCGGGACGGCCGTGCTCGTGGCCACGAATCCGGGCACGGCTGCCGAGCAGGTCGACTACGACCTCACCGGCTTCGCCACGGTCGGCGCCACGGCGACGCCGTACCGGACGGACGCGACCGACGACCTGGCCCAGCAGGCAGCGGTGGGCGTCACCGGCGGTCACCTGTCGGTCAGCCTGCCGGCCCAGTCGGTGACCACCTACGTCCTGTCGAACACCACGTTCTCCGGGACCACGGCGGCCGGACCGGTGACGCCGTACGGCAGCCAGACACAGGTGTTCGGCAAGGACGCCTCGGGTGCGGTGTGGGCGGACGTGAACACGCCCGGCCAGGGCTGGTCGGGCTGGCGCGGCATCGGCGGTGACCTGGCCGGCGAGCCGGTCGCCTTCCAGTACGGAACCCAACTGGAGGTGTTCGGCAGGACGCCGACCGGTACGACCGAGACCGACGTGTACACGCCGGGCACCGGCTGGTCGGGCTGGCAGTCCCTGGGCGGCACAATCGCAGGCGACCCGGTGGTCACCCGGTACGGCTCGCAGGTCCAGGTGTTCGGTGAAGCGGCCAACGGGTCGACGTACTCCGACGTGTACACGCCGGGCACCGGCTGGTCGGGCTGGCAGTCCCTGGGCGGCACCATCGTCGGTGACCCGGCCGTCGTGTCGGACGGCCAACTGATGCGGGTGTACGGCGTGGTGGCGGGCGGCGGGGTGTGGACCGACGTCTACACACCGGGTGTCGGCTGGTCGGGCTGGCAGAGCCTGGGCGGCTCGCTGACCGGTGGCGTGTCCGCCGTGCGGTACGACGGGCAGGTTGAGTTGTTCGGCCGAAACTCGGCCGGCACGGTCTTCTCCGACGTGCACACGTCCGGCCGTGGCTGGTCGGGCTGGCAGAGCCTCGGCGGCACGGTGGCAGGCGCGGTCTCCCCCGCCCGGTACGGCTCGCAGCTTGAGCTGTACGCGCGGGCCACGAGTGGATCGACGTGGTCGGACGTGTACACACCCGGCAGCGGCTGGTCGGGCTGGAACAGCATCGGCGGCACCATCGTCGACGACCCGGTCGGCATCCGCTCCGGCGACCAGTTCGACGTCTTCGGCCGGGCGGCCGGCGGCACCACGTACACCGACACGTACACCCAGGGCAGCGGCTGGTCCGGCTGGCAGAGCATGAGCGGCGACCTGAGCTGACCGTATGTCCCGCAGTACCCGACAGGCCGTCCGGTCAGGTGACCGGGCGGCCTGTCCGGGCTGCCGGCAAATCGGCTCTTTTCTCGATGTGGCCCACACCTGACGCGCTAGCCTGTCCGCCGGGCGGTTCGGCGCCGGGACCGCCGGGGTCTCGTCGTGAGGTGTGGGATGTGGATTGGTGTGCTGGGGCCACTACTCGTCCGACACGACGACGTGATCGTGCCGATTCCAGCGGCCAAACAGCGCATCGTGCTCGCGGCTCTGCTGGCACAGGCCAACCAGGTGGTGTCGCTCGACGGGTTGGCCGAGGCGATCTGGGGAGCAGATCCCACACCCAGCGCTCGTGCGACGATCCGCAACTACGTCCGTAGGCTGCGCCAGATCCTCGGCGACACGCAGGGACTGCGGATCGTCACCCGTGACCCTGGATATCTGGTCGAGGTCAGCGACGACGACTGCGACCTGCTGGCGTTCACCCGCCTGTACCGGCGAGGGCTGGCCGCCGCAACGGCAGGCGCCTGGCAGGAAGCCACCGATGTGCTGCAGAGCGCGCTGCTGCTCTGGCGTGGTGAACCGCTCGCCGACGTGCTGTCGCCCGTGCTGTGCGATCGGGAGATTCCCCGGCTCACGGGGATGCGGCTGCGCGCCGTCGAGACGTCCATCGAGGCACAGCTCCGATTGGGCAGGTCCGCGGAGGTGCTGGCGGACCTGGAGCGGTTGGTGGTCGAGCATCCGCTGCGGGAGCGGTTGCACGCCCAACTCATGCTCGCGCTGTATCGCTGTGCGAGGCAGGCTGACGCCCTGGCCGCCTACCGGACCACGCGGCTGGTGCTGGCTGAGGAGGTCGGCGTCGAGCCGGGGCCGGAACTGCGGCAGTTGCACGCCAGAATCCTGCGCAATGATCCCGATCTACTGCCGCCCGTCGAGCCGGCGGAGTCCGACCGGGCTGTCCTGACCACCGGCGCGGTCCCGGAAACGGTGGTGCCGTACCAACTGCCGCCCGCGATACCGCGTATCTCCGGCCGAGTGGCGGAGCTGAAAGTGCTGTCCAGCATGGTGGGCTCGCCCCAGGACGGGCCCACCATCTCGGTGATCAGCGGCTCCGCCGGGGTCGGCAAGACCACACTCGCACTGCGCTGGGCCCACGACGCGGCAGAACACTTTCCCGACGGGCTGTTGTACGCGGACCTCGGCGGGTTCAGCCAGGTGGAGCGGGCGGTGTCGCCGGAGGAGACGATCCGGCAGTTCCTGGACGTCTTCAACGTGCCCGTCAACCGGATCCCGAAGGACCTGACCGCGCAGAGCGCCCTGTACCGCAGTCTCCTGGCCACCAAACGGGTGCTCGTCGTCCTGGACAACGCACGGAACGTCGGACAGGTCCGGCCGCTGTTACCAGCGGGATCCGCCTGTCGCGCCGTCGTGACCAGCCGCAGTCCGCTCGTCGGTCTGGTCGCCGTCGAAGGCGCCCGACCGGTCCACCTGGACGTCCTGTCCGACGACGAGGCGCGGGAACTGCTCAACAGTCGCCTCGGCGTCGAACGCACCGGCGCCGAACCCGACGCCATCACCGCACTGACCCGCTTGTGCGGCGGACTCCCACTGGCCCTGAGCATCGTCGCCGCACGCGCGGCCGCCCGACCGAAACTGCCGCTGGCCTCACTCCTGTCCCAACTGCGCGACGAACGTCGCCGGCTGGACGCACTGGACGCCGGTGACCCGACCACCTCCGTGCGCAGCGTCTTCTCGTGGTCCTACCGGGGGTTGTCCGCGAGTGCGGCACACCTGTTCCGGATGCTCGGCCTGCACGTCGGCACCGACGTCTCCGTCATGGCCGCCGCCAGCCTGGCCGGCACCCCGGTGGTCGAGGCACACCGCGCCCTGGGTGAACTGGCCGATGCCCACATGGTGCTCCAGCAGACGGCCGACCAGTACGGCCTGCACGACCTGCTGCGGGTCTACGCGACCGACCGGGCCACCGCCGAGGAGGACGAGCCGGCTCGCCACGCGGCTGTTCGCCGACTCCTCGACCACTATCTGCTCACCGCCGACGGCGCGGTCAGCCGCATCCGACCGCACCGCAAGCCGGTACGGCCACTCACACCGGCGCCGGGCACCGCCGTCACACGACTCGCCGACGCCGACTCGGCCGCGGCGTGGCTCCAGATCGAGCACGGCAATCTCATGGCCGCCGTGGCCAGCGCCGCCACGCTCGGCTTCGACGAGCACGCGTGGCAACTGCCGTCCACGTTGACGTTGTACCTGGACTCCCGTGCGTTGTGGCACGACTGGTTGGCCATGCAACGCACGGCGACGGCAGCGGCGAGGCGGTTGGCCGACACGGACGCCGTGGCCCACACGCTGCGCGGCCTGGGCAACGTGAGCCTCCGGTTGGGCCGGCCCGCCGATGCGGCCACCCACTACGGACAGGCCCTTCGACTCTACGAGCAACTCGGTGACCCAGTGGGACAGGCGCACAGCCACCGGGGCCTGAGCGAGGCCCAGGAAAAGCTGGGACACAACGACCTCGCCATGACGCACAGCGAGCGGGCGCTGGCGTTGTACGTCGAGGGCGGTGACCTGTCCGGCCAGGCCCACGCGTACAACGACCTGGGCTGGATGCTGTGCATGACGGGGGACTACGCCGGCGCGATCCCGTGCTGCCACCGTGCCCTGGATCTGCACGCCCGACTCGGTGACCGCGTCGGTGAGGGCTTCACGTGGGGCACCCTTGGCCTGACCCACCAACGACTCGGCGAGTACGACGAGGCCATCCGCTGCTACTGGCAGAACATCCACCTCTTGGAGGACCAGGGCGAACGCTTCCACTACTACGCGGGCTGTCTGGAACTGCTCGCCGAGTGCTACCAGATCCTCGGCAACCTCGACGCCGCCCGCGACTGCCTGCGACAAGCCCTGGTGGTGTACGAGAACCTCCACCGGACAAACGCCAAGACCGTCAGAGCGCGACTGGAAGAACTCGCCTGACGGCCGATCACGAGGTCGGAATGTGCGTGGTCTTCGGACAGTCGGCAGTTCACGAAGCGTGCGCCGGCTTCGTCGTGGTCGACCTCGACGGAGTGATGATCAGCCTCGATCGGCGGTACGCGCGGGCCGTCGCCCGAGTTCGAACGGCTGTCGAGGCAGATACCTGCGGTGATGACCCTGTCGGGCCCGGAAACTCGATCTGGTCTCCGACCTGGGCGTTTCCGATCATCGCCAGCGGGTCTTGCCAGGATCACCAGATGCTGTTGTCCCTGGTCTACCTGATCGTGCGTCACCGGCTCAGCGTCCCAGCCCCGTACCGTGCCACAACTCGACCTTGGTTCGCTGACCTGCCGTTAGGTCCGCGCGAGGGTGTACCGAGCCATTCTTCGACGATGGCGGGGTTGACCTGTTGTTCCGTCGATCCGCAAGGTGCCCTGATCACCGGCGGTGTGTAGTTCGACTGATGTATCTATTCGCGATCCGGGTGTCTGGTTGGCTCGGGTTGGCGCGGGAGAACCCGCGCTGGGGCCATCGCCGTATCAAAGGCGAACTGGCTCGGCTCGGAACCGGGTCGGTGCTGGCACGATCTGCCGCATCCTGACTCGGCACAACGGGCCAGTCTTCTCGTCGCAAACATTGTTTTCACGGAAACAATACACGCCAGGTGTTATGGTTTTACCAACGACGCACATACGTGGCGTTTCTTGGGAGAACCCAATTTCGACGCCACCCTGCTGGCCGCCGGGCGAGGTCCGGCGACCTCATAGCGTCCCCGAAACAAGCTGCAATGCCCAGCCCGGCGAGTGCACGCCACAGTCTGATCGGCTCATGCAGCAGGTCTTACGCCGGCAGGTCGCCCGTGTGCGATACAGACCTGTCGATCGGATGGCTGGCCTGTCCGGCGCGGTTGGTGCAGCGTCGCCGCTGGGCCGAGATCTTCTCCGTCACCCCGGCAACGTGCTGGCTTGGCACCGTCGACTGGTGCGCACCAATGGAACCAGAGACCGGTTAGCGTGAGTGCGGCTTTCACGATGTCACCGATCCTGCGTGGACTGGCGGTGGTGTGCCGCAGACTGCGCCAGCGGCCAGCGTCAAGGAATTCATGCCAACCATCTCTGGAAGTCGTAACGACACTGCGACTGGTCGCGATATTTGGCGGAACGTCGACCTCTAGTTCAGCCCAGCACGACCCGCCGGGCCGACTGCTGACCCGGTGTGTCGCGGAGACGACCGGACGCTGGGATCGCACGGTCGCGCAACTGGCGTACCTCGTCAATCCTTTCCGGGGCCGACCGCAGCAGCGGCACGATGTTGCGGAACGCGCTCTGGTAGTAGTCGAACTGCACGTTGCTGTCACCGACCCGTACCGCCTCGTAACCGATCTCGGCGACGGCGGCCTCCAGGTCCGACCCGGCGAATCCCTCGCTCATGCCGACCAAGTCCTCCACCACCTCCTCGGACACGGCGACCCGCAGGTACTTGCGCAGGTAGATCTGGATGATCTCGCGCCGCTCGTTCGCCTCCGGCAGGTCCACGAAGAACATGTCGTCGAACCGGCCGCTGCGCAACAGTTCCTGCGGCAGCGCACGCACGTCGTTGGCGGTGGCCACCACGAAGACCCTGGCACAGGACTCCTGTAGCCAGTACAGGAACTGCCCGACCAGGCGGGTGGTGACCCCGGTGCTGTCGGTGCCGGAACCGGCGAGACCCTTCTCGATCTCGTCGATCCACAACACGCACGGCGCGACGGCGTCGGCCGTGGCCAGCGCCTCCTTGAACCTGCTCTCCGACTGGCCGACGTAGTTGCCCAGCACGGAACTGATGTCCAGCCGGTACAACGGGAGCTGCCAGTCCGACGCGATCGCCTTGGCCGATAAGGACTTGCCACATCCCGGTACGCCGACCAGCAGGACTCCCCGTGGCGGGCGCATGCCGCGGTCACGCAGGTCCATGGTCAGCAGCGGGCGTTTGCGGTCCAGCCACTGCCGCAGACCCGCCAGACCACCGACCAGATGCTGACCCGGTCGGACGGCGACCCGTTCGATGCCGGCCAGTTCGCTGAAGATGGAGTCCTTGGCGCGGCTGAGTTCCACCAGTTCCGTCTTCGTGATGGACTTCTTCACCACGAACGTGGACAGGATGTTCAGCGCCTCGATCCTGGTGACGCCGGTGAGGATCGACGCGGCCTCGTCGAACTCGGCGGGCCCCCACTCGATCCTGATCACGCCGTCGTACTGACGCAGGAAGCTCTCGATCTCGTACCGCATCTCGTCCACGTCGGGCAGGTCGAGGCTGACGGCCATACCCATGCGCTGCAACGAGTTCCACGTCGGATCGGCGGTGATCACCATGATGCAGCCGCCGTGCTGCTCGGCGAGCTGCGCGAGATCCACGAAGCGGCGGGAGATGTCGTTGTCATCGCCGAGATGCTGGACGTCGGTGAACACCATCGTCAGGTTCGCCCGCGACTGGAACCACTCGCCTGCCAGGTCGAGGGCGCCTAGCATCGACTTGTCGTCGGACACGATCTGTCCGGTCTTCAGGTCCCGCAGGCCCTGGCTGAGCGTGTGCACCAGGATGTCGAGCTGTTTGTCCCTGGCCAGTTCGGTCAGCATGGCCAACGCCCTGCCGCGCTCGACCGTGCGCACGGACACGAACGGGATCCGGGCCAGCAGGTAGGACTCGATCCGGTCCTTGGTCTCCGCCCCGTTGGGCATGGGTGTCCTCTCGATCAGCTCAGGATGACCCGGCGCACCGGCGCCGAACCGGTGGGCGGCCGTGCGGTGGGCGGCCTGGTCAGTGCGGGCAGCAGGCTGTTGGCCGCGATCGCGTTGCGCAGTTCTTCCGGTGCCTCCCGTGCGGAGTCCACCAGGGTCTGCTGCGCGGAGCGGACCGTCTGCGCCAGCGCCGTGCGCAGGTTCTCCCGCAGCTCCGTCGGGAACAACGGCATGGCGGTGAACGCGACGAGCGGCGCGAGCAGTGCCCGCGCGTTGTGCAGGACGACGGCGATCGCGGTGCCCGCGTTGGCCGGATCGATCCGCAGCAACTGCTGGTCGCGGACCAGTGCGTCGCTCCACCGCCGTTGCCGGTCGTGGAACGCCGTCGCGACGTGCGACGTGAGGCGGGCCAGCATCTCCGGGCCGAGGCTCTGGTCCACCCGCGTGAGGTGGCCCGACGGTGGGTCCTCGCCCCTGCCGAACGCCGCCAGCCAGCTCACCCACGCGGCATACGGCCCCTCAGTACTCGGCATGGTCGGCTCCGGCATGCCTGGCGATGAACTCCGCGGGCGGCAGCAGGTCCCAGTCCGGCAGCGCGACCGCCATCTCATGGTCCCGCGCGGCCGGCCATGCGGGGGTCTGCTGGGTGCTCACCGTCGGGCGTTCGGGACGACCCTCGGATATCGGCTGCGGCACGGCTCACACTCCTCGTAGCTGGTCGGGGGCACGGACCGCGAACGCCGCACCGTTGAGCTGCTCCAGGTACTGCCGCAGCCGCGGGGCCAGCGCCAGTTCGCGTTCCCGTTCGGCACGCAGGTCGAGCAGTTCGGCGATGCCGCCCCGCAACTGGCCGACGGCGACCGTTTTGCGCCGCTCACCCTGCTTGCGCAGTTCCGCTCGCCGGGCCGGCAAGCCGTACACCTGGTACGCGGCCCAGCCACCGACGCCGAGCGTGACCAGCACGAAGAACACCGCGATGCCGACGCTCTGCTCGATCCCCGCCCACAGCGCGCACAGCAACGCGAGCCCGGCGCAGATCGCGGCGGTCAGCGGTAGCCCGGTGAACCGGACCGCGGCCACGGCCCGCTCGGTCTGCCTGTCGATGTGCGTGCTCAGGTCGTGGACGACTTGCTGCTCGCTGGTGGTGTTGTCGATGAGGTGATGCCAGCCGTCGATGTCGACGCGCACGGCGGCCGGGTGGGCGACGACGTTGGCCGCCTCCAGCCTGCCGCTGGCCTGGCTGATCCAGTCCTTGGCCAGCGCGACCGCGAACCGCTGGGTGCCCGGCGACGTGCCCGCCTTCTTCGGGTCGACAGCGGCGTTGCTGATCAGCGTCAGGAAGTCGTGGGTCGCCTCGCGCAGCGGCTTCGCCAGTTGAATCGCCTTGTCAGCGGCCACTTGGTCACCTTTGGCCTTGACGAGCTCCTTCAGCTCCTGTTCCCTGTGCCGCAGCGGGGCTTCCTCGGCGTCGAAGTCGCTGACCAGGTCTTCGAGGATGTTGTCCACCCGGACCCGGAGGTCCTCGCTCTGCCCGATCGAGCCGTCGAACATCGCCCGCAGCCGCCGCTCGGCCAGGCCGTGCACGGTGGCGCCCTCGTACAGGTCCTTGAGCTGCGGCCACGTCGAGCTGATCTGCGGCAGGACGTGGTAGCGCGGATCCACCGGTGTGCGGTGTGCGTCCAGTTGCGCTGCCCAGCGGGTCACCTGCCGGTCCACGGTCGCCTGGTCGTCGGACAGCCTGTCGTACCAGTCCATCAGGTGGCCCATCACGAGCGCCTTCGACTCGTGGCCGAACACGCCGACGCTGACGGCGTCGAGAATGACCATGAACTCGGAGGACAGCCTGGCTGGGTCCTGGCGTGCCGTGTACTGGCCCAGCCAGCGCGCGGCCGCCGCGTTGCGCTGGTGCCTGCGCAGCACCAGCGCGAAGAACAGCGACGTCTTGTCGTTGGACCTGCGGTTCGCCTCGGCCAGCGCCTGCGCTGCCAGCGCCGGGTCGTCCCGGATCCACGCCGCCACGGCGACCAGTGCGGGTGCCAGCCAGTACTGCGGCGTGAGCAGCATCAGCTCCTCGGAGACCTGGCGCATCGTGCCATGCGACGTGATGCCCGAGTCGAGTGCCTGCAGCGTGCCGGTGGCCAGCCTGCGCACGTTCTTGTAGTGGCCGTAGTCGGTTTCCAGCTGTTGTTTGACCTGGACGATCTGGGTCTCCGCGACCTGCAGGTTGTGCCGGAACTCGGACTGCCGCTGGAACGCGTCGAACTGCTGCACCAGGGTGAGCAGGTTGGCCCGCGTCTGGTCGCCGGTGGCCTTGACCTGGTTCACCGACTGCTGCAACACGCCCTGCTGCTCGCCCAGCACGGACTGGTTGCGCTGCATGACGTCCAGCGCGCGGTTGATGGACCGCAAGTTGTTCGCGATCGCCGGATCGGTCATGAGCCACTCCCCAGTGGGACGACGGTTCCGTCAGGGCGCAGGCACACCAGCCGGTCCGGGTAGACCTCGATGGCCGCGTACGAGCCCGAACCAGCCAGCGTGCGGGCCTTTTCCATTCCGCCGGGCAGTTCCTGGCCGCGGCGGTAGTGGTCGATGATCGAACCGTCCAGCGTCACGGTGTGCACCTCGAAGGGGTCACCCAGGTAGCACCTGCCGACGATGCCCAGCGGCTGCGCCGTGTACCTGTCGTGGAACTCCCGCCGGATGTCGTCCACGAACTTCTCGGTGTCCACGGTGCCCAGTGACCCGGCACCGTCCAGGGCGCGCAGTGCGCGCAGGTAGTTCTCGGATCTGCGGCCGGTGTGCAGCCGGCCACCTCGCGTCGCATTCTTCGCCATCGGGCCGGATAACAGATTCTGGTTACCGGTCTTCGTGATCAATGGTTTCGGCACGTGCCAGCTCCAGCGCACTCGGCATTTTCGTAGGGGCCATCGTGTCGCACCCGCGCGCCGTTACCCGATTGGCGCAACGGGCGATGCGATCGGCCACATTGTCCAGTTATTGGCCAACGGACAGCAGCCAGAGCAGCACCGTGACGACCGCTGCCCAGACCACGATCACGGTGGTCGCGACTGTCCTGGCCAGACCGCACGTGAACGGCTGCCGGGCCCTGGCGGTGGCACCGGTGCCCACCGTCACCAGTTGCCGGACCCGCACGGTGCCGGACTTGTCCGTTCGGCCGTAGATCTCGACGATGCTGCCGTCCGGCGGCGGTCCGGGAACCAGTCTGCCCCGGACCTCGCAGCGGTACTCGGTGCCCTGAATGTCCTTTACCAGCAACGGAAGCACGTCCACCAGCCGACCGTCCACAGCCCGCAGCAGATAGCCGAGGCCAAGCTGGACGGCCAGCCCGGCGGCCGCGGTGAGCAGCGCGACGACCAGCACTCCCCTGCTCGCGAGCACTCCGGCGAAGGCGAGCAGCGCGACGAGCGCACCGACCCGGCCGGAAATCACCAGCCGCCTGTCCAGCACGTCGGCCGGCCGCGCGACACCGACGTGCACCACCGTGCCGGTGCCGACCCGGCCGGGTACGTGGACCAGTTCGCCATCAGTTGCGGACATGGATCTTCCCCTGTAACGACCGCAGGAACTTTTCGAAACGCGATACGATTCGCCAGCGATTATGTGGGCAGGTAACCCGCCATGACGGTAACGATCCGGGATCGGTCCCTTGTGTCCTGGAATTGACACGAAATGAGCCAGCCGTGACAACTCCGCATGATTCCGACGCCTCCGGCCGCCCACCGGCACCCGGCGCGTTGTGGGGGCCGCCGGGGACTCCGGCTCCGACCACACCGCACTGTCCTGTCCCGCAACCGCCACCCCGCACCGGAGCTTCCCGCTCCCCGCCGGGTCAGGGGCACGATGGTGGCGTTGATCGCGGCGGGTGCTGTCTTCGCCGCAGTGGTCGTGCTGGTCGCCGTGCACATCAGCGGCGGCAGGCAGACCGTCGCTGCACCCACGGTTACTGTGCCGCAACCGATCCCTCAAGTGCCGGTGGACGCCGGCAGCGCTGCCGGCGTCCACGGATCCACCCGTCACCACTACGGCGCCCCACTGTCCGCCGGCGTGGTGCCGCCGGGCTACACGCGGGTGACCGGGCCCGTCGGCGTCCAGGTGAGTGTGCCGTCGAACTGGCCGACGGCCACCGAGTCACTGGCCTCCGTCGACGAGGTGGACGACGCCGATGACCCGAACACGTATCTGCGGTACGGGGGCAGCGCTTCCCCATCGATGCCGCTGATG
The DNA here is from genome assembly GCA_036269975.1 of Pseudonocardiaceae bacterium. Classification (GTDB taxonomy): domain Bacteria; phylum Actinomycetota; class Actinomycetes; order Mycobacteriales; family Pseudonocardiaceae; genus DATEPR01. The sequence goes on along the minus strand of DATBDL010000188.1, from coordinate 11,133 downwards.
GACGCCGTACTGCAGATCGAGGACGGCACCGCCGGGCTCGGCGACGCTTACCAGCGGCTGAGCCTCACCGACGTGACGTCGCCGACCGGGGACGACGCGGACGTAATGCGCCGGTCCGCCGCCACGATGTGCCCGGTGGCCGCTTGAGGAGAAACCTGCCCGATGACCGACTACCAGTTCGACGTGTTCCTCAGCTACCGCCGCGCGGGCGGCCTACCGGACTGGATGCGCAACCACTTCCGCCCGGTGCTGGAGGAATGCCTCGCCGACGAGATGACCCGCGACCCCCGGGTGTTCCTCGACACCGACATCCACACCGGCTCGCACTGGCCCGCCGAAGTGGAACGCGCACTGCGGACCAGCAGACTGCTGCTACCGGTGTGGACACCGCAGTACTTCACGTCCTCCTGGTGCACAGCGGAATGGCAGACGATGACCAAACGGGAGGAGGCCATCGGGCTGGGCACGGTCGAGCGACCGCACGGGCTGGTCCACCCAGTCGTCTACTCGGACTGGGACAACTTCCCGGACGAGGCCAAGATGCTGCAGTGCCGGGACATGAAACCGTGGGCCCGGCCACAGCCGCAGTTCCGCAAGACGGAGCGCTACCTCGACTTCTACGCGGACATGCAGGTCTTCTCCGGGCAGCTGGCAAAGATCATCGAACTGGTGCCGGACTGGTGTGCCGACTGGCCCGTTGTTCGGCCACCCGAGGCGCCACTCCTGTGATCGTGACCATGGCAGGCGGGTCACCCGTCTCGGCAACAGCCGACAAGCTGGCCTACTGGGGTTACCGGGTGCCGACACGTTCGGCGTCGACCCGATCTTCAACATCGTCAAGACGTGCTACTCGTGGCAAGGTTCGCCGTCCGGCTACGGCACGACCTGCGCCACGGAGAACGGGACGTGCTCGTTCGGCGGACAGCAAACCGTCGCCTACGGCGCCGACGGCGACTACGTCTACCGAACGTTCGCCGGAGGTGCCCCCTGCACGAACACCGCGTTCGGCACCGATCCCATTCCCAACGTCCCCAAGTCCTGCTACCTCACGTCCTAACGACCTTGGTGACGTGAACTGCGAGAGTTGAGCTGATGACCCCGACAGGCCGAGCCGCGTTGTCAGCACCCCGAGATGTGAGTACTCCCAGTAGGAGAAGGCGCCGTCACCCCACGAGTGTGGAATGGGTGGCACTGGACACGTCGACACGGCGCCAGGCCCGTACCGGGATCAGCACGCACAGTCCGGCGACGACGATCGCCGCGTCCAGCCACACGGCAAGGTTCCAACTTCCGGTGCTGTCGCGTAGCGCCCCGCCGATGGCCGGGGCCAGCACGGCACCCATCTCGCCGATGAGATTCTGCATGCCGAACGCCGAGCCGCGCAGCCTGGGCTCGGCGATCTCGGCGGTGAGCGCGTGCCCGATGGGCTGGAGTGCGTTGAAGAACAGGCTGGCGGTGAACAGCAGGACCCCCATGACGAACAACGACGGCTTCGCGGCAGAAGCGATGTACCACGCGAAAGCCACGGTCAGGACCGCCTGCACCGTACCGAAGGACAGCATCATCGCCTTGCGGCTCCAGCCGTGCCGGACCGCGACGTCGGACAGCCAGCCACCGACGGGGAAGCCCAGAATGCCGGCACCCGCGTTGAAGCCGGCGGTGAGCGCGGCGTTCAGGAACGACGAGTGGGCGGCTCCCGCGATGATCGACACCGACCAGAAGCTGAAGAACCACAGGTTCCACAGGATGGCGACGTTGAAGATGTAGATGAGGAACAGATCACGGTTCTTCAGGACGGGACCAAGCTCCTGGCCCTTGCGTGCCAACGCGAACAGCACCAGGCCGACCGCGAGGGCGACTTCCAGTACCGCGATCCACAGCGTGGACAGGCCCGCCCGGTCGCCCAGCAAGTAGACGGCCATGATCAGGACGAGCGCGACGGCGGCGTATCCGGCCAGGTGCAGGGTGGCCCGGCCGAGCTTGGGCAGGGTCAGGTGCGCCCGGAACCGGTGGGCCAGCACGAGACCGACGACCAGCGTGGCACCGCCGAGGATCCAGAACGCCATGCGCCACGCGTCGACCTTCGAGAGCACCAGCCTGCCCACGTCGATGAAGAACGGCGCGAAGACCGTGGCGATGGTGAGGCCGATGGCCAGGCCGGCGATGACCACGCCCATGCCGAGGCTGCGCTGGCGCTCCGGCGTACTGACGGTGATCAGCGTCCGGTCGTTGGAAAAGTACGCGCCCTCACCCAGACCGGTGACCACCCGCAGCACGATGAAAGCGACCAGGCCGCCGATGAAGCCGGTGAGCACGGTGGCGATCCCGGCCCACACGAGGCTGACCACGATGACCGTGCGATGGCCGTAGCGGTCGCCGAGGTAACCGCCGGGGAACTGGGTGAGCATGTAGCCGGCGAAGAACAGACCGCCGATCAGACCACCGAGGGCATTCGGGTTCTTGGCGTCGGCCAGGAAACCCACACCGTTGTCGATCATCCAGGTGACGATCGGGCCGGTGATGGACCTGTCGGCAGAGCTGACCACCCAGCCGAGCAACAGCAGAAGCCACAAGATGTACCAGGGTTTGATGCGGCGGTCGGGCTCGGTCGATGCGGTCTGTCCAGGTGCGGATGTCATCGATGACCCTCCTGGGAGGCGAACCGGTCCCGAACCGCTGGAGTTCCCGTCGCGGGCCGGCCGTACAGCCGACTCTAAGCCGTGACTCCTGCCATCCGGAACATCCGGAAATAAACACAACCTCTCCATAGCCGCCGCGGTCGAGATCGCGCTTTCTCATGCGGCCGGAGCAGCACCTCAACCGGGCTGGGCGAACACCGCGAGACGCGTGGCTCAGGACTGGCTTCGTCGGTCGGGGCTGTTGCCCAGACCGACGTTCGCGCTGAGCCAGGAGGACAGCATGCTGGTCAGCCCCGGGTCGGTCTCGCGCAGCTTCTTGGCCCCCGGCGAGGACTGGACCCGTTTGACGGCCTTGTTGTGGTACTCGCGCACCAACTGGACGGCCGTGGCGGCATCACGCCGGGCGACGGCGTCCACGATCTCCATCCGCGCCTTGTTCAGCGATCGCGGGACCCGGCCCCAGTCCTCACTGGTTTCCTTCGACAGTTCGACGGCGAGGCCGATCTGTATCTGCGTGATGAATCGGCACAGTGCGGCGAGCAGCGGGTTGTGCGAGATCGCGGACAGGGTGACGAAGAAGTTCAGCAGCGCCGCGGCCGACGACTCCACGTCCCCGATCGCCGCCGCCTGCTCGGCCGCCGCGCGCAGGTCGGCGATGTCCTCGTCGGATGCCCGTTCGACGGCCCGCTCGACGGCGTAGGCGTTGAGCGTGCCCAGCAGGCCGAACACGTCAGCGGCGGTCACCTTCTCGAACTGGACGACCGAGGCGATGGACATGGCGAGCAGTGTGTCGCCGCTCGCGGTGACCGTGGTCCGGCTGCCGTTGCGGGTGCTGAGCAGGCCCATCGCGGTCAGCACCCGGATCGCCTCCCGGATGGTCGGCGCACTGACGTCGTAACGGCCGGCCAGCTCTCGTTCGGCGGGCAACCGCGCGCCGTCGGGCAGCGCGCCACTCAGGATCTGGCCGCGCAGGTCCGCCACGATCTGGTCGGCGACCCGGCCACGATACAGCCGTGCTGACGGTTGCGACATCGTTCTCTCCTCGACAGGCACGCCCCGATCCTACCTACCTGGTAGGTAGTGCCGACGCGCACGGTCAGGTTCCGTCATCGGCGCGCCGAACCCACAGGCGTTTCACAGTTCCTTCCGATCGTATCCGCTTGACCCGAAACCTACCAAGTAGGTAGCGTCCTTTGGCAAGACGATCAAACAGGGAGGACCCCGATGAAGATCGCACCATTTGACGAGAACGCGTTCCACATGGACCACCCGAGGGGCACGGTGGCCTTCAACTACCTGCTCATGGGCGGTGCACCGGAGTCACTGGAGAACTACCGCTACATCCTGGGCCGCCAGGAAGGCGACTTCCACATGCCACGGCACCGGCACACCTTCGAGCAGATCCGCCTCCCCCTGGTGGGCGACATGAACCTGGGCGAGCAGGGCATCCTGCGCGAGGGCGAGATCGGCTACTTCCCGGAGGGCCAGACCTACGGCCCGCAGGACGATCCGCTCGGCGACCCGAAGCAGTTGCAGTTGGTGCTGCAGTTCGGCGGCGCGTCCGGCCTCGGCATGGGCGGCGGCCGGGGGCGCGGACCCGCATCGGCGCGACCCGCGGGCGAACGACAACGCGAACGCAGGGACATCAAGTTCCCTCGGCCGCGCTACCAGAGCGTGCTCATTATGAATCCCGACCGCTTCAACTGGCTGCCTGTGTCCGGAGTGGACGGTGTGCGACGCAAGTTCTTCGGTTCGTTCAGCGAGCGCGCGTTCTGGATCGAGCAGGTCAAGATCGACGCCGGCACGGAGTGGACCTCGACCGTCGACGCGGGCCGACGGCTGATCGTGGCCCTGTCCGGTGCGGCCACAGTGTACGACACCAAGATCGGCCGACTGGCCGCGCTCCAGGTGGAGGCCGGCGAGGAACTGAACGTCGACGTCACCGAGGACATGGTGCTCTACATCGTGGGCCTGCCGCCGGTCCGGTTGCCGGCCGTCCCGTCCGACCAGTTCGACATCGTCACCAGCGACGGCGCGATCCAGTTCGAGATCCCCCGCCAAGCCGTCTGACCGGCCGGGAACCGGAGGGTCGGCATGGCACAGCCACACCTGCAGATCATCGTCGGTAGCACCAGGCCCGGCCGCCGCGGCGCCGCCGTGGGTCGGTGGTTCCACGATCTGGCCGTCGAGTACCACCGGTTCGACGTCGAACTGATCGATCTGGTCGACGTGGACCTGCCCTTGCTGGACGAGCCGGGGCCCGCCGGGCGGGAGCCGTACACCCGGGCGCACACCCAGCGGTGGAGTCGCACGATCAGCGCCGGCCAGGCGTACGTGTTCGTGGTGCCGGAATACAACCACAGCTTCAACGCGGCGACGAAGAACGCGCTGGACTTCCTCGACGAGGAATGGCGGCACAAGCCGGTGGGATTCGTCGGCTACGGCGGGGTCGCGGCCGGCGCCCGCGCGATCCAGGCGCTCATTCCCGTCGTGGTCGCGCTGGGCATGGCGCCGGTGCCACGGGCGGTGCACATCCCGCTGATCAACCGCGCGGTGCCCGCCGACGGCTCGTTCGCCGGCGACGACCGGCTCGACCGGACCGCCACGACCCTGCTGGACCACCTGTTCGACGACACCGTCGAACGCCTGGCCATCGACCGGGCAGCCGCGGTGTGACGGGCATGCGCAACGCCGTCAGCCAGCAGACCGCGGTGGCCGTCGTCTACGTTGCGGCAATCTTTCTCTCCACAATGGACACCACGATCGTCAACGTGGCCCTGCCGACCATCGGCCGGACCTTCGGCGTTGCGCCGACCGCCGTCGACTCGGTGTCCATCGCCTATCTGGTCAGCCTCGCGGTGTTCGTCCCGGCGTCCGGCTGGCTGGGCGACCGGTTCGGCGGCAAACGCACCCTGTTGACGGCGGTCGCGGTGTTCACCGTCGGGTCGCAGCTGTGCGGCACCGCGTCGAGCCTCGGCGAACTCGTGCTGTTCCGGATGACGCAGGGCGCGGGCGGCGGCATGCTCGCCTCGGTCGGCATGGCCATGCTGCTGCGTGCTTATCCGCCTGAGCAGCGGGTCCGGGTGTCCGCGCTGCTCACCGTGGCGATCGCGACCGCGCCGACGCTCGGTCCGGTGCTGGGCGGTTTGTTGGTGACCGACCTCTCCTGGCGCGCGGTGTTCTCGGTCAACGTCCCGGTGGGCATCGCCGTGACCGTGTTCGGCGCGTTGTGCCTGCGGCGGGACGTCGAGCACCGGCCCGGCGGGTTCGACACGGCCGGTTTCCTGCTCGCCGCGGCCGGGCTGGGTCTGGTGATGTACGGGGTCTCGGTGGGTCCGAACGTGGGCTGGGGCTCGGCCGAGGTGCTCGACGCCGTCAGCGCCGGCGTGGTGCTGCTCGTGGCACTGGTCATCGTGGAACTGCGCCGGTCCGCGCCGATCATCGACGTGCGGCTGCTGGCCGAGCGGCTGTTCGGCGCCGGCAGCACCATCATGGCCGTCGAGTCGGTGGCCTTCCTCGGCACGCTCTACACCGTCGCGCTGTATCTGCAGGACGGGCGCGGGCTCAGCCCACTCGACGCCGGCCTGAACACCTTCCCGGAGGCGCTCGGCGTGCTGACCGGTGCGCAGTTGGCCGGCCGACTGCTGTACCGCAAGCTCGGGCCGCGACGGCACCTCCTGATCGGGGTGGCCGCGTCCAGCGCGTGCATCGCGCTGCTCGGGCTGCTGGGCACCGGGGTGAACCTGTGGCTGGTGCGGATCGTGCTGTTCGGCGTGGGCCTGGCGGTCGGGCAGGTTTTCGTCGCCACCCAGGCCGTCTCGTTCGCCGCGGTCTCCCCCGCCGCGTCCGGGCGGGCGTCCACCGTGTTCAACGTCGGCCGCCGGCTGGGCGGGGCGATCGGCGTCGCGGTGGCCACCACGGCCATCGGGCTGGTCAGCCCGCCGGATGGCGGCCACATCGCACCGTCCGCCTACCGCGTCGCCTTTCTCGTGGCCGCCGCGATCAACCTGCTCGGCCTGTGGCCGGCCCGGACGGTACGCGACCACGACGCCACCAACACCATTCCGCCATCCCGTCCCAGAAAGAAAGGAAACCAGCACAATGTTGTCCTTGAACCAGGCGTCGGACATCGTGGACGCGGCACTGAGCACAGCGCGTGAACTGGACCTGCGACCGCTGGCCGTCACCGTGCTCGACCCGGGCGGCCATCCGATCGTGGTCAAACGCGAGGACGGCGCCGGCATCCTGCGCCCGCAGATCGCGCACGCGAAGGCATGGGGCTGCCTGGGCACCGGTCACGGTGGGGCCGCCGGGGCCCGGCACGCAACGCGTGACCCGGCGTTCTTCGCCGCGCTCGCGGCCATTTCCGATGGCCGCGTCGCGTCTTCCCGTGGTGGCGTGCTGATCCGGGACGCGGACGGAACCCTGTTGGGCGCGATCGGGGTCAGCGGGGACCGCCCGGAGAACGACGAGACGGTCGCCGTCGCCGGGGTGGCGAAAGTGAGCCTGGTCGCCGACGCGGGTTGATCCACACCCGGGGGCTCAGCCCCATCGCCATCTCGGCGTTTCCCTCGTCGCGAATTCAACGTCGCATTCGATGTGAGAAATGTGGTACTCCCATGAAAAACATGGAGAAACCCGTCGCCACCCCGTCCGCCGACACCGAAACCCGGCACTGGCCGGCACTGTTGATCTGCCTTGTCGCCGGCTTCATGACCCTGCTCGACGTCAGCATCGTCACGGTCGCACTGCCATCGATGGAACGCGGCTTACACATGTCGCCGACCGAGATCTCCTGGGCCGTCGCCGGATACGCGCTGGCCTTCGGACTGACCCTGGTGCCGGCCGGCCGGCTGGGCGACGAGTACGGGCGTAGAAAGCTGTTCCTGATCGGCCTTGCGCTGTTCGCCCTGACCGCGGTCATCTGTGGCGCGGCGCCCAACGGCATGGTGCTGGTCGTCGGCCGGCTCCTGCGGGGCGTCTCGGCCGGCATGCTCGCCCCGCAGGTGATCGGCCTGTTGCAGCAGATGTACGCCGGGCCCAGGCGTGGCAAGGCATTCGGGTACTACGGCGCGACCGTCGGCTTGTCCACCGCGATCGGGCCGTTGCTGGGGGGCGTGATCCTGCAGGCGTTCGGTGTGGCCGGTGGGTGGCGGTTCGTGTTCTATCTTTCGATACCCGTGGTGCTGGTCGCCCTCGCCGTCGGGTACCGGGTGCTGCCGGCCGATCGGCGGGGGCGCGCGCACCGGCTGGACCTGGTGGGCGTGTTGCTGCTCGGGCTCGGCGTGCTGGCCATCATGGAGCCGCTGCTGCAGTCGACCGGCAGGGCACACCCCTGGTTCTGGCTGTTCGGGGTCGGAGCGGTCCTCCTGGTGCTGTTCGTGCTCTGGGAGCGGCGACTCGGCGCGCGCGACGCGCGCCCACTGGTGCACCTCAAGGTGCTGCGGATCCGCGGTTACGCGGTCGGCACCGTGATCGCCACCACGTTCTACGCCGGTTTCACCAGCATCTTCCTGGTCATCACCCTGTACCTGCAGCAAGGGCTGAAGTACACGGCCCTGCAGGCTGCACTGTCCACATTGGTCTTCACGGTCGTCTCGGCCGCGGCGGCGATCGTCAGCGGTCGCCTGGTGTACCGGGTCGGCCGGCCGCTGGTGGTGGCCGGCACCGCGATTGCCGCGCTCGGGCTGACCGCGGTGGCCTTGGTCGCGCACGGCTGGACCGGCCCGAACGTCGTGCTGGCCCTGGCCGGGCCGCTGCTGGTGGCCGGCTGCGGCTGCGGCCTGGTCATCTCGGCGAACCAGACGCTCACCCTGCACGAGATCACCCGCGCCACCGCCGGCGTCGCCGCCGGGGTGTACGAGACCGGCCAGCGCCTCGGCACGGCGCTGGGCACCGCGGTGGCCAGCGCGCTGTTCTTCGGCACGCTGGCCAGCACGCACGGCGACTACCACGCCGCCGTCGGACTCGGCCTGGCCAGTTCGGCCGTCCTGGTCGGACTGGCCTTCCTGGTGGGACTGGTGGACATCATGCGGCCGGTGGTCCTCGCCCCGGCGCCGGCTGAGGTTGTCGGATAAAATCCGGGAAGGATGCACATGGCCGACGGCGGATACACGACGAGCACGGCGTTCCTGCGGGCGCTGCGCGACGGCGGGGTCACCCACGTATTCGCCAACCTGGGCAGCGATCATCCCGGGTTCATCGAGGCATACGCGCGGGCCAGGCGCCACGGTGTCACCGAGTGGTTCCCCGAGCTGATCGTCTGTCCACATGAGAGCGTCGCGCTGTCCGCCGCCCAGGGGTACGCCCAGGTCACCGGGCAGGCCCAGGCGGTGATCGTGCACGTCGAGTGTGGCACGCAGAACCTGGGCGGCATGCTGCACAACGTGGCCAGGGGCCGGGTGCCGGTGCTGATCTTCGCCGGCGCGTCGCCCTACACCCAGCGCGGCGAACTGCCCGGCAGCCGCAACGAGTTCATCCAGTGGATCCAGGATGTGCCCGACCAGCGCGGGATCGTCCGCGGCTATACCAAGTACGACAACGAGATCCGCACCGGCCGCAATGTCGAGGAGTTGGTGCACCGCGCACTGCAGATCGCGCACAGCGAGCCCGCCGGCCCGGTCTACCTGATGGGCGCGCGCGAGGTGATGGCGGAACCACTCGATCCGCCGGCACCGGCCACGACTCCGGTCGGGTTCGCCCCGGTGGCGCCGGCCGCACTGGCGCCGCAGGTGGTCGAGCACATCGCGCGCGCTTTGGCCACCGCGCGACGCCCCCTGGTGATCACGTCCTACTTGGGTCGGCACCCGACGGCGGTGGCCCGGTTGGTCGAGCTGTGCGAGTTGCTGGCGATCCCGGTGATCGAGTCGGTGCCCAGCCATGTCAACTTCCCCGCCGACCACCCGCTGCACCTGGGCTACCAGTGGAACACGCCGGGGCAGAATCCGACGCTGGCCTCGGCCGACGTCGTGCTGGTGCTGGGCAGCGACGTGCCGTGGATTCCCACGAGGAACCACCCGGCCGACGACGCGCGGATCTTCGTCGTGGACAGTGACCCGGTCAAGGAGCGAATGCCGCTGTGGCACGTGCCCGCCGAGTGCTTCGCCCGCGCCGATCTCGGCACCGCCGTCACCCAGCTCACCGAGTTCCTGCGCGGTCAGGAACTCGGTGAGCCGGATGTGATCGAGACAAGGCTGCGCGATGTCCGGGCCAGGCACGGGGAACTGGTCGGCGCCGCCGCCGAGCGGGAGCGGCCGGACGGTGACGTGATCACGCCCGAGTACCTGACCGCCTGCGTGCGGGAGACGATCGACGAGAACACGTTGGTGCTCAACGAGGCCATCTCCAACTACCAGGTGGTCAACGAGCACCTGCGGGCCAACCGCCCCGGTTCGGTGCTCACCTCGGGCGGCGGCTCGCTGGGCTGGTACGCCGGCGCCGCGCTCGGCGTGCGGCTGGCCCGGCCCGACCAGCCCGTGGTGTCACTGGTCGGCGACGGCACATATCTGTTCGGGGTGCCGGCGTCGGCGCAGTGGGTCGCCCGCCGGTACGGCCTGCCGTCGCTCACAGTCATCTACGACAACCAGGGCTGGAAATCGCCCAAACTATCCACTATGGATGTTTACCCGAACGGCGTCGCCGCCCGGAACAACGACTTCGGGATCAGCTTCGCCCCGGAAGCGGACCTGCCCGGGATCGCGCGGGCAGCGTCCGGGGCGTGGGCACGCACCGTCCGCAGGCCCGACGAACTGGCCGCCGCGGTGAAGGAGGCATTCGCCGCGGTCCGCGCCGGCCAACCGGCCGTGTTGTCGGCACACCTGTCCAGCGCCTGAGAGTTCGGCGACACAGCCCCGGCACAGGCGGCATACATGAACCACACACGAACCGCTCCCATTCTTGGTGTAGCCGCCCACACACACATAGGAGGAGCACCATCATGAACGACAGCGAGACTCTTCCCGCCCACCCCAAGGTAAGGCGACTGCTGCCGAACGGAAGAAGTCGATGGATCGCCGCCGTGGCGATGTGTGCGGTGATCGGACTCACCGCCGCCTGCGGCACATCCGCGTCGGCAACAACCACATCCCCTTCGGCGACATCAGGAAACTCCGCGCCCGCCAACGGCTCCGGCTCCAACGCGCGGTCCGGACCGGCCGCGGGCGGAGCGGCCGGCGCGGTCAGCAACGTGACCACATCGAGCTTCACCCTCACAACGGCGACGGGCCAGCAGGCGACCATCAACGAGACATCCACCACGACATACCAGAACGGGACCAGCTCGACAACGGCCGGCGCCATCACGTCCGGCGAAGACGTCCTCGTACTGGGAACGACGAACGGAACGACCATCACCGCCACCCAGGTCACCGTGCAACCGGCCGGCACCGACACAGCAGCGGCGGCCACGGCGGCCGGGGTGGTCCCCTTCCAGCGCGGCGCGCAGACCACAGCAAAGCAGGTCGGTCAGATCCCGGCGAACTACACCGAGGGATCC
>DATBDL010000187.1:0-3615 GCA_036269975.1 Pseudonocardiaceae bacterium | reverse complement strand
GCCGCGATCCAGGTGACGGTGGTGGAGCTGCTCGCGGACGAACTGGCCATTGTGGACACCGGTGGGAGCCGCGAGGAGGTCAGCGTCGCGCTGGTCGAAGCGGCCGTCGGCGACACGATCCTGGTGCACGCGGGCGAGGCGATCGGCGTGATCCGACAATGAGCGAGATCGGCGTGATCCAGTCATGAGCAAGGTCGACCCAGGCGCGGTCGAGGCGCTGTACCCGTTCCTGTACGCGGACAGTTCGGACCTGGACGCCGTACTGGCGGACGTGCGCCGCTCGACCGAGGAGAAGGCCCGCGAGATCATCACGTTGCGGGCGTCCGTGGTGGCGGCGCAGGGTGAGCGGCTCGCCCGCTGCGCCGAGGAGATGGCGGAGCGGTTCAATGCCGGCGGCCGGTTGCTGGCGTTCGGCAACGGCGGCAGTTCCACCGACGCCCAGGACATGGCGAGCTGTTTCCTGTCACCGGCGGGTGGCGAACGGCCACTGCCGGCGTTCGGCCTGACCAACGACGTCGCCGTCGTCACAGCGCTGTCCAACGACATCGGCTTCGACGTGGTGTTCGCGCGGCAGATCGGCGCGTTCGGCCGGCGCGCCGACATCGCCGTCGGTCTGTCCACCAGCGGTAACTCGGCGAACCTGTTGCGCGCCTTCGAGGAGGCCAGCCGGCGCGGCCTGCTCACCGTCGGCATCGCCGGCTACGACGGCGGCAAGATGGCCGAACTGGACTGCCTCGATCACCTGTTCGTCGTGCCGTCGTCGTCGGTGCACCGGGTGCAGGAAGCGCAGACCACGATCTACCACGCGCTGTGGGAACTGACGCTGACAGCGCTGTAGAGCAATGCCTTTCAAGGAGCCCTTCAAGGAGCCCTTCGAGGAGATGGTCCTATGTGCCTCGGCATTCCCGGCGAGGTTCTGGAAATCCGTGCCGATCACCCGGACCTGGCCATGGTGGACGTCAGCGGGGTCCGGCGGGCGATCAACATCGGCCTGCTCGCCGACGAGGTGGTGACACCGGGCGACTGGGTGCTGATCCACGTCGGCTTCGCCCTGTCCAAGATCGACGAAGAAGAGGCCAAGGCGGCACTGGACTTCCTCGCCGGCATGGGCCAGGCATACGAGGACGAGCTCACAGCGCTGTCTGAGTCCACAATCGACTGACCGAAGCGGAAAGGGTTGACAAGTATGCGATTCGTCGACGAGTTCCGCGACGCGGACAAGGCGAGGGCGCTGGCGGCGAAGATCGCGGCACTGGCCGAACCCGGCCGGCACTACAAGTTCATGGAGGTGTGCGGCGGCCACACGCACACCATCTACAAGCACGGACTGGAGGACTACCTACCGGAGACGATCACACTCGTGCACGGGCCGGGCTGCCCGGTCTGTGTGATCCCGATGGGCCGGGTCGACGACGCGATGCACCTCGCCGACGCACCGGACGTGATCATGACGTCGTTCGGCGACATGATGCGCGTGCCCGGCAGCAGCGGCTCGTTCTTCGACGCCAAGGCGGCGGGTGTGGACATCAGGATGGTCTACTCGCCGCTCGACTCGCTGAAGATCGCGCGGCAGAACCCGGACAAGCGCGTCGTGTTCATGGCGATCGGCTTCGAGACGACGGCCCCGTCCACCGCGATGACGGTGCTGCGGGCGGCAGCCGAGGGCCTGGCCAACTTCTCGATCTTCTGCAACCACGTGACGATCGTGCCGGCCATCAAGGCGATCCTGGACTCCCCCGACCTGCGGCTGGACGGATTCCTGGGCCCAGGCCACGTGTCGACGGTGATCGGCTGTCGCCCGTACGAGTTCATCAGCGAGCAGTACGGCAAACCGGTCGTGGTAGCCGGTTTCGAGCCGCTGGATATCCTCCAGTCGATCTACATGCTGATGGTGCAGTTGCGCGAGGGCCGCGCCGAGGTGGAGAACCAGTACGCCAGGGTGGTGCCGTGGGCCGGCAACATGACGGCGCTGCGGGCGATCAGCGAGGTCATGGAACTACGGCCGTACTTCGAGTGGCGCGGCCTGGGCTTCATATCGCACTCGGCGCTGCGGGTGCGCGAGAAGTACGAGATGTTCGACGCCGAGAAACACTTCGAGGTGCCAGGAGTGCGGGTGGCCGACCCGAAGGCATGCCAGTGCGGCGAGGTACTCAAGGGCGTGCTGAAACCGTGGGAGTGCAAGGTGTTCGGCACCGCGTGCACACCGGAAACCCCGATCGGCACGTGCATGGTGTCGCCGGAGGGCGCCTGTGCCGCGTACTACCACTTCGGCCGGTTCACCCGGCAGCGGGTACGTGAGGCGAGCGCGACATGACGACCGGTAGGCGCAGTTGGGTGGACGACGCACTGGCCGAGCACGAGGAAGTCGTGCGGGAGGTCGGCCGTCGTGCCGTCCCGACCACCCAGAAGGAGAAGGAACAGGCGGTACTGGACCGAATCGACAAGGCAAGGCGCCGCAGGCCCAAGGTCCGCGAGGAGCGGATCACGCTGGCACACGGCTCCGGCGGCAAGGCAACGCACACGCTCATAGACGCGATCTTCCTGGACGCATTCCGCAACCCGATGCTGGAGCCAATGGAGGACGCGGCAGCGCTGGCGATCGACGGTGCCCGAATCGCGCTGACCACCGATTCTTATGTGGTGTCGCCGCTGTTCTTCCCCGGCGGCGACATCGGAGACCTGGCGGTCAACGGCACAGTGAACGACCTGGCGGTATCCGGCGCGACCCCGCTGTACCTGTCGGCCGGATTCATTCTCGAAGAAGGACTTCCGGTCGAGGACCTGTCCAGGATCGTCGCGTCGATGGCAGCGGCGGCAGCGGCGGCCGGAGTACACATCGTCACCGGCGACACGAAAGTGGTCCAACAGGGCAAGGCAGACGGCTGCTACATCAACACGGCGGGCGTAGGAGTGCTGGCGCCAGACCGGCAACTGGGCGTGGCACAGGCAAAACCAGGCGACGCGGTGCTGGTGTCCGGCCCGATCGGCGACCACGGCGTGACAATCATGCTGGCAAGAGGCGAACTGGACATAGAAGCGGACCTAGAATCGGACACGGCCCCCGTACACCGCATGGTCGCGCGACTGATGGCCGAAGTACCTGGCGTAAGGGCGATGCGCGACGCGACCCGTGGCGGTGTGGCGACAATCCTGAACGAGGTGGCCAAGGCGGCAAACGTCAGCGTCGTGGTAACGGAGGACGCGGTGCCGGTGCGGCCGGTGGTGCGCGGCGCGTCCGAACTGCTGGGCATAGACCCGCTGTACGTGGCGTGCGAGGGCCGAATAGTGGCGATAGTGGACGGAGCGCAGGCAGACGCGGCACTGGCAGCGCTGAGGGCCGACCCACTGGGTACGGAAGCGGCCATCATCGGCCGAATCGCCGAAGACCCACCAGGCATAGTGCTGCTGAAGACCACATTCGGCGGAACAAGAATAGTGGACATGCTGGTCGGCGACCCACTACCCCGAATCTGCTGACGGCGCAAGCAGCCCGGCCCGCCACCCAGCAACGCAGGAGGCTCACAGCACAGCAACCACAACGAACAGCAGGCCGGTAAGACCCAACAGACCGGATGGACCGAACAAACAGACAAGCCAGGGGTTGCTTGATCACTT
>DATBDL010000186.1:0-34022 GCA_036269975.1 Pseudonocardiaceae bacterium | reverse complement strand
AGACACAGGATCAGCAGACATGGCTGCACCACAACGTCATCGATCACCGGTCCGAACCCGCTTCCCGTGGTGCTCGCGAACTCGAGCGTCGTCGAGTTTCCAACCGCCTGGAATGCGAACTCGCGATGCACATAACCCATGTTCGCTTCGGTTTTCCCGGTGATGTCGAACGAGAAGTTCTGCGCCACATGTCCGTTGACGAGGACCTGACCGGTCTTCACCAGCGGAAGGTCGACCGGATTGCCCGCCAGTGCGAAGCTGACCTCGTAGGCGAACAGTGGTGACGTGGCGAAGGTCTGGCTGACCGCGCCGGCCCGGCTACCGTCGAGGTCGAGGGACTGCGCACCATCGGCGGTCTGCCAGAACCCGGCCCCGCTGAGATCGACGTCGCCCTTGGTCACCGTCCACGCGCCCAGCGGCTGGCCGGCGGAAATACGCACGAATGTCGCAGGCGCCACCACAGGAGACTCAAAACTGCCATCACCGAAAGCGGTAGCCGCGCTCGCCGGTGCGGCCGCGATCACCCCGACACAGGACAACGCCACCACAGTCGCCGCGGCGATGACAAATCGTCCGGTCTGTCTCGTGATCATGTTTTCTCCCAGGTCGGCGAAATCTCCACAGGAATGGCGGAAGACGAGCGCGACAATACCTACACCTACTGTCGCCGGGAATCCACCAACCGGTGGACAGTCGAAAGGCGTCCGGTTCCGCCGGCTCGGCGCTGGGGTGACATCGAACCCGGCACCCACATCGTCGCGCATTTCGGACTCGATCTTCTGCGAGCGAATTCATCTCTCTTGCGACGGTACTGTCATGAGCCGCCCTTCGGGTCGGGCCGGTTCGGCATCGGCGCTCAGGCGTCCTGGTGCGGGGCGGGCTGCCTCGCCGCCGACCCGGAATCTCGGTTGACAGCGCCGCGGCGTCGTCATGTGTGCGGTAGTCACGACGGCCGGGGTTATCGTCGGTGTCGACACGCCACGGCCATCCGTACGTGGTTGCCGGGGTGATGTCATCCGGAGCCGCTGGCCGCCCGCTTCGCTACCCGATGCCGTGAGGTGCTTGCCATGCCTGCCCTTGTGACCGTCACGGCCGCCGCCGATCGCGGGACGCAGCCGAGGTCGGGTCTGCTGATCGGCGTGCTGGTCGTCTCGGCGTTCGTGATGATCCTCAACGAGACCATCCTCAGCGTGGCGTTGCGTGCCCTGACCGGCGACCTCCACGTCGCCACCACGACGATTCAGTGGTTGACCAGTGGATTCCTGCTGACCATGGCAGTGGTCATTCCGACCACCGGGTTTCTGCTGGAGCGTTTCACCCCGCGCCAGGTCTTCCTGGCCTCGCTGACCGCGTTCAGTGTCGGCACCCTGATCAACGGACTCGCGCCTGGCTTCGGGGTGCTGCTGGTCGGACGGGTCGTGCAGGCATGTGGCACCGCGGTGATGCTGCCGTTGCTGATGACGTCGGTGATGCGGCTGGTGCCACCATCTCGCCGCGGTGCGACGATGGGCACGATCACCATCGTCATCGCCGTTGCCCCGGCGATCGGGCCGACGATCGGCGGCGCGGTGCTGTCATCGCTGGGCTGGCGGTGGATGTTCTGGATCGTGCTTCCACTGGCGGTGACCGCGCTGCTGGTCGGCGCGTTCTGGTTCCGACTGACCGGCCGGCCTCGCCCGGTGCCGCTGGACCTGTGGTCGGTGCTGCTGTCCGCCGCTGGGTTCGGCGGGGTCCTCTACGGCCTGTCCGGCCTGGGCCAGTCGGCCGGCGGGGACCGGTCGCTGCCACCGTGGATCCCGATCGGGGTGGGCGTCGGCGCGCTCGCCGTGTTCTGCTGGCGGCAGATCCGGCTGCAGCGCGAGGACCGTGCACTGCTGGACCTCCGCCCGTTCACCCACCGCGACTTCACGATCGCGGTGGTGGTCAACGCGCTGCTGTTCGTGTGCCTGTTGGGTGTCGCGGCGATCATGCTGCCGCTGTATCTCCAGGCCGTGCTGCACACCAGCACCTTCGTCAGCGGGCTGGCCGTGCTGCCCGGCGGCCTGATACTCGGACTTCTCGGCCGCCCGGTCGGGACGCTGTTCGATCGGTTCGGCGCTCGGCCGCTGGTGATCCCCGGCGCGCTGGCCATGGCGGTGTCGCTGTGGGTGTTCGCCCTGCTCGGCCCCGGTTCGCCGCTGGTCGTGGTGATCGCCGGGCACGTCCTGTTCATGGCCGGCTTCGGCTTCATGATCACGCCGTTGATGGCCGAGTCGCTTGGCGTGCTGCCCAACCGGCTGTATTCGCACGGCAGCGCGATTCTGTCCACGGTCCAGCAGCTCGCCGGCGCGTTCGGTACAGCCGTTGTCATCAGCGTCGCGACGCTCGCCAGCACCTATCCGGCACGGGCTCCCGACGCGAACGGAATGCACACCGCGTTCCTCACCGCCGGGTTCGTCGGGGTGCTCACGCTGTTAGCGTCACTGTTCGTCCGCTCGGTATCGGCTGGTGGCGACGCGGACTCCTGAGCCGGGAGGCTCGCGGTGACGAATCCCGTGGCTGAACAGGCGCCGGATTCGTCAGTGCAGAACGCTGACGGCGCGTGCGATTACCAGCAGCGAGGTCAGCAGGGCGGCGATGCTCTGGATGGCCATCATGGCCTTCGCGCGGGTGGTGAGCGGCATCGTGTCGGTAGGGCTGAACGCCGTCGAATTGGTGACCGACACGTACAGGTAGTCCACCAGGGTCGGGACCCAGTCGGCCTGTTTGCTGGAGCCGTCGGCGACTTCTTCGACGGTGTCGTGGTTCTCGTCCTGGGAGAACCGGAAGTCAGCCAGCGGAAGATCGGCGCGGGCGGACTGGGTCCGCCGGACCGGGCCGCCGCGGTCGAGTTCCCAGTAGGCGAGGCCGAAGGCGATGATGTTGGTCAGCCACACCTGTAGCGCGCCAAGGAGCAGTGCCTGTCCGTTGCCGGATCGGGCGGTGACGAGGTCGTGGATCAACAGTCCCAACGCGACCAGGTTGGTCAGGGCGATGACCGCGACGAGGGACAGTGACAGCACCCTGGACAGGTTCGTCTGGCGCGTGACCCGTTTCGGGTTGATCGCCAGCAGGGGAACGAGCAGGAGCAGTTCGACCACCGGCACGACGTAGCGGGGGCCGACGAGCAGTTGCGGGGGCAGCGCGAGGTAGAGCAGGACGGCGATGACGGTCACGACCGCGGCGGGAAGGCGGGCCTCTCCTCGGCGTTGGTGGCGGGGACGCCGCACGCGGACGACGGAACGGTCTGTGCTCATCGGTCGTTACTCCTTGGACCTGGTTGCCCGTGCTGTCTGGCGTCAGGGAGGCCGCTCAGCCGAAGCTCATGACGGCCGTCCCTACGCGACCGGTTCGAACGTGCGGAGCATCGCGTCGAGGGCGGCCTGGTCCGGGCCGACGAAGGGGTCGATGCCGGGTGCCTGCCGGGCGGTCTCGATCAGGGCGTCGGTGACGTCGATCGCCGGCGGCAGGTGTGTGCTCAGTATCGCGCTGGGGGCGAACGCGCGCAGGGGCTCGATCGTGCGCTCGAACGCGGCCGGATCGACGGCCGCCACCCACGGACTGTCGACACTCGTCCACAACCGCTGCCGGTCCGCCAACTCGTCGCGGGAGATCGTGCGCACGTCGGCGGCGCGGGCATCCGCGGCGGAGGGCATCGGCGCGCCGAAGCAGTCCGACGTGAAGCAGCAGCCCGACGCGGTGTCGAAGCATCCGACCGTTGCCGGGTTGTCGTACAACGGAGGGCGGAAGGCGTTCAGCATCCGGTCACCGACGTCGAGAGTCTCACCGGGGTTGAGGAAGTACACCCGTCGCAGGGGTATCGGTCGTTCGCACGACATGATCCCGACTGCGGCGAACGTCGTGATCAACCGTGCGTGGGGCGCGGCGTCGAGCAGATCGAACAGGCGCCGGTGTGGTCGCGGTCGGGATGTGTGAGCCAGATCCACCGTACGTCGTGGGGGTCGACGACCGAGCCGAGGTGTTCGAGAAATCCTCGGCCGGGGAGACCGAGGCCGGTGTCGACGACGACCGGCTGCGCCGCGTGCAGGACGAAGGCGTTGACCGGAGGGAAGCCAAGTCCGGGTACCTCGATGTGGTCGTTCAGGACGGTGACGTCGTCGTTGACGCGCAACGTTCTCATCAGAACGGCACCTCCGTGGCGAGCATGCCTTCGCCGGTCGTGCGGCCGGAGATGATCAGGGCGAAGTCGGCGACGGACAGTTCGTACCGCGGCCCGTCGCTGCCGACGGTCCACGCGCCCCCGGCCGGACCGTCGAGCCGCAACGAGAATGCCTGACCGTGCCGGTCGGCCCATTCGTGGACCAGATCGTCGACGATCACGCCGTCGTGTTCGGCTGTCATCGGGTTCGGCGCGCCGGTCGCGAGCGAGATGTCGATCCGGTGCATCCACGGGTCGCGGGTGAATATCGCGTCGACCAGGTAGCCGATGGTCCAGCTTTCCATGTGGCCGTTGACGGACTGGTCGGGACGCATGCCGCGCCGTCGGATGAAACCGGGCGTGCGGCGTCTGGCCCGCGCCGCTTTCGGACCCGTCTGGTCGTACTTCGTGACGATCTCGGCCGGGGTCATGCTGGCGTGCTCGATGACCTGTAGCCCGGTCATCGCGTCGATGAAGACGCCGCCGCGTCTGCGGGCGATACCCATCTGTCTGCGCTGCTCGCGGAGGGACGCGGCGACTTCGGCCATGCCCAGCAGGTGCGTGGCCATGTCCCGCACGTCCCATGGTGGGCAGTTGGTCGGCTTCCTCCAGTCCCGCGGTTCGAGGGAGCGGAGCAGGTCGCCGAAGCGGCGATACTCCGTGGCGGCCAGGCGCATCGCCGTCGCGTGATCCAGCCGGGGTGCGCGCAGGCCGTTGATCGCGGATGGGGTCATCGTCATCGAGATCTCCTCAGTCGTGGGCCGGGGAGTCCGATCTCCTCGGCGTACATGTCGAGCGCTCGCGGGAGGAGCCGGACGAACCGATCGCCGCCGGGATCGTTCGCGAACTGGGCGTCGATCAGCCCACCGGTGATGGCGAGGAACAGATCGGCATCCGCGTCGGCCTGGACGCCGATGCGGGTGAGGCGTTCGCGCAACCGCGCCATGACGCGCAGCGACGGCGCGTAGGCATCGGGCGTCGGTTCGAAGTCGGCGACCATCCGTTGGTTCATCAGTTGGAACCGAGCCAGGTCGGCGACGCAGTAGTCGACGAAGATCTGAGCCACCTCGAGCAGTGCCTTGCGCGGTGAGCGCACGACGAATGGTTCGAGCCCGTCGCTCACCAGCAGGAAGCCGGTCCACGCCTGCGCGAACATCGCGTCGAAGATCGCGTTCTTCGACGCGAAGTGGGTGTACAGCGATGGTGACTGCATCCCCACACGTGAGGCCACCTCGCGCAGCGTCACCGCGGCAAGCCCGTGTTCTCCGGCGATCGCCCAGGCAGCGTCGACGATCTCTCGACGCACCGCCTCACGCCGTTCGGCTTGCCTATCGCGCTTAGGTAGAACGCTCATGGTTAGGGAGGGTAAATCCCGTTCGGGGTGCTGTCAACACACCGACGCCGAAGCGGCGTGCCCGGTCACGCCGCTCCGGATCAGGGTGCGAGCACGGCCGCTCGCACGGAACTCAGCCGCCCAGCGTGAAGTGCTGAGCGGCCGTGCCGTTGCAGTCGACGATCTGCAACGGGTCACCCTGGAGGCCGGCGTTGTTCGGGTCGTCCAGGCAGCGTCCGGACGCCGGATTGCGCAGGCTGCCGTCGGCCTGGGTGACCCACGCCTGTGCGCCGGAACCGTCGCAGTCCCACAACTGCACGGGTGTGTCGTTCGCCGTGGCACCGTGGGTGACGTCGAGGCACTTGCCCAACGCGCGCAGGGTCGCATCGCCGGGCGCGGACCAGCGTTGTGCGTCGCTTCCGTTGCAGCCGAACAGTTGCGTCGCCGTTCCGGAGGCCGGGTCTGCGTCGGCCACGTCCACACAGAGGCCGGCGGGACCGGTGATCCGGTTGGGCGGGAACCGCCAGAGTTGGCCGGCCGACGCCGTGCAGTCGGCCAGTTGCAGCGCGACCCCGGCGGCGCCGTTCGGCGACGTGAGGCAGCGCCCGGACGCCAGGTTCACCAGTTCGCCGTTGGCTTGCAGAGCCCAGTTCTGCGCACCGGTGCCGTTGCACGTGAACTCCTGGACGGGCGTGCCGTTCGCGGTGCTGCCGCCGGCCGCGTCGAGGCAGGCACCCAGGACGCGTACCGTGCCGCCGGCCGGCGGCGTGACCGTCTGGCCGGCCGAGTGGTCGCACGCGTCCAGTTCGACCGGGGTCCGGTCGGCTGGGGAACCGCCACGCGCGGCCAGGCACCGGCCGCCGGCGCCCAGCACCTCACCAGCGCTCGGGTTGGCCGCGGCGGAGCCGAGCAGCGCGACGGTGTGGTTCGCGCCGACCGACAGGCTCGCCGTGGTCACCGTGACCGTGCGCGAGTTGACGTTGTACGACCACGCGGTCTCCGGGACCTGGATTCCGTCCACTGTCACGGCGGTCGGCGCGAGGGCGTTGGACAGCCGCAGTGTGTACGCGCGGGCGGTCACGGTGTTCCCAGGGTAGGAGCCGGTGGTGGCGCCCACGGTGAGCGTCCGGGTCGCGTCCTGCCAGGTGATCGGCGTCGTAGTCGACTGGCCGGCCCGGTAGCCGGTGCCCTCGCCGGCGTCCTGATAGAGGGCGAAGGTGCCGTCCGCGCCGGCGGCCACGTTCACGGTGAGCTGGGACAGTGGTTGCTGCTGCTGGTTGTCGACGTAGTCCGTGCGGACCGGCAGGATGCCGCCCGCCTTGACCAGGACCGGCATCGCGGACAGCGGATCGGTGATCGTCACGGTGCTCGGGCCGGTGTAAGTGGTGCCGGTGAAGTAGTCCGTCCACGTGCCGGGCGGAATCCACGCGGTGACAGAGCCGTTGCCGTTGCTGTCGTTCGGCGTGGTGATCGGCGCGACGAGAACGTTGTCGCCGTACAGGTACTCCTGCGGGTTGGCGTAGGCCGCGTCCTGCGTCGGGTAGTCCAGGTACAGCGGCCGCGTGATCGGCACGCCGGTCGCGTTCGCCTGCTGCGCCAACGTGTACGTGTAGGGCACCAGCGACTCGCGCAGCCGCAGGGACTGCTCCGCGCTCGCCGCCGCCGCGCCGGTGTAGTTCCACGGCAACCGGTCGCCGTGGTCGGAGTGCATCCGGTCGATCGGCTGGAACGCGCCCAGTTGCATCCACCGCGCGTACAGGTCATCGGGTAGGTGGCCGCCGTGGAAGCTGCCGATGTCGTCGCTGACGTTGCTCAGGCCGGCCGCCGCCTCGTCCGGGGTGAACCGGGCCTCGAAGGCGAGCATCGCCCACGTCGCGGGCGTATCACCGGTGAACTGCAACGTGTTGCGGCGCTCCGACCACGGGCCGAGCGGGTAACTGCCGTGGATCGACGCCTGCTCTGAGCCGCCGATCCGGCCGAAGGAGAAGCCGCGCACACCCCGCGCCGCCGCGTCGTTGGCGTACGCCTGGTTGATGAAGTTGTCCGGTGCGACGTGCTGGTCCGACGCGGTCGACGCGCCGCAGCCGGTGCAGTAGTCCAGCCACCACGTGCGCACGCCCTGCTGTTCGAACTGCTGGTGCAGCCCGAAGTACGCCGCGAGCTGCTGCGGGTTGGACCAGTCGAAGTCGAAGTTGCCGTCGCCGTTCTCGGAGGCCAGGCCACCGGCCTGGGCGTTCACCGCCGTGAACCTGGGATCGTTGCCCGCGATCGACGTGTGGACGTTCAGGGAGACCGAGAGGCCCTGCTGTTTCGTCCAGTTCAGGAAACCCTGCGGGTCGGGGAACAGTGCGGGATTCCAGTTCCAGCCGTTCCACTGCGACGGCGACTTCCAGTCGGTGTCCACGACCAGTTGGTCGATCGGCGTGAACGTCGACCGGAACATGGGCAGCAGCGTGTTCTCGTAGTCGGCGGTGGTGTAGGGGAAGAAGCGGGAATACCAGACGCCGTAGGCCGATCGCGGCAGCAGGTTCGCCGGCCCGGTCAACGCGTTGAGGTCGGCGAGGCCCTGCTTGTAGTTCTGGCCGTAGCCGAAGAAGTAGCCGTCCTGGTAGGGCTGCGTGCCGTGTGACGGCCGGTCGGTCACCGTCTGGTCGGCGTTGAGCAGCGCGGTACGCGTGTCGTCCAGCAGGTACCAGCCGTCGCGGTCGAGCAGGCCGGGATGTTCGGCCATCGGGACCGTGTCCGGGTTGTCCAGTGATCGGTCCCAACCGCCCAGCACGTCCGTGGGACCGGCGCCGTAACCGGTGGTGAGCAGGGGATCGGTGGTCGCGGGGTACGCGGCACCGGCCGGGGTCACGGCGATGCTGTCCAGGTTGACGTTGCCGGAGTCGGCCGCGTTCTGTCTGATGCCGACGGTGTGCGTGCCGGCGCCGAGTGCGACGGTCACCGACGCGGTGGACCAGGTGTCCCACGATCCGGTCACCGGCAGCGTCAGCGTCGGCCCCGCCGCACCGTCCACCGTGGTCGACAGGGTGCGCGTGACGGACTGGCCGTCGCC
Organism: Pseudonocardiaceae bacterium; assembly: GCA_036269975.1. GTDB lineage: Bacteria > Actinomycetota > Actinomycetes > Mycobacteriales > Pseudonocardiaceae > DATEPR01. Next base: position 25,454 of record DATBDL010000186.1, on the reverse strand, counting down.
GCCCTGCGCGTTGGCATACCGCACCTGTAACCGGTAGGAACCGGCGGCCGGGGTCGCGGACACGTCCTGGGTCAGGGAGCTACCCGTGGCGGTGAACCCCGCCAGGAAGCCGGAACCGCCGAAGTTCGCGTGGTCGTACGCGGTGGCGGCAGAGCCACCCAAGAGGCCGTTCTCCGCCTGGCACGGCGTGTCGAAGACACAGTACGACGGGAACTCCGGAGTAGCGGCGACCGAGGTGCCGGCTAGCTGCACCGAGGTGTTTGCCCTGGTGAACGGCCCGCTGTTCTCCTGGTAACGCAGGGTCAGGCCGGCGGTGTGGATCTCGCGGAAGCCGCCGGCCACGTCGGTGGTGAACGCGGGCACCGGGAGGTTCCTGGCCGGCACGTTGAACGTCGCGGCGTCGGTGAACCTGTCGTCGCCCGCGTACTCCAGCCGGATCAGCGTCGGCGTGAGCACCTCGAACCGGGCGTGTCCGTCCACGACGACGTTCGATGCGGCGGGGGCCGCCGGGGCACCGGGGCTGGCGACCGCCATCGCGGCGGCCACCGCGAGCAGGATCGCGCCGGACCGACGATGCGGTGGTAACAGGGGAAGAGGCATTGTGAATCCCTCGAATCGTCGGGATCAGATGAGGCGCCAGAGATGGTCGGGAGTGCCGTTGTCGGTCCACTGCGTGACCTGTGCGCCGTCGGCGAGGGATTGCTGGTCGACGGCCATCACCTTGCCGCTGTGGACGTTGACGATCTTCGACCAACCGCCGCCGGCGTCCACGAACCGCCAGAGGTGGTCCGGTGTGCCGTTGTCCTGGAACTGCTGGACATGCGCGCCATCGGTGAGGCTCTGGTTGTTGACCGCGAGCACCTTGCCGCTGTTGCGGTTGACGATCCGCACCGTGCCGTCACCGTTGTCGATCACCGTCCACAGGTGGTCCTGCGTGCCGTTGTCGGACCACTGCGTGACGTCGGTGGTGTCCGCAAGGGACATCCCGTTCACCGCGAGTAGCTTGCCGGAGTGCTGGTTCTGGATGCGCGACCAGACGGTCCTGCTCGCGGCCGGTGTCACCAGCGACGCGAACGCGCCGCCGACCACGGGGCGGTCCGCGAAACCCTTCTGGGTGGCGTCAGCGACCACGTACCAGTCGGAGAACGGCACCCGTTGCGGTGTCGCCTGTAGGAACCCGTAGACCCCTTCGACCAGCGTGGTGCGGATCGTGGGCTGGTCGGCCAGCCAGGCCGCCGTCCACAGTTCCCAGTCGGCCTTCGTGTAGTTGTTGCGCGGGTCCAGGACGACGCCGTGCGCGCCGGCCTGCGACTGGTACCAGGCGGCCTCCTGGGTGATGACACCGGTGGGCACCAGGTTCAGGCCGAGCACCCGGTCGGAGAATCCGTTGTACTTCAGGCTCCACGTGCCGGCCTGGTCGTAGGCGAGCTTGAGATGCTGGCCGGAGGAGTCCTCGGCCATGCTCACCCACCGGCTGATGTAGCCGCGGGCCACCGACAGGTAGTGCGCCGCGTCGGCGGTGTTCCCCGCGACGCCCGCGATCACGCTCATCGCGCCGATGCCGACGATGCCCTTGAGCGCCAGGTTGACGCTGTGCGCGATGAATCCGGTGAAGTCGTCGGTCTGGTTCTGGAAGCCGGGGTCCAGCGCGTTGCCGACCAGGTAGTCGGCCCACTGGCGCAACATCGGGTAGTGCGTGGTGGCGAACGACGTCGCGTCCGCGGCGGCGAGCCGCTGGAGGAGGGCGGCGCTCATGATCAGCATGTTCGCCGACTCCTCGACCGGCATGTCCTCCTCGTTGCCGTCGTTGTGCCCGGTCGCGTTGGGGTAGGACGAGCCGAGGTCGTGCTCGGTGAACACCTTGGGCCAGCCGCCGTGCTCCGCGTAGTCCAGCAGCGGTGCCAGCAGTAGTCCGAGGTAGGCCGGTGACAGGTAGAGGTAGGCGGGAAACGCGGGATAGGTGACGTCCACTGTGGACACGTTGCCGTCGGACGAGATCTCCTTGAGGAACGCCCACGGCGTGCCGCCCCGGTCGAGAAGTTCGGTGCCGGCGACGGCCTGGCGCAGCGCCAGCGCGCAGATCGCAGCGTTGTGCTCGCCGGTGGTGCCGCCGCCGACCGCGTTCGACGCGTCGTCGTGCACGCGCTGGTCCAAGGCCACAGCCGCCGCGAGTGCCGCGCCGTGGTCGGCGGTGAACCAGTCGAGCATCGCCTGCCACGAGCTCCAGTAGTGCGTCCACCACGGGTTGAGCTGGGCGCCGAGGTAGCTCAGCGCCGGCGTGCGGACGTGGCCGATGGACACGGTGAACGCGGCCGACGACGCACCGGCGGTGACCGTGCCGAGGTTCTGGTTGAGTCCGAGGACCGGCCAGCGGTCGTCGATCGCACGCGGCTGGGCGGTGTCGGACGTGTTGCCGAGCACGCCCTGGCCGGCAGAGGCGCCGCGTACCACGGTGTCCTGGCCGATCTGCCAGGTCAGCCCGGTCGCGGCGGGCGCCGCGATCACGAGCGTGCCCCACGACGCCTGGTCGCCGAATTCCTGGAGCACACCGGGACTCGCCGGCGTCGTGGTGAGCGCGATCGAGCCGGCCGTGCGCTGTTGCGACCAGACGATCGGGGTGGTCACGTTGCCGTGCGCCCATTCACCGGACACGTCGATGTGCACGTCGACGGTGTGCGATCGGCCGTCGTTGCTGGCGGCCTGCATCGTGACGTAGCCGAACGGCACGCTCTGACGTTGCAGGTTGCCGAGGTCGACGGGCGAGAAGAAGGTCACGGTGAGCGTGACGCCGCCCGCGGTGAGGGTGTAGACGGAGCGGGTCGCGGTGATCTGCACCGACGCCTGTGTCATGGTGGCCAGGCCGAGACCGGGGCTGCCGGCGAACACGAAGGCTGTGCCGTCGATCCGGGCGATGCCGCAGATGGCGGTGATGTGGCCGTTCCAGAACGTCGGCCAGGTGCCTGGCAGGTTGTCGCCGGCGAGCCAGGTGGTCAGGTAGGGCGAGCGGACGATCAGCGGCGTCGCGGGCGGGCGCAGCGGACTGAACGTCGTCGCGGGAGATACCGTCGCCGAGGACATCGTCGCGGCCGATGCGAAGCCGCCCGGTAACAGGGTGGTGCCGGCGGCCATGGCCGCGGTACCACCGGCCAGGCGGAACAGACTACGTCGCGACAGCGGTGCGTCGGTGGTCATCGGTGGTCCTTTCCGGACGGTGGCGGGCGCCGGCCGACGGCGTGGCGCGGAGGCAGGTGGGCCGCGCGGGACCGCAGTTCCAGGCGGCCGGCGGCAGCGGCGGGCGAACATCTGGCGGGACGGTGGGGGACAGCCCTGCTGCGACGCTCATGCGGCCTCCTTGGCCGGGACGCTCCTGTTTTTACATCGTTGATACAACGTTGTAAAGACGGCCGGAAGGGCTTACCGTTTGACGCACCAGAGGACTCGCGGACTCGAGAAGGGCGCCGTGCATGGCCGTTACGCTCAAGGACGTCGCCACGCTGGCGGGGGTGTCGGTGAAGACGGTGTCCAACGTCGTCAACGGCTATGCCTTCGTGAAGGCGGAGAACCGGCGCCGGGTGGAGGAAGCCTTGGCCGCCACCGGCTATCGGCCCAACATGGGCGCGCGGAACCTGCGCCGCGGCCGGACCGGGTTCATCGCGCTCGTGGTGCCGGAACTGAGCATCCCGTACTTCGGCGAGCTCGCCGGGCTGGTGATCGCCGCCGCGCAACGCCAGGACTGGAGTGTCCTGATCGAGGAGACCAGGGGCACCAGGGACCGTGAGCGGGACAGTCTCGCCTCGCTCGGGCCGCACCTGGTCGACGGTGCGATCGTCAGCCCAGAGGCGCTGGCGGCCGACGACCTCACCCAGCACGATCCCGGCATCCCGTTGGTGCTGCTTGGCGAGCACGCGATGAACGCGCCGATCGACCACGTCGCCATCGACAACGTCCTCGCCGCGCGGACCGCCGTCGGCCATCTCGTCGACATCGGCCGGCGCCGGATCGCCGCCATCGGCCAGCATCCGCGCCGCGGTACCGCCGCGCAGCGGCTCGCCGGCTATCGCGCCGCGCTCACCGACGCCGGGCTCCAGCAGCCGGCCGAACTCGTGGTGCCTGCGCTGAACTACCACCGCAAGGAAGGCGCCGCCGCGATGGCCCAGCTCATGCGGCTGCGCCGGCCGCCGGACGCCGTCTTCTGCTTCAACGACCTGCTCGCCGCTGGTGCGCTGCGGACGGCGGCCGAGCACGGCCTGCGAGTGCCGGCGGACATCGCGATCGTCGGCTTCGACAACAACGAGGAGAGTGCGTACAGCCTGCCGTCGCTGACCACCATCGCGCCGGACAAGGCGGCCATCGCGGACACCGCGGTGGACCTGATCCGCCGCCGCGTCGCCGGCGACGCGGCGTTCCCGCCGCAGGACATCCAGACCCCGTTCGCATTGGAGATTCGGGAAAGCACGATCGGCAGCGCACCCGCGATCCCGCGCTGACCGAAACCGTCACGAGTAGAAAGGTTCCCTGCGATGAGCGCGATCACTCGTATTCCACGGCCGGGCCGGACCGCTGTTCTGGTCCCCATCGTGATATTGGCCGTCACGGTGGCGGGCTGCACGAAAAGCCAGTCCTCCTCGACCGCGTCCAACAACGGTGCCGGCGCACAGCAGGTGGTCGCGACCGGTAGCAACGGGCCAGGTTGCACGTACCAGCGGTACGGCGCGCCCAACGTCGATCTGAAGACGGCCACCGTCGGTTTCTCGCAGTCGGAGTCGACCAGCAACCCGTTCCGCGCCACCGAGACCCAGTCGATCACCGCCGAGGCGGCGCGGCGCGGTATCCACCTGATCCAGCGCAACGCCAACGCCGACGTGAATGCCCAGAACTCGCAGATCGAGGACATGATCGCGCAGGGTGCGCAGGTGCTCGTCGTCGCGCCGGAGAACTCCGACGGCCTCGGGCCCGCGCTCGCGCAGGCCAGGCAGAAGCACATCCCGGTCCTGACCATCGACCGCACCGCCACCGGCACAGCCTGCCAGGACTTCATCGGTTTCCTGGGATCGGACTTCTACCACCAGGGTCAGATCGCGGCCGACGACCTGGCCGGCGCGACCGGCGGCGATGGCAAGGTCGCCGTGTTGATGGGCAGCTCCGGCAACAACGTGACGACCGACCGCACCAACGGTTTCCTGGCCGAGGTGAAGGCGAAGACACCGGGAATGACCGTCGTCGCCCGGCAGACCGCCAATTTCGACCAGACGACCGGCCAGAACGTGATGGAGCAGTTGCTACAGAGCAACCCCGGCATCAACGCCGTCTACGCGGAGAACGACGAGATGGCCTTCGGCGCCATCCAGGCCGTCCGCGCCGCCGGCAAGACCCCCGGCCAGGACATCAAGGTCGTCTCCATCGACGGCACGCAGCAGGCGGTGCAGGACGTCGCCGCCGGCTCGATGGTCGCCGACGTGGAGACCAACCCACGCTTCGGCCCGCTTGCCTTCCAGGCGCTACAGGACTTCTACGGTGCCAAGGGCACGTCGACCAAGGTCATCATCTCCGACCACCACTACACGAAGGACAACGCCCAGCAGTCGCTGACCAGCGGCGCGGTCTACTGATGTCCGCCGCCGTCCTCCAGGTGTCCGATGTGGACAAACGATTTCCCGGCGTGCACGCGCTGCGCGGGGTGTCGCTGACGTTGGCCGCCGGCCGGGTGCACGCGCTGGTCGGCGAGAACGGAGCGGGCAAGTCCACCCTGATCAAGGTGATGACCGGCGTGTACCGGCCGGACGCCGGCACCGTCGCGCTGGGCGGCGAACCAGTCTTCTTCGGTGGTCCGATCGAGGCCCAGCGGGCCGGGATCTCCACGATCTACCAGGAGATCAACCTGGTGCCGCTGATGAGCGTGGCGCGCAACCTGTTCATCGGCCGCGAGCCGCGCCGGTTCGGCCTGGTGGACGTGCGGACGATGAACCGGCGGGCGGTGGCGGTCCTGCGCGAGTACGGGCTGGACGTGGACACCGCCGCGGTCGCCAGGCCGCTGCGCGCGCTCGGCCTCGGCGCGCAGCAGATGGTGGCGATCGCGCGGGCGGTCGGGGTCGAGGCGCGGGTCGTCGTGATGGACGAGCCGACGTCGTCGCTGGAGCGCCGCGAGGTCGTGACGCTGTTCGAGGTGATCCGGCGGCTACGCGCCAAGGGCATCGCGGTGCTCTACGTCAGCCACCGCCTCGACGAGCTGTACTCGATCTGCGACGACGTCACCGTGCTGCGCGACGGCGCCGTCGTCCACACCGGCGCCCTGTCCGATGTGGACCGACTGGGGCTGGTGTCGCTGATGCTGGGCCGGGACGCCGCCGCCGTACGCAGCGACGGCGTCACCGCGTTCTCCTCGGACCACGGCGACGCGGTGGACGCCGTGGACCGGTTGGTGCTGCGTGCCGAGAACATCGAGGTGCGCCACCGGGTGCACGGCGTGTCGCTGGCCATCCGGCCGGGCGAGGTGGTCGGGCTCGGCGGCCTGCTCGGGTCCGGCCGCAGCGAGACCGCCAAGGCGATCGCGGGCGGCCTGCGGCGCGACGGCGGCACGGTCGAGGTGTCGGGCCGCCGGCTGCGCCGGGACACGGTGGCCGCGGCGGTCCGCGCCGGTGTCGTGCTGCTGCCGGAGGACCGGAAGGCGGAGGGCATCGTTCCGAGCCTCTCGGTGCGGCAGAACATCGTGCTGGCGGCGCTGCCCAGGCTGTCGAGGGCCGGCCTGCTGGCCGGCCGCAAGCAGGACGAGGTCGTGGCCTACTTCATGGACCGGCTGCGGATCAAGGCAGCGAGCCCGGATCAGAAGGTGGCCGAACTGTCCGGCGGCAATCAGCAGAAGGTGCTGCTGGCACGCTGGTTGTGCCTGCGGCCCAAGGTGTTGCTGCTGGACGAGCCGACGCGGGGGATCGACGTCGGCGCCAAGGCGGAGGTGCAGCGACTGATCGACGAGCTGGCCGGTGACGGTCTCGGTGTCCTGCTGATCTCGTCCGAACTGGAGGAGCTGATCGAAGGCTCCGACCGGGTCGTGGTGCTGCGCGAGGGCAGAGCGGTGGCCGAACTGGCCGGCGCCGACGTGACCGAACGGCACCTGATGCACGCACTGGCCAGCGAGCCGGAGGCCGACGGCGATGACTGAGCTCTCCCTTGGGCGGCAACACCTCCGATGGGTCGGCTGGCTGCGGGACTACGGCGTGTATGCCGGCATCGTCGTCCTGCTGGCCGTGGACACCGCGCTCAATCCGGACTTTCTCGCGTCGTCGGACCTGCGGGTCCAGACGTTCCAGTTGGTGCCGACCCTGCTGGTCTCGCTCGGTATGGCCACCGTGATCGCCACCGAGGGGGTCGACCTGTCAGTGGGCGCGGTGATCGCGCTCGCGGCGGCGCTGCTCCCGCTGTACCTCGGTTACAACGCGGGGCTGGCGATCGCGGTCTGCCTGGCCGGCGGACTGCTGGCCGGCCTTGTCAACGGGCTGATGGTCGCGGTCGCCGGCGTGCAGCCGATCGTCGCCACGCTGGCGATGATGATCGGACTGCGCGGCGTCGCCGTGATCTTCAACGGCAACCAGGCCAAACCGGTCCTCGACCCGACGCTGAGCGCGCTCGGCCTGGACAGCGTCCTCGGCGTGCCGATCATGGCGTGGCTGGCGTTGGCAGTCGTGCTGGCGCTGGTGTTCCTGGTCCGCCGCACCACGTTCGGCCAGCACGTGCTGGCGGTCGGCGACAACCGGACCGCCAGTCGGCTCGCCGGCCTGCCGGTCCGCCGTGTGCTGCTGACCGTCTACGTGATCGCCGGTGTGCTCGCGGCGGCCGCCGGTGTGCTGCTGGTCGGCCACGGCGCCGAGGCCGATCCGGCCAACCAGGGCCTGAACATCGAACTCGCCGCGATCACAGCGGTCGTCGTCGGCGGCACGCCGCTGACCGGCGGTCGAATCCGGGTGGTCGGCACCGTGGCGGGCGCGCTGTTCATGCAACTGCTGTCGGCCACCCTGATCCAGCACGACGTGCCGAACTCCTACGCCCAGATCCTGGAGGCCGCGATCATCTGCGTCGCCGTGTACGCGGCACGAGACCGGGGGAGCCGATGACCAGCACCGACACCGCCACCGAGGGCAGTACCCACCTGTCCACGACGTCCGGCGCACCGACACGGGGCGAGCGACTGCTGGGGGTGGTGCAGCGTCAGGGTGCGTTCGCGGTGCTCGTCCTCGTCGTGGCCGTGGCGTCGATCGCGTCGCCGGGGTTCGCGACGGTCGGGAACGTCACGAGTGTCCTGGTGGGCAACGCGTATCCGGCACTGCTCGCGCTCGGCATGACCTTCGTCATCATCTCCGGCGGCATCGACCTGTCGGTGGGCTCGGTGTTCGCGCTCGGCGGTGTGCTGGCCGCGTACGGCGCCGGGCACGGTGGCCCGATCATGGCGATCGTGCTTCCACTCGCGGTGTGCACGGCGTTCGGGCTGGTCCAGGGGCTGTTGGTGGCCAGGGCGGGGATGGCGCCGTTCATCGTCACGCTGGCCGGCCTGCTCGCCGCGCGTGGACTGTTGCAGGCGATCAGCCACGAGGGCCAGAACACGTACCAGGTGCCGGCCGGCTCGTGGTTCGCCACACTCGGCGCCGGCACCTGGGGTCCGGTGGTGACCGTGGTCGTGCTGTTCGCGTCGGGCGCCGTGCTGTTGCAGCGGACATCGTTCGGGCACAACGTGTTCGCCGTCGGCGGCAACGCGAACGCCGCGATGCTGCTGGGCGTACCGGTCCGCCGCACCAGGACGCTGGTCTACGTGACATCGGCCGCGCTCGCCGGCGGCGCCGGCATGCTCAACGCCGCTCGCCTGACGTCCGGGGTCACCGAGATCGGCGTCGGCTACGAACTGACGGCGATCGCGGTCACCGTCATCGGCGGCACGCTGCTGGCCGGTGGCGCCGGCTCGGTTCTGGGCACCGCGGCCGGTGTCCTGCTGCTGGCCGTGATCCAGAACCTGATCGGCCACTACATCTCCCAGTACGGCTCGTCGGCGTCGGCCGCCGTCAACGGCGCGTTCCTCGCCGTGGTCGTGCTGCTCCAGACGTACCTGTCCCGCGCTCGACGCATCACCTGAACGCGTCGAACCCACGGCCCGGACCGGGCGGGCGCGCCGACCGATCCGGGCCACCTTCTTCAGTGATCTCCAGGTGGGCGACGAGGTCCAGGTCGTACGGCGACCGGTAGCCGTTTCGCGGTGGTCATCAACCAGGGATTGCGGAATTCCGGCGCAGGCGCCACCGCGATGTCCGTGTAGCGGCCGAACAGCACGTCCAGCACGATCGCGGCTTCCAACCGGGCCAGCGGCGCGCCGACGCAGAAGTGGATGCCGTGCCCGAAGGCCAGATGCGGGTTGGGCCTGCGGTGGATGTCGAACGTGTCCGGGTCGGCGAACCGCGTGCCGTCCCGGTTCGCCGCGGCCACCCACAGCGTGATCATGCTGTCGGCCGGAATCGACGTGCCCGCGATCTCCACCGCACCTGTGGTGCGGCGGCCGATCTGCGGGAACGGCGGCCGGCAGCGCAACACCTCCTCGAACGCGGCCGGCCGTTTCGTCGGGTCGGCCCGCAGTTCCGCCGCCGCGTCCGGATGCTGGTCCAGCAGGACGATCGCGCTGGTCAGCAGCGCGGTCATCGTGATGTGGCCGGCGGACAGCAGCGATCCGACGAACCCGAGGATCTCGTCGTCGGCCAGTCGCTGCCCGTCCACCTCCGCGGCGACCAGTCGGCTGGTCAGGTCGTCGCCGGGATGGGCGCGGCAGTGCTGGACGTGCGCGGCGAGATACGCGTTCAGCTCGCGGACCGTCGGCGCCAGTTCGGCCAGGGCCCGCGCGATGTCCTCGTTCGTCGTGTCGTCGCGCACGTCGTCGCTGCCCAGCATCACGGTCGCCCAGCCGCGCAACAGCGGCCAGTCGGCGACCGGGATGCCGAGCAGTTCCGCGATCACCATGATCGGCAGCGGATCGGCGAGCGCATCGACGAGGTCGAACTCGTCGCCGACCTCGTCCAGCAGGGCGTCGGTCCTGATGCGGATGCGGGGCGCGAGGTCGGCGATCATCCGCGGGGTGAGCGCCTGGCTGACCAGGCCGCGCAGCTTGCGGTGCCGTGGCGGGTCGACGCCGGTGATGTCGCCCTTGACGAACAGGTCGAAGTCCTCCTGGCTGGGCGCGAGACCCGAGAAGTCCGACGAGAACGTGACCGGGTCGAACAGCACACGGCCGACATCGGCGTGGTCGAAGAGTTCCCAGCCGTTCTGGTGCTCGTTGTAGCGGACCGGGCCGTGCCGGCGCTGTTCGCGGCACCAGGCGATCATCCCGTCGAACGTCGTCGGATCGGGCGCGAGGTCGGAGACCGTCATCGTCATTTCCCCGCGTCGGCGGCCATCTGTTCGCGCAGGCTGCGCGGCCGCATGTCGGTCCATACCTCGTCCACATAGGACATGCACTCGGCCTTGGTGCCCTGCTTGCCGACGGCCTGCCAGCCGGCCGGGATGTCCAGCGTGAGCGGCCAGAGCGAGTACTGCTCCTCGTCGTTGCGTAAAACCTGGAAGGTCGTGTTGTCGTCGTCAGCCATCGGGGGTGCCTTTCTCGGTGGGGGATTCCGGTGCGGGGAAGTGTCGGAGGGTCGGGCTCGCCGTGACCAGCACGGTCACCACGGCGATACCGGCGCAACAGAGCAGCACGGCCGTCGTGCCGGACACGGCCTGGGTCAGCGCGCCGCCCAGCGGCGGCCCGAGTGCCGCGGCGACGCCGGCGAGCACACCGAGCACGCCGGAAAGCCGGCCGCGCAGTTCGTCCGGCGTGCGCAGGAGTTGTTCGGAGATGATCGCCGTGTTGGCGGACGGTGGCAGCAGCGCCATTGCCGCGAACAGCAGGCCCATCAGGTAACCGTTGTGGATGAACACCGCGAGCGGCGTGAGCACGGTCAGCGTCCAGAACACGCTGATGATCGACTGGTACGGGCTGAGCACTCGGGTCAGGTGGGGCGCGGCGAACGCGCCGACGATTCCGCCGACACCGAGCATCGCGGCCATGATGCCGATCTCGCCGGAGGGCAGCCCACGCGTGCGAGCGAGCACGATCACGACGATGTAGAAGGCGCTGAAGAACAGATTGAGCACCACGGCACACAGGGCCGTGACCCGGATGTGCCGATGCCGCCACAGGAATCGCAGCCCCTCGGCCATCTCCGCGCCCAGTCGGCGGATCGGCACCGCGGGTTGGACGGGCCGTTGCGGCAGCTTCAGGAACAGCAGCGCCACGAACGAACCCGCATGCGCGAGGAGATTGGCGACGAACGGCACCGCGCGGCCGACCGCGAACAGAAAACCGCCGGCGGCCGTGCCGGAGAGATTGCCGAGGTAGGCCCGAGCCGCGTTGCCGGCGACGGCGCCGGACACCTGCTCGGTCGGTACCAGATTCGGCAGACACGCGGTTTCGGCCGGCCGGAACACGGATTCGCACGCGCCCAACACGATCGCTGCCGTCAGCAGCGTGGGCACAGTGGCAAGGTGCCACCAGAGCGCCGCCACCAAACCCGCCGTCGTGACAACCTGGATCGCCTCGGACACCAGCATGATCCGCTTGCGGTCCCACCGATCGGCCAGCGCGCCGGCCGGCACGCCGGCCACCAGTTCGGCGGCCGCGCTGACGCCGAGTACCAGCCCCGATGCGGCCGGCGAGCCACTGAGCGCGAGCACGAGGAGCGGGAAGGCGATGAAGGTCGCGTTGATCCCGAACAGGGACAGCGCCTGGCTGCCCCACAGGATCTGGTAGTTCCGGTTGCGGGACAGGGGAACCGGCGTCGGTCGGACGGCTGCTCGCTGTTCGGTCATCTCGGCCTCCGGCAGTCGGCTGCGATGGTGCGTAGTGCGGTGGCGAAGTCGTCGGCGACCGTGCGGATGGTGGCCTCGTCGTGGCGGTCCGGGTGGTAGAACCACGAGAACGTCAACTGTCCGTCCTGTACTCCGCCGACCACCTCCAACAGGTACGTGTCCGGCGTGTCAGGGTCGTGTTCCTGGCCGATCGACGAGTGCACCGCCCGGAACAGGCCGCCGTCGGTGCCATCGGTGCCGCCGGCCGCGCCGTCCCATTGGCCCAGATAGTTGAACGCGATCGGCGCACTCGTGTCCGGCACCTGACGGGCCAGACAGCGCAACGCGCCGAAGCCGATGCCGTTGTTCGGTACCGCTCGCAACTGCCGTCGCACGGCCTGGATGGTCTGCCGCCACCGCGTGCCGGCCGGCAGCTCCAGCGTCACCGGATAGACGGTGGTGAACCAGCCGACCGTCCGTGACACGTCGACGTCGTCGAACAGTTCCTCGCGGCCGTGGCCCTCCAGGTCCACCGACACCGTCCGCTCGCCGGTCCACCGCGTGACCGCGCATGCCAACGCGGTCAGCAGCACATCGTTGATCCGCACGCGATACGCGGCCGGCGCCGCCCGTAGCAGGGCCGAGGTGTCGTCGGCGTCGATGTGGACCAGCACGCCGGACTTCGGCGCGGACGATCCGCCGGAGTGATCGACCGGAAGCGCCGTGGTGTCGACCTGCCGCCAGTGGTCCAGTTCGTCGGCGAAACCGCCGTTCGCGGTGTGCTCGGCCAGGCGGATCGACCAGTCGTGGAACGACGTCGTCCGAGGGCCGAGGTCCACCGGCTGACCGGCGGTGACCTGCTGGTATGCCGTCGCGAGGTCGGCCAGCACGATCCGCCACGACACACCGTCGAACACCAGGTGGTGCGCTACCAGGAACAGGTAGCGGGTCGGGCCGTCGCCGCCGAACAGCGCGGCCTGGAACAGCGGGCCGGTGGCGAGGTCGAAGCCGGTGTGCAGCTTGTCGGCCACCCGCTCGACGTCGGCCAGGTCGCCGCTGTCGTGCCGGTGCAGCATCTCGGCCGGCTCGACCGGCGGGTTGTACTGCTGCCACCCGTCCGCCGACGGCGTGAACCGCATGCGGAGCGCGTCGTGGTGCGCCAGCAGGGCCGCCAGCGCGGTTCCGAGTGCTGGTTCGTCCACATCGGACGGTACTTCGACCAGGACGCACTGGTTGAAGTGCTGCGGCCGTGCGGTGTGCGTGTCGAAGAACCAGTGCTGGATCGGGGTGAGCGGGACCGCACCGACGACGGGTGCTTCGGTCGGCACCGCGTCGTCGGACATGGTGACGTGGCCGGCCAGAGCGGCGATCGTCTGGTGCAGGAACAGGTCCTTGGACTTCAGCCGCAGGCCGTGCTGCCGCGCCCGCGAGACCACCTGGATGCTCAGGATGGAATCGCCGCCGAGTTCGAAGAAGTTGTCGTGCACGCCGACCTTGGGCAGGCCGAGCACCTCGGCCCAGACCGTGGCCAGCGTGGTCTCGGTCGGCGTGCTCGGCGCGACGTGGTCCGGTCGTGCCGCGCCGAATTCGGGTGCTGGCAGCGCTGCCCGGTCGAGCTTGCCGCTGGGCCGCACCGGCAGCGCGTCCAGGAACACGAACGCGGCCGGGATCAGGTGCTCGGGCAGCGAGCGACCGAGGAATTCCCGCAGGTCCACGGTTTCCCCGACGACGTAGGCGACCAGCCGAGTCACGCCGGGCGGGTCCTCGTGCGCGACGACGACGGCGTCGGTGACGGCGTCGTGCCGCCGTAGGGCGGCGGCGACCTCACCGGGTTCGATCCGGATGCCGCGGATCTTGATCTGGTCGTCCGCGCGGCCGACGAAGTCGAGTTGACCGTCCGGCCGCCAACGGACCACGTCCCCGGTCCGGTACATCCGGCTGCCGACCGGGCCGAACGGATCGGCCGTGAACCGGTCGGCAGTCAAGCCTGCCCGATTGTGGTAGCCGCGCGCCAGGCCGACGCCGGTGACGTACAGCTCGCCCCGGACACCGACCGGCACCGGCCGCAATGCCTTGTCCAGCACGTAGACCCGCGTGTTGTCGATCGGTCCGCCGATCGGCGGCGCGCCCTCATCAGGCACCAGCGGCCGGCTCCACGTGACGGCGACGGTCGCCTCGGTCGGGCCGTACGCGTTGATCATCCGGCAGGACGGTGCCCACCGGTCGACCAGTGCGGCCGGGCATTGATCGCCGCCGACCACCACCGTGCGCAGGTCCGGCAGGTCGATCGGCGCCGGCACGGTCGCCAGGGCCACCGGCGGCACGGTGAAGTACGTGATCCGGTGTTCGCGCAGGAACGTCAGCAGGTCGTCACCGAGGACCGGGCCGACCGGTGGCATGACGAGCGTGGCGCCGGCCAGCAGCGCCATGCCCAGTTCCTGTACCGACGGGTCGAAACTCGGCGACGCGCACTGCATCACGCGGTCACCGGGCCGGATGTCGTAGTCCGCGACACCGGCCGCCGCGATGTTGACCAGACCGGCGTGCGTGACCACGACGCCCTTGGGCGTCCCGGTCGATCCCGACGTGTACATGAGGTAGGCCGGATGCGCTGGGACCACTCGGCCGGCGGGGTTCATGGTCGGCTGGCAGTCCAGGCCGGTGGTGTCCAGCGCCAGGAACAGACCGGGTATGTGGGTGGAATGCTCGGTGGTGGAGAGCACGATGGCGGGCCTGGCGTCGTCGAGCATCAGACGGATTCGTTCGGCCGGATAGGCCGGGTCGATCGGCAGGTAGGCCGCGCCCGCCTTGAAGACGGCCAACTGGGCCACGGTGTTCACCACGGATCGCGGCAGTACGAGCGCCACCACCTGCTCCGGCCCGATGCCGTTGTCCGCCAACAGATGCGCCAGTCGATTGACCCGTGCGTTGAACTCCGCGTAGGTCAGCGTGCCGTCCGGGGACTCCATCGCGATGGCCGACGGAGTCTCCGCCACGCGTGCCTCGAACAGCTCGATCAACGTCGACGAGGACAGCGGGCGCGCGGTGTCGTTCCACAGCGCGAGTTCCCGCCGCTCCGTGAGAGTGAGCAGCGGCAGGTTCTGTACCGGCCGACCGGGGTCAGCGGTGATGCCGGCCAGCAGGACGCCAAGATGGTCGGTCAGCCGGTCGACGGTGGGCGGGTCGAACAGGTCGGTGTTGTAGGTCAGCGCGCCGTACAGGACACCGTCGGCCTCGTGGAATTCGAAGGTGAGGTCGTAGTTGGCGGTGACCGTGGGCAGGCTGAGTTCCTCGACCACCAGGTCGGGCAGTCCGGCCGCGCCGCCGGGTGTGTTCTGGAGTACGACCATCGTGTCGAACAGCGGTGCGCGACTGGTGTCGCGGACCGGCTTCAGCTCGTCGACCACCCGGTCGAACGGCACGTCCTGGTGGGCGAACCCGTCCAACACCATGTTCCGCGCATTGTCCAGGAACTCGTCGAACGGCCGGGCCGGGTCGATCCGGCCGCGCAGCGCGACGGTGTTGACGAAGAAGCCGACCAGGCTTGCCAGTTCGGGTCGCCGGCCGCTGGTCGCGGTGCCGACGGTGATGTCGTCCTGGCCGGACCAGCGGTGCAGCAGCACCTGACAGGCCGCGACCAGTGGCACGAACAGCGTGCAGTCGTGCAAGCTGGCCAGCCGCCGCAGGCCGGCGGTGACCTCGGCCGGCACGTCGAACTCGCACACGGCGCCGTTCGTCGTGCGGACGGTGGGCCGTGGCCGGTCGGTCGGCAGTGCCACGGGTGCCACGCCGGTCAGGTGCGTCCGCCAGTAGTCGAGTTGCCGTTCGATGCCCCGGTCCTGCCGCTGCCACGCGGCGAAGTCCGCGTACTGCACGGCCAGTTCCGGCAGGTCCGGCGTCTTGTCATCGCGCAGGGCCGCGTAGGCGGTGGCCAGCTCGTCGCCGAGTACGCCCATGGACCAGCCGTCGGTGATGATGTGGTGCGCGCCGACGACCAGAACGTGCTCGTCCTCGGCCAGCCGTACCAGCGTCAACCGCAGCAGCGGCCCGGTCCGCAGGTCGAACGGCGTCGTCGCTTCGTGCCGGAGCACATCGTCCACTTCGGACGTGTCGATGACGGGGATCGGCACGTCGGCCGGCGGGTGGATCACCTGGACCGGGCCGTTCGGGGTCGCGTCGAAGGTGGTGCGGAGGGACTCGTGCCGGGCGACGAGGAACGTGAACGCGGCGCGAAGTGCGGCGACGTCCAGGTCGCCGCGTAGGCGGACGGCGTAACCGGTGTTGTAGGCGGTCGAGTTCGGCTCGAAGCTGTCCAGGAACCAGAGCCGCTGCTGCGCGAACGACGCGGGCGGCGGCGGGTCGCGGTCGATCCGGCGCAGGGACAGTTCCTCGGCCGGCTTCAGGTTGGCCGCGAGAGCGGCGACGGTCGGATGGCCGAACAGGGCGCGCGGTGACACGTCGACACCGAGCGCGTCCCGCAGCTTCGACACCAGCCGGATGGACAGAATCGAGTCGCCACCGAGCGCGAAGTAGTTGTCGTGGACGCCGATCCGCGCCACACCGAGGACTTCGGCCCAGACCGCCGCGACGGCGCGCTCGGCGGCATCGCGCGGCGCGATGTGGTCCGTCTCGGGCAGTTCGACGTCCGGCAGCGCCGCGTGATCGACCTTTCCGTTACGGGTCAACGGAACGCGGTCGATCCGCTGGAGCACGGACGGCACCATGTGTGCCGGCAGTTCGGTCAGGTCGGACGGATCTGGGACCGGCCGGTCGGCAACCGGCACGACGTAGGCGATCAGGCGCTGGTCGCGGCCGACGACGACGGCCTCTGCGATGTCGGGATGCCGGGTGAGTGCGGCCTCGATGTGCGCGGGCTCGATGCGGAAGCCACGGATCTTGAGTTGGCTGTCGGCCCGGCCGACGAAGGACAACTCGCCGTCTGCGGTCCAGCGGACGATGTCGCCGGTGCGGTACATCCGGCCGCCCGGCGCCCCGAACGGGCAGGCCACGAAGCGCTCGGCGGTCAGCCCCGGCTGGGCCAGATAGCCACGGGCGAGCAGATCACCGGCCAGGTAGAGTTCGCCGGCCACGCCGTCGGGCACCGGTGCCAGCCAGTCGTCCAGCACGTAGGCGTCGCGTGCGACCGGGCGGCCGATCGTGATGTCCGCGCCGGTCACGTCGTGCACGGTCGCCGTGATCACGGTTTCGGTGGGGCCGTAGGCGTTCAGCAGCCGGATGCCGGTCAGTTCGGTCCACGCGGCGGCCGCTGCCGGCGACAGGCGGTCCGAGCCGGAGATCATCGTGCGGAGGGTCCTCGGGCGGCCCCGCAGCGCGGCGGCTACGGCGTGGAAGTAGCCGGATGGCAGGTTGGCGACGGTGATCCGCTCGCCGTCGAGCAGGTCGAGCAGTTCGTCGGCCGACATGAGCTGGTTGTCCGGCAACACGAGCCGGGCGCCCGACGTCAGCGCGGTCAGTACCTGTTCGATCGCGACGTCGACGGTCGGCCGCGCGAAGTACAACACGGTGTCGTCGGCACCGATGCCGAATCGCGACCTGATCGCGTCGAGGTGTGTGGCCAGCGCCGTGTGCTCGACGGCGACACCCTTCGGCGTACCGGTCGAACCGGACGTGTAGATCACGTAGGCGAGATCATGCGGCCGGATGGTCACGACCAGGTCGTCGGTCGGCTGATCGGCACAGTCGCCCACCACGAATCGCGCGTCACCGTCTTCGCCGGGTACGTAACAGGCGCCGGCCTTGAGCACGCCGAGCATCCCGACGATCTGCCGGACACCCTGATCGACCGGCACGCTGACGAGTGTGTCCGGCCCGGCGCCGAGCGCGCGCAGCGAGTGGGCCACCTGATTGGCGCGGGCGTTCAGTTCGGCATAGCTGAGCGTCTCGGCCGAGCCGACCACGGCATCGCTGGCGGGCCGCCGTCGAACCTGCTCGGCGAACGCGGCGAGCACCGGTGTGGCGCCCGGCCCGGTGGCACACCGCCCGCCGGCCAGCAGGCGTTCCCGGTGGGGGATCGGCAGGCGGTGGAGCGGTTCGTCGATGTGCTCGCCGATGCCGATCAGCAGGGTGCGCAGGTGCTCGGCGAGTGCGCGGATCGTGGCCCGGTCGAACAGGGCCGGGTCGTAGCACAGGTCGATGTGCAGCTCGTCGCCGACGAAGGCGCGGGCGGACAGCGGGAAATTGGTGGTGTCCATGCCGTCGACACGCACCACGCGCACGCCCGATCCGGTCAGCGCCGCCTCGTCCACCGGGTAGTTCTCGAACGCGATCATGCTGTCGAACAGGCTCGGCAGGCCCGTCGAGGCACGTAGCTCGGACAGCGGCACATGGTCGAACCGCCGGGCTTCGGTCTGCTCGGCCTGGAGCGCGCGCAGCCACGCCACGACGGTGGCCGAGCCGTCGACGTCGACCCGTGTCGGCACGGTGTTGACGAACATGCCGATCATCGACTCGACACCGGGCAGGTCGGCCGGCCGGCCGGACACCGCGGTGCCGAACACGATGTCGTGCCCGCCCCCCTGTCGCGAGAGCAGGATCGCCCACGCCCCCTGGACAAGCGTGTTGATCGTCAGTCCACTGTGGCCGGCGATGTCACGCAACGCGGCCGCCGGCAGGTCGAGTGCGACGGACTCGGCCGACTCGGTGCGGTGTGCCTCGATGGGAGTTCGGTCGTAGGGCAACGGCGTTGTCGTCTCGACACCGTCGAGTGCCCGGCGCCAGTAGGCCGTCGCCGCTTCGGTGTCCTGGCCGGCCAACCAGCGCAGGTAGTCGCGGAACGGGCGGCGTCGGATCGGCTTGGGCTGCTGGCCCGCCGCCAGCGCGGCATACCGCTCGCACACCTCGGCGAAGACCTGGCCGAGGCTCCAGCCGTCCAGGATCACGTGGTGCACGGTCCACGTCAGTTCGACCTCGTCGTCGGACTGCCGTGTCATGGCCACCCGCATCAGCGGCGCCGTGGTCAGGTCCAGCTCGGTGTCGACGAACAGGTCGGCCGTGCGGTGCACCACCATCAGCGGGTGCTCGACACCTCGCCACACCAGCGAACCGCGCAGCACCGGCGTCCGGTCGACCACCTGCTGCCATGCCGTCGCCAGCGCGGCCAGGTCGCGCACACCGGCCAGCCTGATCACGAGCCGGTCCGCGTATGCCTTCGAATCCCGGTCCACCAGGCTGTGGAACAGCATGCCGGCCTGGAGGCCGGTCAGTGGGTAGACGTCCTCGACGTCCCGGCCGTCGCCGGCGATCCGGTCGACGGCTGCCTGGTCGAGCCGGGCCAGCGGGAAGTCGGACGGCGTCCGGCCGCCTGCGGCCGGCTGCGCACAGTGCGCGATGATCGCCAGTAGCTCGGCCGTCATCGACTCGGCGACCCGCGTCACGGTCGCTTCGTCGTGCACGCCGGGGGAGTACGTCCAGCCGAGTTCCAGCTCGTCGTCCGCGACGACACCGGTGACGTCCAGCAGGTAGCCGCGCTCGGACTCCGGTGCCTGGTCGGCGCCGACACCGCCATGCCATGCCGCGTACAGCCCCGATGCGCCGCCGTTGTCCCACTGGCCGTGGTAGTTGAACGAGATCTGCGGCGTGACGTGCAGGTCGGCGCCGCGCAGGTAACGCAGCGCGCCGTAGCCGATGCCGCGCCGGGGCACGGCACGCAGCTGTTCCTTCACCGACTTGAGCAGCGTTGCGGTGTCCGAGGTGGACGGAATCGTCAAGGCCGCCGGGAATTCACTGGTGAACCAGCCGATCGTGCGGGACAGGTCGACACCGGGCAGGATGTCCTCGCGCCCGTGGCCCTCCATGCCGATCAACACGGTGTCCTGCCCGGACCACACTGCCAACGCCCGGCCCAACGCGGCCAGCAGCACGTCGTTCACCTGGGTCCGGTAGGCATCGGGCACGGTACGGAGCAACAGGTCGGTCTGCGTGCGGTCGAGTCGGGTGGTGATCGTCCTGGCCTGGCCGTGGGTGTTGGGACCGGCGTGGTCGACCGGCAGGTCGGCGGGCGCGATGTCCGACCAGTAGGGCAGTTCGTCGTCGAAGCCGCCGTCGCGGACGTGGTCGGCGAGGTGGGCGGCCCAGTCGCGGTAGCCGGTCGTGGTCGGCGGGAGGGTCACCGGTTCGCCTGCGGTCAGTTGTCGGTAGGCGGTGGCCAGGTCGTCGAACAGCACCCGCCACGACACGCCGTCGATCACCAGGTGGTGGCACACCAGGAACAACATCGGCCGAGGGCCGCCGCCCAACAGGGCACGCAGGCCGCCATTCACGTCCATAGTGGACTGTGCCGTCCGCGCGGCCGGTTCGATGGGTCCGTCGACGCACGTGAGCACGGTGTCGACGGTGGCGACGGCGTCCTGCGCGGTGTTGTCGATGAACCGTAGGCGCAGGGCTTCGTGGTGGTCGACCACGAGGGCCAGCGCGGCGTTCAGCGTGTCCGGGTCGACGTCGTCGGCCAGCTCGACCAGCATGGACATCGTGTAGTGGTTCGGGTTGTCGGCGTGGGTGTCGAAGAACCAGCGCTGGATCGGGGTGAGTGGCGCGGGGCCATGTACCGGTGCGCGGGCCGGGAGCGGCCCGACGGTCCGGCCCGTCTGTAGCGCGAGTTCGGCGATGGTCTGGTGCTGGAAGATGTCCTTGCTGGTCAGGCGCAGGCCGGCCTGTCTGGCTCTGGACACGATCTGGATGGACAGGATCGAGTCGCCGCCGAGGCCGAAGAAGTTGTCCTCGACGCCGATCGGTGCCACGCCGAGCACCTGCGACCAGATCTCGGCCAGAGCTCGTTCGACCGGTGTGCGCGGGGCGAGCCGGCCCGTGGACGGCACGCCCAGCGACGGATTGGGCAGCGCACGGCGGTCGATCTTGCCGCTGGTGGTGCGCGGCAGCGCGGCCAGCGTGACGAATGCCGTCGGCACCAGGTAGTCCGGCAACGTCTGCCGCAACGCCGATCGCAGGTCGGCATCGTCGGTCGCGTCGGCGACCGGCACCACGTAGCCGACGAGCCGGTCGTGACGGATCGCGGCCGCGGCGGCCGCGACGTAGGGCAGCCGGGTCAGGGCGGCCTCGACCTCACCGAGTTCGATCCGGTGGCCGCGCACCTTGACCTGGTCGTCCGCGCGACCGAGGTAGTCCAGCATGCCGTCGTTCGTCCAGCGGACCAGGTCGCCCGTTCGGTACATCCGGCATCCATGTCGGTCGCCGAACGGATTGGCGACGAACCGATCGGCGGTCAGACCGGGGCGATTGAGATAGCCGCGCGCCAGTTGGTCGCCGGCCAGGTACAGCTCGCCGTGCACGCCGATCGGCACCGGTTGGTACGCGCTGTCCAACACGTACGCGCTCAGATTCCCCAATGGCCGCCCCACCAGCGGCCGGTCCGCGTCGGAAACACGGCAGACCAGGGCGTCGATGGTGGTTTCGGTGGGGCCGTAGAAGTTGTAGGCGGCGACCTCGGAGAGCCGGTGCCAGAGTGTGGCCGGCAGTGCTTCGCCGCCGATCATCAGGACGCGCGGCGGACTGTCCAGCAGGCCGGCGGCCACGAGCTCGCGCAGGTAGGTGGGGGTGAGGTCGAGGAAGTCGATCCGGTGTCGGGCGATGTGGTCGACGAGCGCGTGCGGGTCGACCCGGAGACCTTCGTCGATCAGGTGCAGTTCGTGGCCGTCGGCCATCAACAGCGGGCCTTCCAGCGACGTGTCGAACGAGAAGGTCGCGGTCAGCCCCACCCGCAACCGGCCACCGCCCGCGTCCGCGACGAAGCCGGCCCGGTGCGCGGCCAGCAGGTTCGCCAGGTTCCGGTGTGGCACCGCGACGCCCTTGGGCCGGCCGGTCGAACCGGACGTGTAGATCACGTACGCGGTGTTGGCCGCTCGCAACGGAGTGACCGGATTCGTGCTGGGAACGCCGATCGGGTCGATGATCCGGTCCAGCACCAGCACCGGATCGGCGTCCGCGCGCAGGAACTCGATCCGGTCCGCCGGGAGGGTGGGGTCGATCGGCAGGTAGACCCCACCGGCCTTCCAGACGGCCAGCAGCGCGATCACCATGTCGGCGGTGCGCGGCAGGGCCAGCGCCACGATCCGCTCCGGGCCGACACCCCGCTCTATCAGGTGGTGGGCCAGGCGGTTGGCGCGGTCGTTGAGCTCGGTGTAGGTGAAGGTCGTGGTGCCGCAGACCAGCGCGGTCGCGTCCGGCGTGCGCATGACCTGGGCCTGGAACAACTCGGGATACGTCTGGTCCGGTGCGTCGAGTGCGGTGTCGTTCCAGCCGCGCAGCAACTGGGCGCGTTCGTGTGCCGGCAGCAGGTCGAGGGTGGCCATCGGCCGGGTCGGGCTGCTGGTGACGGCCGTGCACAGGATCAGCAGGTGCTCGACCATCCGCTCCATGGTCGATGCGTCGAACAGGTCCGTGTTGTAGACGAGCGAGCCGGCGAGCGCGCTGTCCTGCTCCTGGAAGTCGATGCTGAGGTCGACGCTGGTGGTCTGGTCCGGCAGCGGCAGATCGCCGACGGTGATGCCGGGCAGATCCGGAATCGGGTTGGCCGCGTTCTGCAACACGACCATCGCCTGGAACAGCGGCGTCCGGCTGGTGTCCCGGTCCGGCGCCAGCTCGTCCACGATCCGCTCGAACGGCACGTCCTGGTTTGCCATGGCATGGCCGACGGTGTCCTTGACCTGGCGGAGGAACTCGTCGAACGTGCCGCCGACCTGTGACCGCAGCACGATCGTGTTGACGAACATGCCGACAAGGCCCGCCAGTTCCGGCCGTTCCCGCCCGGATACGACGGTGCCGACCGCGATGTCCGACTGTCCGGTCCAGCGGTGCAGCAACACCTGGCACACCGCGACCAGTGCCGGGAACAGGCTGCTGTCGTGGCGGTTGGCCAGCTCGCGCAGTGCGTTCGTGGTGTCGGCCGGCACGGTGAACTCGATCGCGGCACCGTTCTTCGTCTGGACCGGCGGGCGCGGCCGGTCGGTCGGCAGGTCCAGCGACGCGCTGCCGCCCAACTGCTCCCGCCAGTAGGCGAGCTGTTCGTCATGCCGCTGTTCCCGTTGCCACGCCGCATGGTCCACATAGGTCAGTGGCAGCGCCGGCAGGGGACTGCCCTGGTAGCACGCGCTGAGCTCGTCGACGAGTACGCCCATGGACCAGCCGTCGGTGATGATGTGGTGCATGGTCAACGTGAGCGCGTGATCGTCCGGGCCGACGCGGATCAGGTTGGCGCGCCACAGCGGACCCGTGCGCAGGTCGAACGGCCGGCCGTTGTCGGCGGCGATGACCTCGTCGAGGTCGCCGTCGTGGAAGGCGAGGGGGACCTCGGCGGGTTCGTGGATGATCTGCACGCCGTGGTTGTCGACGGTGTCGAACGTCGTGCGGAGCGATTCGTGTCGGGCGGCCAGGGTGGTCAGGGCGGCTTGGAGAGCCTCGATGTCGAGGTCACCGTGCAGGCGGACGCCGTACCAGGTCAGGTATTCGGTGCTGTTCGGCTCGAACTGGTCGAGGAACCACAGCCGCTGCTGGGCGAACGACATCGGCAGGTGGCCGTGGCGCGGAGCGGTGGGAATCGGCGGCTGCGCTGTCTCCTCGGCCAGTGCGGCCGCGAGCGATGCGACGGTGGTGTTGCCGAAGACCGTGCGCGGGGACACGTCGATGCCCAGGACGGTCCGCAGCCGCGCGGCGAGCCGGATCGACAGGATCGAGTCGCCGCCGAGCTCGAAGAAGTTGTCCTCGATGCCGACCGTCGACACTCCGAGCAGTTCGGCCCAGGTTTCCGAGATCCGACGCTCGGTCTCGGTGCGCGGCGCCACGTAGCCGTCGCCGACGCGGTCCGGCTCGGGCAGCGCTCGGTGGTCGAGCTTTCCGTTGCGGGTCAACGGGAGTTCCGGCAGTGTCACGAACGCGGCCGGCACCATGTGCCGCGGCAGCACGTCGACAAGGCCGTCCCGGACGGCCCGATGGTCGACGGTGTGGCCAGTAGCTGCGACCAGGTAGGCGACGAGCTGCTCGCCGCCGTCACGGCGCCGGACCACGACGGCGGCCTGGCCGATCTCCGGTCGGGCCAACAGCGCGGCCTCGATCTCGCCCGGCTCGATCCGGAAGCCACGGATCTTCACCTGCGCGTCCGCCCGGCCGACGAATTCCAGCAGGCCGTCGGCGCTCCAGCGGACCACGTCCCCGGTCCGGTACATCCGCGCGCCGGGCTCACCGAACGGACACGCCACGAACCGGTCCGCGCTCAGGCCCGGCCGGTTGAGGTAGCCCCGCGCGAGGCCGGCCCCGGCCACGAACAGCTCACCGGGCACTCCGATCGGCACCGGCCGCAAGCCACTGTCCAGCACGTACGTCCGCAGATCCGGAATGGGCACGCCGATCGTGCTGCCGGCGCCGCGCGTCCGGTCCAGCGCCAGGTACGACACGTGGACGGTCGTTTCGGTGATGCCGTACATGTTGACCAGCACCGGGCCGTCATCGGCGTGCCGGTCGTACCAGCCGGCCAGCCGGCGCAGGTCCAGCGCCTCGCCGCCGAACACGACGTACCGCAGCGAAAGCGCACCGGGGTCGGCCGCCATGAGCTGGTAGAACGCGGACGGTGTCTGGTTGAGGACGGTGACCCGCTCGTCGGCCAGCAGGCGCAGGAAGTCCTGGGGCGAACGGGAAACACTGTGCGGCACCACGACGAGCCGGCCGCCGTGCAGAAGCGCGCCCCACAGTTCCCACACCGAGAAGTCGAAGGCGTAGGAGTGGAACAGCGTCCAGACGTCCGTGTCGTTGAAGTCGAACCAGTGGCGCGTCGACTCGAACAGCCGCACCACGTTCTCGTGCGGAATGAGCACGCCCTTCGGCCGACCGGTCGAACCCGACGTGTAGATCACGTAGGCCGGGTGCCGATGGTCCAGGTGCCGGCTGGGGTTCGTGGCCGGGTAGCCGTCGGCGTCGATCGAGTCGACCACCACGACCGGCTGGGCGTCCGCGATCGTGCCGGCGATCCGGTCGGCCGGATAGTCCGGATCGAGCGGCACATAGGCCGCGCCGGTCTTGAGCACGGCCAGCACCGCGACGACCAGCGCTGTCGAGCTTGGCAGTACCAGCGCGACGAACCGCTCCGGACCGGCGCCGCAGGCGATCAGCTTGTGCGCCAACTGGTTCGCCTGCCGGTTCACCTCGGCGTAGGTGAGGTTGGTCCGCTCGCAGGTGACCGCGATCGCGTCCGGCGTGCTGGCCACCTGCCGTTCGAACAGGTCGGGCAGGGTCGTGGTGCCGGCGGACGTCTCGGTGCCGTTCCACGTCGTGAGCAGTTGATGTTGTTCCGCCGGCGTGAGCATCGGTAGGTCGGCGACCCGGTCGGCCGTCATCCCGTTCAGCAGGGCCGTCAGGTGCACGGCCATGCGATCTGTTGTGGACGGATCGAACAACGCTGGATCGTAGGCGATCTGGACGTGGAGGCGGTCGTCGAGGTGGGCGCGGGCGGACAGCGGGAAGTTGGTGGTCTCGTGGGCGCGTACCTCGCGGACCCGCAGGCCGGCGGCCAGCACGGCGTTCTCGTCGAACGGGTAGTTCTCGAACACGATCATGCTGTCGAACAGGTTCGTGCCCTCCGG
>DATBDL010000185.1:0-12693 GCA_036269975.1 Pseudonocardiaceae bacterium | reverse complement strand
GCATCTCGTCGCGGGTCCGTAGTGGCGCGGTCATGGTCGGGAACACTTTGCGCGCCACATCTGCCGTCATCCGGTAGAAGTCCTGCCAGCGCTGGTATTCCGTTTCCGAGCCACTGACCCGGCGGAACGAGGCCGCGGTGCCGGCCGGGTCGCCGTCGTCGACGAGCAGGCCGGTCGGCGTGCCGTCGCGGTCGACGGGGGTGTAGGACTGCACGCGGCGACGAAGGAGTCTGATGGGCAGGCCGAGCTCGTCGATGATCAGCTTGGGCAGCAGGCTCACCAGGTACGAGTAGCGGGAGAGCCGGACGTCGACGCCGTCGAAGGGCTGGGACGAGTTCGTGGCGCCGCCCAGGGTGTCGTTCTTTTCCAGGAGCAGTACGGAAAGGCCGGCCTTGGCCAGGTAGGTGGCAGCGACGAGCCCGTTGTGCCCACCGCCGACGATCACCACGTCATGACGATCGGTCATGGCCGCCTCCCTCTGTTACCAGCAAGCGTGCCTGATTCAGGCGGGTCCGGCTTCTCTGTTTGGGTTGGCCTGCTCGTCCCGATCTTTCATTGTCGTACGTGCGGCAGGGATCGGGAAGAGCGGGAAGGACCGGACGAGCGGGGTTGTGCTGTCTGATCGGGATAACCCCTCGGGTCTGGGTCCGGTCCGTCGATGCATGGCTGGGCGGCTTGGCCGGGCTGGGCACCATTCGCGGCTTGTCAGCCGACCTGCCGCTGTCCCACCTCAATCGTGCCCATCGCGCCGGTGCGTAAGCCGTCGAAGATGATGCTCAGGGTGCGGTCGCGGGCCTGGCGGTCCCACCCGCCGCGCAGCGTTCCCTGGCTGGCCGCGCCCAGCAGTGCCATCACGTCGGCGATTCGCGCGTCCGGCCGGACCACACCTGCCTGTTGCGCTCGGACCAGCAGCGCGTCCACCGCCTGCTGGAGGCTGCCTACCTGGCCTGCCGCGTCGGTGAGCAACTCGACCACCGTGCGTTTCGTGGTGGCCAACTCGACCAGGCTGGTTGCGAAGTCGAACAGTGCTGTCGTCGGGTCGCCTGCCACTGCCAGTGTGCGGGCCTGCGCCGTCAGCCGGCACCGTAAATCGGTCATGATCGCTGCCAGTAGGTCGCGCTTGGTCGGAAAGTGCCTGAACACCGTGCCGATGGCGACCCCGGCCCGGCTGGCCACCTCCTCCGTCGACGCCGTCGCTCCCAACTCGGCGAACACCGACTCGGCCGCGTCCAGGATGCGGATCCGGTTGCGTTGCGCGTCGGCCCGCAGTGCCGGTTTGGTCGTGGTCAGCTCGTCGGTGTCCGTCATCGGGCCTCGCGTATCCGTAAGGGACATTTACTAACTATAGGTAGCTCCGTTCCTACTGGAAGTTCTATCCGCGCGTCAACGAACCGTGCGGCCGCATGCGATTCCCGCATGGAGCGGCCTGGTCGTGAGTTCAGCGCTTGCGACGGGAGCGGGGTGGGGCCGCCGTGGTGCCCCGGACGATCAGATGGGTGGCGAGATCGAGTTGGGTGCGTGGCGAACCCTCGCCGCCGTCGAGCTGACCGAGCAGCAGATCTACCGCACCCCTGCCGGCCGCGCGCACCGGCATGGCGACCGTGGTCAGCGGCGGGGCGCAGACCGCCGCGAAGACCAGGTCGTCGAAGCCGGTGACGCTCAACCCGCCCGGCACGTCGATGCCACGGTCGCGCAGCCGGGCCAGCGCACCCAGCGCCATGATGTCGTTGTAGGCGATCAACGCCGTCACGTCCGCGTCGACGGCCCGGTCGGCCGCTGCGACACCGCCCTCGTAGCGTGGCGGGAACGGGCCCAGTTCGACGATGTCGACCTCATGCTGTCGCGCCGCTGCCCGCAGGCCGCGCCTGCGCTCCCGGTTGGACCACGAGTTGCGCGGGCCGGCCAGGTAGGCGCAGCGCCGGTGCCCCAGCTCCGCCAGGTGCGCCACGATCTGGCGCATGCCGCCCGCGCTGTCCATCAGTGCCGCGCCGATGCCGCGCACCCTGCGGTTGAGCAGCGTGAGCGAGCTGTGCTCGGCCAGTGCGACGATCTGTGCGTCCTTGATCCCCGGTGAGCACAGCACCACGCCGTCCACCTGCTTGGCCATCATCTTGACCAGTTCTTCCTCCGCCGCCGGGTCCTCGTCGGAGTCGCCGACCAGTACGGCGTAGCCCGCCTCACGGGCGCGCGCCTGCACGCTCTTGAGCACACCGGTGAAGAACGGGTTGCCCAGATCCGGCACCACGATGCCGATGTTGCCGGTGCGCCCGGTGATCAGGCTGCGCGCGGCCGGGCTCGGTCGGTACCCGAGCTCGTTCGCGACAGCGAGCACTCGGGCCCGTGTCACCTGGTTGACCAGGTGCGGGGAACTGAGCGCGCGGGACACGGTGGCCACCGACACCCGCGCCTGTTCCGCGACGTCGCGGATCGTGACCGGCACCTGTCAATGGTAGATCGACCCTCATTCATCGGATGATTCTTGACTGGCCATGGCCGATGGAGTAGACCACAAGAAAACGTTTGTACTCTGTCAGAGCCGCGATCTACCGCCTGTGATGGCGAGTAAGGACACTTGGGCATCGATTGTGTCATCCGATGTCTGGACTCAGTTTGTGAGTCGCCCGCTCGACCGAAGTCCGCAGAGAGGAGTCGTTATGTCCCGGCTGACAGGGCCGCGCGGTGCGCTGGCCGTCGTGGCTGCCGTCGTGCTCGGCGTGGGTGTCACGCTGGCCGTGCCGGCGTTCGCCGCGGCCGCACCGGTGAGCTTCTTCGTCTCGCCGACCGGTAGTGACAGCAACTCGGGCACGAGCGCCGGCAGTCCGTTCCAGACCCCGCAGAAGGCGCAGAGTGCCGTGCGGGCGCTCGATCAGTCGACGGCGGGGGCGATCACGGTCAACCTGGCCGGCGGTGACTACCGGCTCACGGCACCGCTCGCGTTCACGGCGGCCGACTCCGGCACGAACGGCACCATCACCTGGCAGGCCGAGTCCGGTACCCAGCCGGTGATCAGCGGTGGCGTGCGGGTGACCGGCTGGACACAGTTCAACTCGGCCAAGAACATCTGGGTCGCGTCGGTACCGAGTTCGCTGAGCACCCGGCAGGTGTACGTCGACGGGGTGCGGGCGGCGCGGGCGAGCGGGGTACTGCCGGTGAGCGTCAAGCAGACGGCGACCGGCTACACGACATCCGCCGGCGACCCGATGGCGAGCTGGACCAACCAGAGCTCGATCGAGTTCGTGTACAAGGGCGGCCTCGGGGCGTGGACCGAGCCACGCTGCCCCGTCGCGTCGATCACGAGTACGACGATCACGATGGCCCAGCCGTGCTGGAACAACTCGACCAAGCGCGTGCTGCGCACCGACGGGTCGGGGCGCACTTTCGAGCTGGTCGGCCGGCAGTCGGTCACCGAGTCGCCGACGTCGGTCGAGAACGCGATGCCGTTGCTGACCAAGGCGGGCCAGTGGTACCTGGACTCGTCGGCGCACAAGCTGTTCTACATTCCGCGGTCCGGTGAGGATCTGTCCACAGCGGACGTCGAGGCGGCCGGCCTGGCCACTCTGATGTCGGTAACGGGCAGCACGTCGGCGCAGGTGCACAACATCGCATTCCGCGGCATCCAGTTCTCCTACGGCACCGACACGACACCGAGCACCGGCACCGGTTTCGCCGAGATCCAGGCGACGTACACCATCACGGGTACCAACGGGTTCGCGACGCAGGGCCTGTGCACGTTCGTCTCCGGTGGAACCTGCCCGTACGGCAACTGGACGAAGATGCCGGGCAACGTGCGACTGGCCGACGACGACAACATCACGTTCGACCACGACTATTTCGTCCATCTCGGCGCCGCCGGCCTCGACATCGGCGACGACTCACAGCACGACAAGGTGACCGCCAACGTGTTCACGGATATTTCCGGCAACGGGCTGGACGTCGGCGGAGTGGATCGGAACGACCCGCCGGCCGCGCAGCAGACCGGGTCGATCACGGTGCAGGACAGTCATTTCACCAACATCGCCGCCGAATATCATGGTGGCGTCGCGATCGACATCGGCTATGTCAAGAGTTCGACGTTCGCGCACAACCAGATCGACAACACGCCGTATTCCGGAATATCGGTCGGCTGGGGCGGCTGGCCGGACAAGGTCAAGCTGCCAGCCGAGCCGAACTTCTCGCATGCCAACCAGTTCAACGACAATCTCGTCTTCCAGGTGATGACCGACCTGTCCGACGGTGGCGGGATCTACACCAATGGCATCACAGGCACGTCATTGTCGACGGGGGAGCATCTGACGGGAAATATCGTCCACGACAACATCGCCACCGCGGGGCACGGGTTGTACACGGACAACGGTGCCAGTTACGTGACCATCACCGGCAATGCCGAGTACAATATCAACTCCAATGTGTGGGGCAGCAACCACACCAACTTCACCCTCGACAACGGCACGGACGATCCGCTGGACATCGAGGGCAACTGGTGGACCAACGGGTCGGCCGACATGAACGCCAAGTCGGTCCTGATCCAGGGCAACCACAACATCACTTCGTCCGGTCAGATTCCGGCAAGCATCGTCGGTGCGGCGGGCATCGAGAGTGCCGACACCGGAATTCTGAGCTGGCATCCCGCGGTACAGCGGCGCCGGGTTGGGGCGCGCCGCACCCCAACCCCGCAGTCGTAGGCTGTCGGTATGCTGGTTTCCGGGTCGGTCAGCGGTGCCGACCTGGCTGAGTTGGCCGTCGTGTTCGCGGACTCCTGCTACGACGATCCGTGCGACATGACCTACACCTCGTCCAGTGGGACGTCCGGGTTTGCCAGTTTGGCCGGGTCCACGGTTCGGCCGGACTTGATCAGTGCCTTGACGGGGTCGACCACGTCCCACACGTTCACGTTCATTCCGGCCTTGATCTTGTTGTCCTGCAACCAGAACGCGATGAACTCCCGTGTCGCCACGTCACCTCGGAAGACGACCCTGTCGTATGCGCCTGGGTCCGCGTGGCCGATGTATTCCATGCCCAGGTCGTACTGGTCGGTGTAGAAGTACGGCAGCTCGTCGTATTCCACCGGCTCGCCCTGCATTGCCTTTGCCGCCGTTGCCGGCTGGTTCAGTGCGTTCGCCCAGTGTTCCACCCGGACTCGTTGGCCGAGTATCGGGTGTTCTTCGTTGGCCACGTCGCCGACCGCATAAATGTCTGGGTCGCTCGTGCGCAGGCTCGCGTCCACCAGTATGCCGTTGTCCACGTCCAGGCCGGCCGCTTCCGCCAGCGCCGTGTTGGGGGCCGCTCCTACCGCCACTACTATCGCGTTCGCTTCGACCACCGTGCCGTCGGCCAGGTGTACGGCGTTCTCCGTGATCGCAGTCACTCTCGCGTTGAACCGCATGTCTACGCCGTGTTCTTCGTGCAGTGCCTTGAACACGTTGGCCACTTCCGGGCCCAGCACGCGCAGCAGCGGCAGTTCCGCGTACTCAAGGACCGTGACCTCGGCACCCGCCTGGCGTGCCGCCGCCGTCACTTCCAGACCGATCCAACCCGCGCCGATCACCACTACCCGCGCTTCGTTCTTCAGTTCGGCGCGTAGGCGGATCGCGTCGTCCACCGTGCGCAGGTAGTGCACCTTCGCCGGGTCGGCGCCCTCGATCGTCCGTGGGCTGGAACCCGTTGCCAGCAGCAGCTTCGTGTAGTCGAGCCGGCTGCCGTCCGACAGTTCCAGTTGGTGGGCCGTCCGATCGACGGCGGTGACCGTCGTGCCAAGGCGCAGGTCGATGTCCTTGTCCTCGTACCACCGCCGCTCGTGGACCGTGAAGCCCTCCTGCTCCGCGTTACCGGCCAGGAAGTCCTTGGACAGCGGGGGCCGCTCGTACGGCAGGTGCGTCTCCTCACCCACCAGCACCACCACGCCGACGAAGCCCTGCGTCCGCAGTGCTTCCGCGGCCTTCGCACCGGCCAGGCCGGCACCCACGATCACGAAGATGTCCACGACAATCCTTCCGTACGTACCACGTTGTGCGTCCGGAGTGATTGTGTCAGCCTCGCCGGCCCAATCCCGTCCAGGCGAAACCCGCTCGGCGCAGGATATCCGGGTCCAGCAGGTTGCGCAGGTCGACGACGATCGGCTTACGGACCACGCCGGCCAGTCGCGCCCAGTCCAGACTGCGGAACTCCGGCCACTCCGTGAGCACGACCAGCGCGTCCACATCCTTGGCCGCCAGGTACGGATCGTCCACGACGGTCAGCGCGTCCAGTTCCGGGCGCGTGCCCGCGTCCGTGGTGAGCGCCGGGTCGTAGCCGACCAACTCGGCGCCCGCCTGGCGCAGCAGCGCCGACACCGCCAGCGCCGGCGAGTCCCGCAGGTCGTCCGTGCCCGCCTTGAAGGTCAGGCCGAGCACTCCGATCCTGGTGTGCGAGAGCGACCCGCCGCGCTGCCCGGTCACCGCGAGGCGGACCTTGTCCACCATGCGTTGCCGTTGCCTCGTGTTCGTGTCGATCGTGGCCCGCAGCAGCCGGAACTCGTAGTCCGCCGAATCGGCCACCTGGAGCATCGCCTGGGTGTCCTTCGGCAGGCAGGAGCCGCCCCAGCCGGGGCCGGGGGACATGCATGCCTGGCCGATCCGCCGGTCGTAGCCCATGCCCTCGGTCACGTCGGTGATGTCGGCGCCCAGCCGTTCGCAGAGCTCGGAGACCGCGTTGATGTAGGACAGCTTCATCGCCAGGAAGCAGTTCGCCGCGTACTTGACCAGTTCCGCGCTGGCCGCGTCGGTGAGCACCGTGGGGGCGCCCAGCTTGGCGTAGAGGGACGCGACCCGCTCCGCCGCGTCCTGGGAGACCGATCCGACGACGATCCGGTCCGGGTTCAGGAAGTCGTGTACCGCGGCGCCTTCGCGCAGGAACTCCGGGTTGCTCACGACGGCGACGTCCGCGCGGTCGATCAGTTCCGCGGTGCGCTCCGCAGTACCCACCGGGACCGTCGACTTGTTCACCACGACGCTGTTCGGGCTCAGCAGGTCCCTGACCTCGTCCACAACGGACTCGACAGCGCCGAGGTCGGCCATGCCACCGACGCCCATCGGGGTCGGCACGCACAGGAACACGACTTCCGCCCCGCCGTCGAGCTCCGCGATGGCGGTACGGGCGCCCAGCACGAACGACAACCGGCCAGAGGCCAGGCCGGCGCCGACCAGTTCCGGCAGGCCCGGCTCCAGGATGTCCACCTCGCCACGGCGCAGCCGCGCCACCTTGGCCTCGTCCACGTCGGCGCACACCACGCGGTGGCCGAGCGACGCGAGACACGCCCCAGTGGTCAGCCCTACGTAACCCGTGCCGATCACCGCGATCCGGCGCGCGAACATCGCTCCACCTCATCCAACCTGTTCGTCGGCCGTGTCGGCCTCGGTGTGCACTGTGGTGGCCCTGGTCAGGCCGAATAGACCGTCGAAGACCGATACGTACGCCTGTGACTGCGGCCGCCAGTCTAGTTCCCGAACCGCCCGCTCCCGGCCCTTCGCACCCAGTTCGACTCGCAGGTCCGCGTCGTCGAGCAGCTTGACCAGGGCGTCCGCGAATCCGGACTCGTCGCCCGGCTCCACGTAGACGACGCACTCGCCGCCGGACACCACGGTCTCGGTCAGCCGGTACGCCACCACCGGCAGCGCGTAGGCAAGGTACTCCATCGTCTTGTTCATCGTTGACACGTCGTTGAGCGGGCTGAGCGGATCGGGACTCAGGCCGGCCGACGCGGTGGACAGGTACCGGGAGATCTCCTGCGGTCCCACCCGTCCGGTGAAGTCGACCACGTCGTTCAGTTTCAGTTCGGCGCACTGCCGCTTCAGGTCCTCAAGGCAGTCGCCGAAGCCGAGCAGCGCGAACTGGACGTCGTCGCGGCCGTGGTGGTGGACCACCTGGTCGGCCACCCGCAGCACGCCGTCGACGCCGTCCTGCGGCCCCATGATCCCCAGGTAGACGACCAGGTGCCGGCGACCGTTGCGCAGGGCGGGCACCGGTTCGCCCGGTCGCATGACCGACGTGTCCGGGCCGGACCGCACGACCGTGGTGTGCTCCTTCGGCACGCCGCCGCGCTCCCAGGCGATGCGCTGGTAGGACTGGTTCGTCGAGATCACGCGTGCCGCGGTGCGGAAGGTCCTGCGTTCCAGCCAGTACAGGGCCTTGAGCTGGGCTTTGCCGGCCAGGCCCTGCGGCTCGCCGAACCGGGACCGGTAGACCTCCGGGTTGAGGTCGTGGTGGTCGAACACGAATCGCACGCCCGCGAGCCGCCACAACAGAGCCAGCGACCAGTAGATGTCCGGCGGGTTGCATGCCTGGAGCACCTGGAAGCTCCCGCGCCCGCGGACGGCGACGGTCTTCGCCGCCGTGCGCAGCCAGCAGTAGAGGAACTCCCACGCGTAGCCGACGAAGCCGTCCGCCTGGCGTGGCGGCGCGTACTTGTACAGGTGCACGCCGTCGACGACCTGGTACTTCGGGTCGCCCGGCCCCTTCGGACAGATGACGGACACCTCGTAGCCGGCGGCCGTGAGCGCCTGGCATTCCAGCCAGACCCGCCGGTCCAGCGGCACCGGCAGGTTCTGCACCACGATCAGCACGTGTGGCCCTCTGCCCACGCCGACCCCCTCCGTCGTCCTACCTGATACGTCGGCGCGCAGCGCACCGGAGTTACGGGTTGTGTTCAGGATCGGGTCGTGCGGTCCGCCGACCAGGCCGGATTCCCTCGGCGCAGCTTCCGCGCGCTCGTGACGGCCCGTTCGGTCAGCACGATCGCCGCGAAGCAGCCGGCGTCCGACCACCTGACCTGCTTTCGCCGGACCAGCCCGAACAGCTTCCTCATGCCAAGCGACGCTTCGGTCGCCGGCACGCCGAGCGCGGCCAACTGCTGGTTGCCGATGCGGACACGGGCGCGCCGCCGGATCAGGGCGGACACCGTGCGTGGCGGGCGGATCGTCACCGACACCAGGTCGACGACGGCCCGCTCCGCTTCGGTGAACGTGCGGTGCACCAGTGCGTCGTCGGCGATCAGCCGGGACGGCATCGGGAACACGCGCCGGTGGGCCGGCTCGCCGAGCAGGTAGGCACCGGCGCCGGACAGCCCGGCGGCCCGGTCGCCGCGTAGCCGTTCCAGGACGGTGTGGAAGCGGCGGACCGGCCGGCCGACGTGGCTGATGTCCACCTGTGGGGCGGGTGCGCACGCCAGTACGCCGGCGGCGGTGAGCGCCTTGACCAGGTCACGGACGCCCGCCGCCGAGATCTCGATGTCCGCGTCCAGGTAGAGCCGGGGGAAGGTGCGGCATCGCGCGTCGCCGAGGTTCAGCGCGTTCGCCTTGCCGGGTTCCGCTGTCTCGATCACCAGCGCGCCGAGGCTTCGCGCCACGCCCGCCGTGTCGTCGTCGCACGCGTTGGCCACGACGATCACGTCCAGTTCGCCGTCGGCGGCGCCGTCCGTGAGCGCGCGCAGGCAGCGGCCGATCACGTGCTGTTCGTTGTGCGCCGGGATGACGACGCTGGCCAGCAGCCCCGTCATGCGGCGGCATCCGTCGTGGCGAACGCCGGCATCGGGGTGTCCGCCCGCCAGCCGCCTGCCCACTCCGACCGCCGCCGCCACACCTTGCGCCACCGGCCGGGCGACTTGCCGAGGACGTGTTCGCCGAAGGACCGGAACGCCACGCCGAACCGCAGCGCGAACAGACCGTAGCCGTGCCAGTGGCCGAGGTGTTGCCGGACGACGGTGGCCCTGCCGGTGAGCACCAGCACGTCCCGGTTGGTCTTGTCGCTGGACGAAGCGCCCACCGCGTGCACGATCACGGCGTTCGGTGTGATCGACGGCCGGAAACCGATGGCCGTCGCCCGCAGGCACAGGTCCTGGTCCTCGCCGTAGATCCGGTACGTCTCGTCGAAGCCCGCCAGCCGTTCCCACGTCTGAGCGGCCGCCAGCAGGAAACCGCCGCTGATCACGTCGACGTTGCGGACGGAGTCGCGCTGCCACCTGCCCAGCGACTCCGGCGCCAGCCAGCGGCTGTGCCGGCCGAGCACGGAAAGGCCGACCGCCCAGCAGGTCAGGCTCCATGGCGTGATCCGGCCGAAACAGCTACGCGGATCGAGCTGCCCGGCCGGCGTCAACGAGCGGCCACCGACGATGCCGTCGCCGGGATGCGCCAGCAGATGCGCCAGCAGGGCGTCGATCGCACCCGGTTCGGGGCGGGCGTCCGGATTGAGCAGCAACAGGAAATCGCCGTTCGCCCGTTCGACCGTGCGGTTGATCGCGTAGCCGAAGCCGGTGTTACGGCCAAGACGCTTGACGGCGTCGGCGCCGAGTGCCTTCTCGGCCACCTCGGCGGCACCATCGGTGGAGCCGTTGTCGGTGACGAGGATCTCGTGCGACACATGTGGTGCTGCGGGCCCGGTGATCGCGGCCAGGGTGCGCTCGAGCTCGTGAGCGGCGTTGTAGCTCACCATGACGATCGAAACCGTGACGCCGCCGGCTCCTTGATCCATTATTTTCACCCGCTGTCGGACCGACGGAGGTTCGCGTGAAAATGATCGGGACTGATCAGGCAGGTGTTACAGGGGAGGGGGAGACGAAACCCGACCGGGGGAGGTGAAAGCGGCTGCCGTCGCTGGCACGATGTGCGCCATGCCTGCCGCGACCGTCCGTCGGATGATCCTCCCGCTCACCGCACCGATCGGCTCGCTCCGGTCGGTGCGCCCGTCCGGCGATCTCGTTGTGCTCACGTACGACGACGGTCCGCAACCGGGGGGCACCGACAAGGTGCTGGCAGCGCTGGCCGAAGCCGGCACGACGGCGACGTTCTTCATCCTGGTCGGCCGCGCCCGCAAGCATCCGGGCTTGCTTGCCGACGTCGTGGCGGCCGGGCACGAGATCGCGTTGCACGGCATCAACCACGTCCGGCTGACCACGATGTCGCCGATCGAGGTCCGTCGCCGCACCATCGCCGGTCAGCGCGAACTGGAGGACATGGCAGGGAGTCCGGTCCGCTGGTTCCGCCCGCCCTACGGCGCGCAGTACCCGACGACGTGGGCGGCGATCAAGTCGACCGGTATGGAATCCGTGGTGTGGAGCGACGAGGTGGCCGACTGGAAGGACGAGCCGGTCGACTCGATCGCCGGTCGGGCCGGTGGCGTGCGATCCGGTTCGGTGCTGTTGCTGCACGACGGGTATGCGGATCAGTTCGACGGGGTGGACGACGGTCCAGCGCCGACGTTCGATCGGGGCGAACTGTCGCGGCGGATTCTTGGTGGACTTGCCGAGCGTGGGTTGCGTACGTCGTCGCTGGGGGAGGCGTTGGCGGCGGGGTCACCGGTGCGGGCGGCCTGGTTTCGGTCGTAGCGCGGGGTTCTGGTGTGCCGGATCGTCGAGGATCGTGTGAGTCGTCTCGGTTGCTCGGGAGTCCACAAGCGCCTCCGCAGCGGAGTCGAGTGCTGAGCCGGTTGCCGCGAGGAAGGCGAGCAGTGACCCGCGTACCACGGATCGCACGTCGCCCGCACCGACGTCGATGCCCGCGTCACGCAGCGTCGTCAACTCCTTGTGGGCGGTCGCGAGCGCTTCGTCGAGGGAGTTGTTGGGGTTCGTAGCTCCATCCGCGATACGGCGGCAGATTACGATGCTGTCGAGGTTGGACGGCTCGCGCGCACCCGCCTTCACGATACTCGTGGTCATTTCACCCTTGACCGGCTGGACCGCTGTGACCACGAAGCCGGAGCGTCGTAGCGACTCGATCAGCCGCACCCATCCGCCGATCCGCGCTTGGTGGAACGTGAACGCAACAAGCCCACCGGGCTTGAGGACGCGCTCGCATTCCGTCCACACGGCCTCGATCGCCTTGCCGAACTCGACCGGGTCGGCGTGCTGGACTTCACCAGGCCGACGCGTCGAACCTTCCGTCGGATATCCGTCGTAGGGTCGCATGGCCCGCAACCATGCGTGAAAGAAATCCGCCAACTCGGCATAGTGAACGTTGTCCATATAGGGCGGATCGCTGATGATCAGGTCTACCGAGCCATCAGGAAGATCCGTATCGGCGGAGTTCCTGCTTGCCACGTAGGCGACCTGCCCCGGAGCGGCTGCGAAGGCCGGCCATGAATCGACCATTGTGACGGTCAGTGGACGGGCAACGCCCGTGACCCGCTCGACACCCGTGTCCGTGGCGACCAGGTCCGTGGGAACGGCCTTGTATTCATGAGCGCGGTACAGGCGACTTCTCAGTAGCGTGGAGAACGCACCAGAAGATTGCGGAGTCCCCCAAGGGTGGGCTTCCAGCGGTGTTCTCTCCGGTTTGAGGATATGGTGCGAGAACATATGGCGGACGGCGCCGGTGCCCTCACCCTTGAATGATGTGAACAGGTTGTTGAACTCCAGTGTGCCCGAGAACAGAGTGCACAGTGCCTCGCGCTCGGGTGTCCGACCGGGTAGCTCGCGAACTGCTGACGCGATGAGCGACAGCGAATAGAGTTGCCGGGCGTTGAAGAAGTCGCTCCATTCCCGGAAGTTCCAGTTGAGCGCTTGATTAGTGTTGTTTCCCGGTGCCAGCTTGCCGAGCGGAAGCACGGCATCATCGGGCAACTCTCTCAGCAGCGACCTGCACTCGGCGTAGAGTTCCAGATCCCATGCGGTGATCGGTTCGTAAGTCTTGCCACCACCAGGGTTGGCGACCACCTTCGCGAACATCT
>DATBDL010000184.1:0-12308 GCA_036269975.1 Pseudonocardiaceae bacterium | reverse complement strand
GCTGTGGTTCCGGCCTGGGCCGAGTCGACTCGGCCCACGACCCCACGACCCCCGACTCGCGCCCGCGCCGCCCGACCCTCGACCCGCGACCGCGATGCGTGACTCTGCGTGGATGGCGGTCGCGGCTTTGGGGGAAACGTGGGACGGTTGACTCTTCACCTAACTCGTGGGAAGGAGCGCGTGATGCCGCAACCTGAGGGTGCTGAACTGGCCGAGATCCGTGATCGGCGGGACAAGTTGCGCTCCACCTACCTCAAGCCACTCGCCGATCGTCCGCCTACGCCCGTTCGCGGAGTGCATCATCTCGCGCTCGTCTGCCGGGACGTCGAGGAGACCATTCGGTTCTACCAGGAGTTTCTTGGCTTTCCGCTGGTCGAGCTCGTGGAGAACCGGGACTATCAGGGCTCCAGTCACTTCTTCTTCGACATCGGCAACCGCAACCTGCTGGGGTTCTTCGACTTTCCCGGTCATGGGCACCAGGACTACATCGAGACCATCGGGGCTGTGCAACACCTGGCTCTCTCGGTGAGCGCCGAGCACTTCGCCTCGATCAAGGCGAAGCTGGACGAAGCGGGCGTCAGCTACCTCGGGCCCGACCGTGGCGTCGAGGACAGCATCTACATCCATGACCCGAACGGGGTGGGCATCGAGTTCTATCAGGAGACCCTGGGGGTCTTCAACGGCGAGCCGTTGCTGCCAGACTGACGGTAGGTCACAAGAAGGGACAGGCGCATGGCTGAGCAGGTACGCGGTGTGATCGCCCCCGGCAAGGGCGCCCCGGTCGAGATGCGGACCATTACCATCCCTGATCCGGGGCCCGGCGAGGCCGTCGTCAAAGTTCAGGCTTGCGGGGTCTGCCACACCGACCTGCACTATCGCGACGGCGGCATCAACGACGACTTTCCCTTCCTGCTCGGCCACGAAGCCGCCGGCATCGTCGATTCCGTTGGTGACGGCGTCACCGACGTGGCGCCCGGCGACTTCGTCATCCTCAACTGGCGCGCCGTCTGTGGCGTCTGCCGTGCCTGCCGTCGCGGGCGGCCCTGGTACTGCTTCGACACCCACAACGCCCGCCAGCCCATGACGCTCGATGACGGCACGCCGCTGTCACCCGCGCTCGGGATCGGGGCGTTCGCCGACAAGACACTCGTCCATAGTGGACAATGCACCAAGGTTGATCCGTCAGCGGAACCGGCCGCTGTTGGCCTCCTGGGCTGTGGCGTGATGGCGGGGCTGGGTGCCGCTATCAACACCGGCGCTGTTTCGCGTGGGGACAGTGTCGCCGTGATCGGCTGCGGTGGTGTTGGTGACGCGGCTGTCGCTGGTGCCAAACTGGCCGGTGCTACGACCATCATCGCCGTCGACGTCGATGACCGGAAACTCAGTTGGGCCAAGAACATCGGCGCTACTCACACCGTCAACGCCACTACCAGCGATGTCGTCGAGAGTGTTCGTGAGCTTACCAATGGCTTCGGTGCTGACGTCGTCATCGAGGCGGTCGGCCGGCCGGATACCTGGCGTCAGGGGTTCTATGCCCGCGACCTCGCCGGCACACTGGTCCTTGTCGGCGTGCCTACGCCGGACATGGTCATCGACATGCCGCTGATCGACTTCTTCTCGCGTGGCGGCTCGCTCAAGTCCTCATGGTACGGCGACTGCCTGCCCAACCGCGATTTCCCTTACCTGGTCAGCCTTTACCAGCAGGGTCGGCTGGATCTGGACGCCTTCGTGTCCGAGCGGATTTCCCTTGACGACGTCGAGGCCGCCTTCACCAAGATGCACGACGGCGACGTGCTGCGTTCAGTGGTGGTGTTCTGAGACCGCCGCCGCTGCCGGGTCCAATGCGATCTCGATCGCTACCGACTCCATTCCGCGCACGATCGTCACCATTTCTTCTTCGGTGAAATAGCGTAGGTCCGACGAGATGGTGAAATCGATCGCGCCGGGTACGTCGTCGATGTGGCAGTACATCTTCTGCTGTGGCATCGCTGGCTCGTTCGGCCAGGTCAGCTCCGCCTGCGCCACGGCCGCCGTGATCTGCTCCGCGTCGGCTACTGGTTCGTCGGTGAAGTCTCGTTCCGCCGATCGTCGGTCGTTGTAGTAACACGAGCGGTCTATGACGCCGCCTCGTTCCTCGACTACCCGCGCGATCGTCTCGTCCTGTAGGTACGGGTCGTAGTAGGCATTCTTGTACGCCCGCATCGCGCCGCCCTGTGCCCTGTTGATCGTTTCGGCGAGCGTCGCTTCGGTGACGTCGATCAGGAACGGGCTCATCTGCACCAGCGCGCTGACCGACTCCGCGAAGCCGGTGCGGAACCGGTTGTTCACCAGTAGCCACGCCATCACCGGGCTGCGGCCGGTGAACCTGGCCAGGCCCACCGCGAACGTGGCCAACAGTATTGCCGAAGTGTTGGCGCCCAACTTGTTCGCGGCCGCCCGGACTGCCAGGTGGGTGGCTGGCGAACGGTAGCGCAACTGCCGGCAGTCCGGGCCGCCGTCCTTGCGTGGCTCGCCGAACCTGCTGATCGACATCGTGCGGAACACCTTCTCCAGGTGCCGCATCGACGCTGCGGACTGCCGGCGCGCCGCCGGGGTTCGTTGCTGCCGCGCCTGTTCCAGCGGCGGTATCCCGGTCACCGGCCCGGCCGGCGCGCCCGTTTCCGGATCGCGTGCGGCCAGGTCGGCGAACAACGCCTGCATGCCGTCCGCGTCGATCATGAGATGATGGTAGGTCGCGATCATGTAGACGACGTGATCGCCCACGCGGATGCCGGCCGTTCGTATCGGCCACTCGTGCTCGTAATCGAAGTTCGTTGTCTGGTACAGGGTTTCGACCTCGGTAGCCAGTTCGGCCGGTTCCCTGTCGACCGCGTCGTAGATTTCCAGCGGTAGTTCGCCGGACGCCGAGCACGACTGGCGCGCCTCGCTGTCCTCGTCGAACACGAGCCGGGTGCGCAGGGACTGGTGGCGGCTCACCGTGAATCGCAGCGTGTCGGCCAATGCCTCGACGGTCGTACCCGGCGGCAGTGGCGTGATGCCGCCCGTCGTGCGCGACAGGCCATCGTCCAACGTCGACTGCCAGAGGCCGATCTGGCCCCACGTCAGATCCTCGACGCCACTGCCATCACCGTCGAACGGCACGAGAATCCGCTCCACCATGCCGGCATTGTTTGGCGCGAACCGGTGGACTGTCAACGAAGTGCGGCTCCGGCCTGAACATCGGCACCATTCGATGACACCTGCC
This sequence comes from Pseudonocardiaceae bacterium, assembly GCA_036269975.1. Lineage (GTDB taxonomy): Bacteria > Actinomycetota > Actinomycetes > Mycobacteriales > Pseudonocardiaceae > DATEPR01. The sequence goes on along the minus strand of DATBDL010000184.1, from coordinate 9,064 downwards.
GGAATGCTTCGGCCAGCCGTCGCATTCCGTCCGCTATCCGCGCCGGGTCGACCATGCCGTAGCCGAGCACGACGCCCTGCTGTGCCGGCAGGGTGTCGCAGCTCTCGGCCAGCCAACCCAGCTCGACACCGGATCGTGCCGCGACCGCCCGCACCGCTTCCAGGTCGACGGGCGCGATCAGCTTGGCGCACAGGTGCAGGCCAGCCGCCGACGGCACGACGGCCAGCCAGTCGGTGAATTCGCGGTTCAACGTTGAATTGATCAGCTCGTGGCGCGCCGCGTACTCGTGGGTCGCCCTGCGCAGGTGCCGGGCCATCAGGCCCTCGTCCAGGAAGTGGGCCATCGCGCCCTGCGTGACGAGGTCGCCGTACCAGTCGGTGAGCTGTTTGGCGCTGTGCAGGGCGGACCGCAGGGATGCCGGCGGGACGAGGAATCCCAGCCGCAGCATCGGCAGCACGGTCTTGGCGAACGAGCCGACGTAGATCACCCGGCCGTTGCGGTCGATGCTCTGCAACGGTTCCAGCGGCCGCTCGGAGAACCGGTACTCGCTGTCGTAGTCGTCCTCGACGATCACCGCGTCGTGGTCGCTCGCCCAGTCCAGCAGCGCGGTCCGCCTGGCCAGCGACATCGGCGTGCCGAGCGGGTACTGGTGCGACGGCGTCGTGTAGACGAGCGCCGCATCGGCCGGCAGGGCCGCCGCGTCCATGCCCTCCTCGTCGACCGGCACCGGCACGATCCGCGCGCCGAGCGACCGGAACAGCGGCCTGGCCTGCGGATAGCCTGGTTCCTCCATCGCCACCACCGCGCCCGGCCCCAGCAGTACCCGGCCGATCAGGTCCAACGCCTGCTGCGCGCCCTGTGTGACGAGCACGTCCTCGGCGCCCGCCCGGACCGACCTGGACACGCCGACGTGGCGCGCGATCGCGGCGCGCAGCCCGTTGTGGCCGGCCGGCTCGTGGTAGCGGGTGGTGAACGTGGCCGGCGATCGCCGACATGTGGTTCGACCCGATCTGCCCGTGGGCTTGGATGACGTCGCGCTGGCTGCTGGAGGTGGAACGGGTCCGCGACGTGCGGGTGCGCTTTCACGTGATGAGTTTGTCCGTGCTCAACGAGGGCCGCGACGGACTGCCGGAGCGCTACGAACGGTTCCTGCGCACCGGATGAGGCCCGGTCCGGGTCGCGATCGCGGTGGAGGCCAAGGCGGGCGGCGACGCGCTGCGCGACTTCTACACCGCGCTGGGCACCCGCATCCACGACGAGGACCGCGAGCCGAGCCGCGCATTGTACGAGGAAGCGTTGGTGGCAACCGGTTTGCCGGCGGAACTGGCCAACGCGGCCGAAGCCGCCGAATGGGACACCGCGCTGCGCGCCAGCCACCACGCCGGCATGGACCCGGTCGGTGACGAGGTCGGCACCCCGGTGATCCACACGCCGGGTCCGGACGGATCGACGATCGCGTTCTTCGGCCCCGTCGTCAGCCCGGCGCCGAAGGGCGACGCCGCCGGCCGACTCTGGGACGGCGTGCTGCTGGTGTCCGGAACGGACGGATTCTTCGAACTCAAGCGGACCCGTACCCGTGACCCCGTCTTCGCCTGGAAGTGGTGACTCCGCCCAGTGAATGGTTTACTCGGATTCGCTCGGCCGACGCGTGATTCTCCGCGTTTGCCGGTGGTACCCGTGAAGGGCGGAGGGAGGTGTCCCATGCGTGAGCTGATCAAGCGGGAACTGATCAAGTGAATTAGCCCACAATTGTGGCGGTGCATAACTGCCGAGCCGATCGCGGTGGTGGCGAAATGCCGCCGCCGCGATCGGCGAGAATGGCCGAGAATCGCTCAGCCGGCGGCCTTGCCGCGCTGTTCCAACTGGCGGGCGAGGGCCTGCCACGCCTGTGCGCAGTCCCGCGCCAGGTCGGCGACGACGGTGGCGCAGTGCGGCGGGATCGTGTTGATCAGCTTCGTGCCGTCGTCCGGTTCGATGGTGTGCTGGTAGAGCCAGCGCAGTGCCGCCCTGCCCGCCTCGTTGAACTTCAGCGACGGGTCCTGCCGCAGGCTGTCCAGCACCGCGAGCCGAACTGGTTCGGCGACGACGGGCTCCGCGCTGGCCGGCGAGCGCAGCCGCGCCGGCACCGGGTCCTCGTCGCGCAGCAGGCGCGCCCGCACGTCGTGTGCCGTCGCCAGCGAGATCCCGGCGGCGCTCGCGATCTCGCGCAGGCCGGCGCCCGGCCGTTCGGCCAGCAACTGCGCGGCCCGCCGCCGGCCGTCCGCGCTGTTCAGCGGCCGTGTCCGCCCGTCGATGCCGACCCGTTCGCCGGCGTTCGACTGCGGTTGTTCCGATGTCGAACGGCGGATCGCGCGGACGGTCTTGTCGGACAGTCCGGTCGCCGCCGCGATCGCGCGGTCCGACCAGTACGGATGCGACCGCACGATGCGGGCGGCGGCGGCCCTGCGGTCTGCGGTGGACAGCGGCAGGCCGTGCGCGATGTTGCCACGCACCGCGAGCACGAACGCGGCGTCCATCGGCCCGTCGAAGAACCGGGCCGCGATCCCGGTCTGGCCACGCAGCGCCGCCGCCCGCACGCGGTGCGCGCCGTCGATGACCCACCGCGTCGAACGGTGTACCAGAATGGGCGGGAGTTCGTCGTCCGCGGCGGCGAGCCGACGCGTGTGTTCCGGATTCTCGCCGCCAAGGCGCGGCGAATCCGTCAACGTCAGGCTGTCGATACGCACCGTTGTGACGGGATTCGTGGAGTGCGTCATACGAATACTCCCGTAATAGCGCAGCCAGAACCCTGGATCGACCGCGTCGACTATTCCAGTACGGGAGCCGTTGGTTACCGGATTGCACGAGACTCTGCACACGCCGGTGCCCCGGAACGAGTCCGTTCCGGGGCACCTTGGGCATGGATCAGTGCGTGCGGACGTCCGCGTTGGGCAGCCCGACCTGCGGTGTGCGTTGGTGATAGCTCTGGATGATGTCGCTGTAGCGGTAGCCGCTGGCCTTGATCGTCCTGCGCTGGGTCGGGTAGTCCACGTGCACCAGCCCGAAGCGCTTCGCGTAGCCGTAGGCCCACTCGAAGTTGTCCAACAGCGACCACGCGAAGTAGCCGGCCAGTGGCGCGCCGGTACGGGCTGCCCGAGCGCAGGCGTCCAGGTGCTGTTCCAGGTACTCGATCCGTTCCTTGTCCTGGACCTGGCCGTCCGCCTCGATCTCGTCCGGCCACGCCGAGCCGTTCTCGGTCACGTAGATGCGTGGCACGCCGTACTCCTCGTGCACCCGCACCAGTAGCTGTTCGAGGCCGTCCGCGTAGACCTCCCAGCCCATCGCGGTCATGGTCCAGTCCGGCACGCTGATCATCCTGGCGTGCGGGATCGGGCCGCCGGCGTCGTCGGTGACCACCTGGCGGAAGTAGTAGTTCAGCCCGAAGTGGTCCATCGGCGCCGCGATCGTCTCCAGGTCGCCCGGCCGCACCGGCGGCTCGACGCCGTACACCTCGATCATGTCCGCCGGGTAGCCCCGGCCGTGCAGCGGATCGAGCCACCACCGGTTGGTGTGCCCGTCCGCCCGTTTCGCCGCCGCCACGTCCCGCTCGTCCTGTGTCGCCGGTTCGCACGGGCTCAGGTTCAGCACGGCGCCGACGCGGACCGGGCCACGGGCCAGGTTCCGCAGTGCCGACGCCGCCAGACCGTGGCCGAGCAACAGGTGGTGTGCGGCCGGTACCGCCTGCTTGATGTCCCGCACACCGGGTGCCATCGTGCCTTCGAGGTGCCCGATCCACGCCGAGCACAGCGGCTCGTTCACGGTGAACCAGTCGCCGACCCGGTCACCTAGTCGCGCCGCGACGACCGACGCGAACTCGGCGAACGCGAACGCCGTGTCCCGCGACGGCCAGCCGCCCCGATCCTGTATTGCCTGCGGCAGGTCCCAGTGGTAGAGCGTGGCGTAGGGCCGGATGCCGGCCGCCAGCAGGCTGTCGACGAGCCGGTCGTAGAAGTCGAGGCCAGCCTGGTTGACCTGGCGCGTGCCCTCCGGCAACACCCTCGGCCACGCGATGGAGAATCGGTATGCCTGCAGATTCAGTTCGCGCATGAGGCCGACGTCCTGCTGCCACCTGTGGTAATGGTCGCAGGCCGTCTCGCCGGTGTCGCCGTTGTCGATCGCGCCGGATACCTCGCAGAAGGTGTCCCAGATGGACGGTGAGCGACCGTCCTCGCGCACCGCGCCCTCGATCTGATAGGCGGATGTCGCGGCCCCCCAGACGAAGTCGGGCCCCAGGTTGTGAAGGTCATTCATGGTGCTCCTCGGCACTCGTGCTGCGCGTGCGTTTGGCCTGGCGTGCGGGCAGATCGCCGCGACGCCGTACTGTCTGACAGCACGCCGAGATTCGAGTCGTGGAATACCAGCGGGGGACGGCACCAGCTATGGCTATGGCTGGCCAGGATGTGTCCACACGTGGCGGCATCGGTACCCCACTCGATCCGGATCGCCTCCGAGAAAACCCGGCCCGAGCGGCTGTGATCGGGATAACCCCGCGATGTTTCGCGACGTGTTCGGTGTGCTGTCCTGGTTTCGACAGATGGTCGTTTCTGTCACGATCTGGTCATGGTCCGGTGGGTCTTGCCGGGCTGGCCGATCGTCGTGCCGGGACCGCCGTGTTGCTGTGGAAGCGGTTCCCGCTGTGCGGATTCACCTGGTCGCTACCCTCCTTTCTCGATTCGGTGACTGGCACGTGTCAGCGGGGTGCGCTCCGGCGACACGCTCCCTGGCCACGATCGGGAGTTAATTCAGTCTTTAAATTATGATGTCTATTAGACTCGTGCTGCATGCTGTAGTCAAGGTTGTCCGCCCACGCGCCAGACGGTGGGCGAGTGGGGATGGGACTCGATGGAATCGAAGCGCACCACGGTTCGTGACCTGCGGCGGCACAACCGGTCCGCGTTGCTGTCCAAGCTCTTCTTCGACGGTCCGCTCTCCCGCCACGAGCTCTCCAGCCTCACCGGTCTGAGCGCCGCGACGGTCAGCAACGTCACCGGCGAGTTGATCGAGGAGCGGCTGATCGTCGAGGCGGGCCTGATCGACTCCGACGGCGGCCGGCCGCGCGTGCTGCTGCGGGTCGACCCGCACTTCGGCCACGTGATCGGCATCGACGTCGGCGAGACCGGCGTCAAGGTCGAGCTGTTCGACCTGTCGATGACCGCGCTGGCCACGGTCGAACACCCGCTGCCCTCGGTCCGGCCGGACCCGGCCACCGTGGTCGCGCAGATCGCGTCCGGGTTGCGCGAGGTCATCACCCAGACGGAGGTCGACGAGGCCAGCATCATCGGTGTCGGCATCGGCGTTCCGGGCGCCGTCGAGCAGGGACCGGCCGATGCCGTCGACAGCGGCGCGGCAGTGCGGGTGCACGCGCAGACCATCGGCTGGGACGCGGTGCCGTTCGGCAAGCTGCTGCGCGAGGTCGGCATCAGCCTCCCGCTGTACTTCGAGAACGGCGCGAAGACGCAGGGCCAGGCCGAGATGTGGTTCGGTGCCGGCCGAGGCTGCGGGCACGCCGTGATCGTGCTGATCGGCTCCGGCGTCGGTGCCGCCGTGATCACCGACGGCAGCACCTACCGCGGCGCCACCAGCAGCGCGGGCGAATGGGGTCACACCACGATCGCCTACGCCGGCCGCTTGTGCCGCTGTGGCTCGAAAGGCTGTCTCGAGGCTTATGTCGGCGCCGAGAGCATCCTGGACCGCTACCGGCAGGCAAGGGGTGGCCGCGCGGTCAGCGGCGCCGACGAGCACGCCAGCCTCGACGCGCTGATCGCGGCCGCCGGCCGGTCCAAGACGGCGGCGCGGGTGTTGCAGGAGACAGCGGGCTACCTCGGTGCCGGCATCGCGAACCTGATCAACCTGTTCAACCCGGAGCGCATCGTGCTCGGCGGCTGGGCCGGCCTCGCGCTGGGCGGGAAGCTGCTGCCGGACATCCGTGCGGCGGTACAGGAACACGCCCTGCGCCACGCGTACGGCCAGACCTCGATGGAGCTGTGCCAGCTCGGTCCGGACGCCGTTGCGTTCGGCGCCGCCACCCTCCCGGTGGCGACCCTGCTGGCTCGGGGTGGCGATCCGAGGGAGAGCGCGACGCGGCCGCCGCGCAATCCGAGGGAACGCACCGACGCCGCATGACGAACGTCGCCGACTTTGTCCACTTCGGACGCCGGCCTGGCGGGCGCCAGGCCGGCTCACTTCCTTCATAGCTTGGTTTGTCATCTGAATGATGCTGTCTACACCTGGCCGCGAACCCTGCGGATTGTGTCGCGGTACCACAGCGCGCTCTGCTTCGGTGTGCGTTCCTGGGTTTCGTAGTCGACGCGCACGATGCCGAACCGCTTGTCGTAGCCGTAGGACCATTCGAAGTTGTCCAGCAGCGACCACGCGAAGTACCCCCGTACGTCGGCGCCCTCGCTGATCGCGGACGCGACGGCTGCCAAATGCTCGGTCAGGTAGGTCGTCCGGTCGTCGTCGGCGACGAAGCCGTGCTCGTCGGGCTGGTCGTCGAACGCGGCGCCGTTCTCGGTGATCACCAGCGGCAGACCGGGGTAGTCCTTCGTCAACCGCAGCAGCATCTTCTTGATCCCGGACGGGATGATCTCCCAGCCCATCGCGGTCACCGGGTGGCCCTGCGGCACCATCCGCGTCACCGGCAGGCCGTCGTCGTCCACGGTGCGGCCCTGCTCGTCGGTGCCGGCGAAGCGGTGCGCCGAGTAGTAGTTCACGCCGAGTACGTCCAGCGGTGCCGCGATCGTGGCCAGATCGCCGTCCTGTACCGGCAGCGTCACCCCCTGCGCCGCGAGGTCGGCGATGACGTCGGCCGGATAACGGCCGTGTACCAGGGGATCGAGGTAGATCCGGGTGCCGAGGCCGTCGGCGCGCCGGGCCGCCTCCCTGTCCACTTCGCTGTCCGAGGCCGGCTCGCCGTAGCCCATGTTCAGCGTGATCCCGAGGTCGATCGGGGTGCTCGCGGCGGCCCGCAGCCGGGCCGCCGCCAGGCCGTGGCCGAGCAGCAGGTGGTGCGTCGCGTCGATGGCGGCGCCGAAGTCCTGCCGGCCGGGCGCCTGGCGGCCCTGGTAGTAGCCCAGCATCGCCGAGCACCACGGCTCGTTGAGGGTCGTCCAGGTCCGGACGCGGTCACTGAGGTGGTCGAACACGATCGTCGCGTAGTCGGCGAACCGGTACGCCGTGTCCCGCAGCGGCCAGCCGCCCTCGTCCTCCAGTTCCTGCGGCAGGTCCCAGTGGTAGAGCGTGACCCAGGGGTCGATGCCCCGACCCAGCAATTCGTCCACCAGCCGGTCGTAGAACGCGATGCCGGCCGGATTCACCTGGCCACGGCCACCCGGCTGCACCCTCGGCCACGCCACCGAGAACCGGTACGTGTCGACGCCGAGCGCGTGGATCATCGCCACGTCCTCCGGCATCCGGTGGTAGTGGTCGCAGGCGACGTCACCGTTCTCCGCGTTGTGCACGAAACCGGGAACACGGCAGTAGGTGTCCCAGATCGACGCGGTGCGCCCGTCCTCGGCAACGGCGCCCTCGATCTGGTACGCCGAAGTCGCGACGCCCCACCGGAACGAGGTGGGCAGCGTGTCGATGAGTTCGGTAGCCGTATCGGTCGCCGGTGTGCCCTCGAGTGTGCCCCTGGGCGGGATGGCGGGAGGAGCACCCACTGTCGTGTCCATGTCTCTCCAGCTCGGTAGGTGATGAGTCCTGGTGGTTCAGCGGCCGATGCTCACCGGCGCCCTCGTGGGGTGCAGCCAGCACGCGACCGTTCGCTCGGTGTGCCCGCCGTCCTCCGGCACACCGAGCACCGGAATGTCCGTGACGCACGGTTCGAAGGCGTGCGGGCAGCGTGGATGGAACGCGCAGCCGGTCGGCATCGCCTTGAGGTCCGGCGGGGAGCCGGGAATACCGGACAGTTCCCGCCTCGGCCCACGCAGCGCGGGGAACGAGTGCAGCAGCCCGTCGCTGTAGGGGTGCAGCGAGTCCCGGTACAGCGCGGCCGCGGCCGCCTGCTCCACGATCCGTCCGCCGTACATGATGGCGATCCGGTCGGAGAACTCCACCAGCAGCGACAGGTCGTGCGTGATGAACAGCACCGAGAAGCCGAGCCGTTCGCGCAGCCCGATGAGCTGGCCGAGAATCTGCCGCTGCATCACCACGTCCAGCGCGGTGGTGGGCTCGTCCATGATGACGACCTTGGGCTCCAGCGCCAGCGCCATGCCGATCATCACGCGCTGCCGCATGCCGCCGGAGAGCTGGTGCGGGTAGCTGTCGAGCCGGTCGGCCGAGATACCGACCAGTTTCAGCAGTTCCGCAGCGCGGGCGTGCCGGGCGGTCGGGCTCATCCTCGGCTCGTGCGCCTTCAGCACGTCCATGAGCTGCGTCGACACCTTGTGCACCGGGTTGAGCGAGTTCATCGCGCCCTGGAACACGATCGACGTCTCGGCCCAGCGGAACTCGCGAAGCTGCGCCGGCGTCATCGTCATGATGTCCAGCGGCTCGCCGTCGGCACGGTAGTAGTGGACCGATCCGCTGCGGATCACGCCGGGCGGCGGCAACAGCCGGGTCAGGCCGTAGGCGAGCGTCGACTTGCCGCTGCCGCTCTCGCCGGCCAGGCCGAGCACCTCGCCCCGGTGCAGCGTGAGGCTGACGTCGCTGACCGCGTGCACCGCCGAGTCGCCGAGGCCGTAGTCGACGTTGAGATTCCGGATCTCCAGCACCGGTTCGTCGATCATGCGCGTTCGCCTTCCCGAGCCGACGCCGTGGGTTCTGACAGGCCGAGCACGGGGGTGAAGCCGACCCGCATCCGGACGATCCGGCCGGCGGCCGTGCGTACCTTGCGGCTGCCGGTACCGCGCAGCCGTGGATTGACGAACTCGTCGATGCCGAAGTTCAACAGCGCCAACGCGGTGCCCAGTACCGCGATCGCCAGCCCCGCCGGCACGAACCACCACCACGCGCCCTGCGCCAGCGCCTGCTGGCTCTGCGCCCAGAACAGGATCGTGCCCCAGTTCCAGTCCGATGCGTCCGA
>DATBDL010000183.1:0-6514 GCA_036269975.1 Pseudonocardiaceae bacterium | reverse complement strand
AGGTAATCGTGTTCAACGGTTCTTCTGGGTCGAACCTCGCGTACTGCCACCCCGACCGAGGTATCGCACTCACGCTATGTCGTGATGTCGATCAGAACCAGACCCATTCGACGGGTACCGAATGCACAAGTTCGGGGTATCGTCACCCGCGCTCATCAGCGCGCCTTACCGAAGGTAGTTGCTGGTGACGGTCAGTTCGCGGCGCCGCCGGTGAAGTTCACCGTGATACTGCGAAAACCCAACGAGCCGAGCAGGCTGACCAGCATCGTCCTCGTGTTGCGTTCCGCGTCGGCGAGCAGTTCGCTCTTGCCGGCGGCGGCGCCGATCTGGCGTTGCGCCAGTTCGTAGAGCGCCTGCTGCGAGTTCGGATTCCCGCTCAGGAACTGGTTCACCCTGGTGAAGAGACCCTGCTGCTGGGCGAAGACGTAGGACTGCTTGACGTCCAGCGCGGCGGGCGCGAGCGTGGCGTGCGGCAGCGTCAGTGTCGCGGACAGTCGATCGGCCGAGACCTGGACGTCGTTGCCCTTGAGATGCCCGAAGTCGACGAACGCGTTGTCGGTGCCGACGCCGATGAACATGGTGTCGCTGCCTTCGAGGAAACCGGGCAGAAACGAGCTTCCGGACGAGATGTCCACGACGACCTGGAACGTGCCGTTGGCCGCCTCGTAGCGGGAGAGCTGCTGGATCGACGTGAGCAGCACCGGTCCGGACCGTTCCGTCGTCGTCTCGGCGAACGGGTTGCGCAACTGGGGGAACAGGTGCACCGCCGACCCGACGAGCGCCACGACGATGACCACCACGAGCACGATGCCGGCCGCCATGATGCGCTTGCGCCACGCGTTCATGTGGCCAGGGTGCCCGGTCCGGCCCCCTGTCGAACCACGGTTTGCCGGCCGGCGCCAGGTGGTATCCACCGCGTCGTCGGCCGGCGGGAGAGGGTCATGCGGATACGTCGTGGCAGCAGGGCTCGTCGCAGGAGATCGATGTGGTTCTGGGTGCTGGTGGTCGTGCTGGTGCTGCTGCTACTCGGCCTGTTCTTCGGCGGCTACCGCAAGGGCACCCGGATCAGCGGCAGCGGCAGCGGACCGAGCGGCTACTCGGACACGCGGGTCATGAACAGCCACGCGCTCGCGACGCCGCCGGTCAAGGTCGCGAGCACGGGCACGACCAGGACGTAGAGGCCGATCGTCGCCCCGAACAACAGGATCACGCCGGACACCAGCAGCAGCGCCGACGTGATCGTGTTCGGCGCGACCACGTCGAGCACCCGCGCGATGCCCTCGCCGCGCTCGCCGGCCCTGGCACGGCGATCGAGGGCCATGAGCGCGGTACCGGTCGTGCCGGCCAGGACGATCAGTTCGATGCCGAGCACCTGGGCGGACTGTCCCGGCAACGACAGCAGGATGCCGATGACCAACGCGGTGCCGAACAGCACCAGTGTCTGCCCGGCCCGGTTGCGCAGTTCGACGGACCGGCCGATCACGTCGACCCGGATGGAGATCGCGACGAACAGCAGGCCGAGCAGGGCCGCTGCGGCGGTGCCGGTGACAACGGCGAAATTGCCCCATTCGGTGTCCACGGGCCGGAGATTAACGGGCCGGGCGAGCCCATGTCACAGTGGAGGCGTGAGAGCGGTCGTCTACTCCGACTACGGCAGTGTTCCCGTGCTGTCGGACGTGCCGGATCCGGTGTGCCCAGATGACGGCGTCGTGGTCGCGGTCGGCGCGACCGGGGTGTGCCGTTCGGACTGGCATGCCTGGCAGGGGCGGGAGCAGGTGCCGCTACCGCATATTCCCGGCCACGAACTGGCCGGCACGGTCGCCGAGGTCGGCTCCACCGTCCAGCGCCGGCGGATCGGCGATCGCGTGACGGTGCCGTTCGTGTGCGGCTGCGGCCGTTGCGAGTACTGCGTTGCCGGCGATCCGCAGGTCTGTCCACAACAGACCCAACCGGGCTTCACCGGGCCGGGATCGTTCGCGGAACGGGTGGTGCTGCACGCCGCCGACGTCAACCTGGTGGCGCTGGCGGACTCGGTGGACTTCGTGACCGCCGCGTCGCTGGGTTGCCGCTTCGCGACGGCGTTCCGTGCGGTGAACGCGCACGGCCGGATCGGTGCCGGCCAATGGCTGGCCGTGTACGGCTGTGGCGGTGTCGGGCTGTCCGCGGTGATGATCGGGGCGGCGCTCGGCGCGCGGGTGATCGCCGTCGACGTGGTGGCCGCCGCACTGGTCAAGGCGCGGGAACTCGGCGCGATCGAGGTGATCGACACGAGCCAGGACCACGATCCCGCCGCCACCGTCCAGGCGATCACCGACGGCGGCGCACACGTGTCCGTCGACGCGCTCGGCTCGGCGGCCATCGCCGCCGCGTCAGTAGCCGGCCTGCGGCGGCGCGGCCGGCACGTCCAGGTCGGGCTGCTGCACGGGCCGGAAACGACACCACCGCTGCCGATGGATCTCGTCATCGGGCGCGAACTGGAGATCTACGGCTCGCACGGCATGGCGGCGCACGAATATCCGGCGATGCTGGCACTCGTCGCCGACGGGACACTGCGGCCGGACCGTCTCGTCGGCCGAGTCATCGGTCTGCCGGACGCCGCCGAGGCGTTGGTGACGATGGGCGAATCCGCTTCGGCACCCGGTATGACGGTGATCGAAGTGCGGCGCTGACATCCACCCGGCATTCATCGCGTTGTCGCCGGGCGTTGTCGCGGGCTCGTTGCCCGTCTACCGCCACCATGGCCGGTGGCGGGTCGCCGCGAGAAGGCTGGCCGGCTCGACGAGCTCGGCCAGCCGCGTCGTGATGTGGCGCAGGTGTTCGCCGACCCACAGCGTCCAGGACAGCTCGGGCACCGTGGTGCCGTCGGGCGTTGCCGGGAGCTGGAACGCGGGCGGCGCGAGGATCGGCACCGTGCCGTGGTCGGTGCGGTCCAGCCGGGACGCGAGATGGTCGTACCACGCGGCCAACTGGCCCGCCAGTTCGCCGAGACCGGCGCGAACCGGGTCCGGTTCCAGGTCCGGATGTGGCAGGCCGGCCAGTGAGTGCGCGGTCAGCCGGACCCGCAGCACGCCCGCCGTGAGGCGCCACAGGTTCTCCTTCGGCACGCGTTTGGCGCCCTGCTCGGCCAGGTAGCCGCGCAGCGCGTCGTCCAGCCGGATGCCGGCGGCGATCGCCGTGGTGGCCGTCGGCACGTCGGGTCGCAGTCCCAGCGCCCACTGTGTCGCGTCGGACAGGTAGGTGCCGCCGGCCCGGAACGCGTCCGCCAGGTCGTCGGCCACGAGCGCGCCGACGCCACGCGGCCAGAACAGCACACCCACCACCAGGCTCACCGCGCACCCGATGGCCACGTCCTCGATCCGCAGCACGCCGATCTGCCAGCCGACCGGCACCAGCAGGTTGAACAGCACCGACACCACCACGGTGAACGCGGCCTGGCCGGCGGCGAACGGCAGCGCGCCCGGCGCGTAGGCCGCCACCAGCACGGCGACCGGCAGCGCCGTCCACAACGCGGGCCCACTCGTGCCGATCACGAGCAGCAACGCAGCGCCGACGACGAAGCCGATGACGGTCCCCAGCAGGGCCCGCATCGCGGTGGCACCGGTCGAGGCGGCACTGGTCCGCAGGACGGACAACGTGCCCAGCACCACCCAGAACCCGTGCTGCACACCGGTCGCGTCGGCGACCGCGATCGCGGCGGCCAGCGCCACCGCGCCGCGGGCGCTGTTGCGGAACCAGACCGAACGCAGGCTGGCGTGCCGGGAGACCACGCTGGCCCGCGCGCTCAGCCGGGCCACCCTGCCCTCGCTCACCACCGCGTCCGGCACGCCGTACCAGCGCCGGCGGCCACCGGACAGGACCGCCGCGTCGGCCCGGTGCGCCGCGATCAGCGCGTCGGCCATCGCGGTGTGCGCCGCGATCGCGACCGTGCGGGCGTGGAAGGAGAGATGCACGGCGTCGGTGTAGCCGTCACAGCGTTCGCAGAGGTCCCGCAGGTGCGCGGCGCTCGCGGCGAGGCCGTCCTCCAGCCGGTCGGGACGCGGTTGCACCGGTTCGCCGGCCAGCAGCGCGGCCACCTCACGTAACGCGGCGCCGGTGTCGGCGAGCAGCCTGCGGTCGACGTCGTCGATGGTGCTCAGGTCGTGGTACTCGTGCAGGCTGTCGCAGACCACCGTCGTGCACCACTCCAGCAGCCCGACCAGGTCGTCCAGCGCCTGGTCGGCGGCGGCCAGGCCGGTCGGCCGGTAGGGAGTCGCCGTGAAGACGCTGATCAGGTGGTGTTTCGCGTCGACGAGGGTGCCGCGGTAGCTCGGTGAGAGATCACCCGTGAGCGCGGCGTCGAGCTGATCGGCCAGCGCGCGGGCGGTCGCGGCGGCGGCCGAGCGCAGTTGCCGGCCGGGCACGCGTTGCGTGAACAGGAGCACCGCGGCCGTGCCCACGATCGACGCCAGCCACCAGCCGGCCAGCCGGGGTCCGACCGTGCTCATGGCGGCGGACGACGTCGCCGGCAGGACGTAGGCCAGCAGCGCCGCCGTGCTGGCGGACGCCGCGTTCGGCCCCGCGATCCCGGCGAACAGCACGCCGAACACCACCGGAACGGTGACCAGCGTGGCGACCACGGGCGACGTGCTCACGGCGGTGCCGATGATCACCAGCACGCTGCTCGCCACCGCGAGACCGAGATGGGCGATCAGCTTGTCCCGCCGCCGCCCACCGAACGACGCCATCACGAGCGTGGCGAACCCGCCGAACGCGGCGAACGTGGCGACCTGCAGGTCACCGATCACCTTGTAGGTCAAGGCGAACAGTCCGGGAACGACGATGGTGGCACGAATGGCGCGCAGTGCGGCCGGCCGCGACCACACCGGCAGCCAGGCAGGTCGGGCCGGGTTCACGGGCGGCTCGGCGACGCGTTCCGTCTGCGGCTGGACCGCCGGTGTGGTGCTGGACATAGGTGGAGCATATGGGGTACTTGGTCGGGCTGTTCAGTTCTCGGTCGGCCGTCCTACCTCGTGGATGTCGACCATCCACGTGATGCCGAACCGGTCGACGCACACGCCGAAGTCGTCGCCCCACGATGCCTTCGCGAGTGGTGTCGTGACGGTGCCGCCGGCGCGGAGCTGGTCCCAGTAGCCGCGGAGTTCTTGTTCGTCGTCGCCGCTGAGGCTGATCTGGACCGTGTCGCCGGGGGTGTGCGGCGTGCCGGCTGGGACGTCGTAGGCCATGATCGTGTAGCCGCCTGCGGTTTCGAGCTGGGCGTGCATGATGTGCTCCGGGTTGGGCATGTCGGTCGCGCCGGTGTCGGCGTAGCTGTCCATCCTGAGCGAGCCGCCGAACACGTCCCGGTAGAACTCCATTGCCTGTCTGGCGCTTCCGGTGAAGTTGAGGAACGGGTTGAGACGTGCGGCCATGGGTTCCGCCACCTGTCAGGTAAGTGCCCCGTGGGGCAGGACGGCGTGCACGCCCCAGACCGTGTTGGCGACCTGGGTGATCCGGAGGTCCACGACGGGACTCGCGAGCGCGAGCGCGGTAGATCTGTCCACTGTGTACAGTAGTTGCAGCCAGTCGATCATCGCGCCGAGCGCCTGCGTGGTGGCGTCGTTGAGATCGGAGCTGAACCCGAACGTGATCCGGCCGGCCGGTGTGACCGCGTGCGCGGTGGTGATCGGCGGATCGGTCGCGATGTCGACGACGAGTTCGGTGGTCATGCCACATTCGAGTGCCGTGCCGGACACTTCGCCGTCCCCCTGGACGCCGTGGCCGTCCCCGACCGTGAGCAGTGCCTCCGGCACGGTGACGGGAAGGTAGAGGGTGGCGCCGGCGACGAGCTCGCGGCAGTCGATGTTCCCGCCGCACGGCCGTGGCGGGATCGTGGAGTGTTCCCCGTGTTCGGCCGGCGGCAGCCCGATGACGCCCAGGAACGGTGCGAGATGTACGGAAAGGCCGAGGTTGTTGCTAGCAGTGCCACGGTCGGCGTCGACGTCCCAGAGCAACCAGGCCGGCTCACCGGGGTGGACGCCGATGGCCCGGTTGAGCACGTTGTCCCGAGCACCGGCGACCGTGTAGCCCCAGTCGTCCGGCCGAAGGTCGACGAGACGAACCGACAGCGTCATGCCAGGTTCGGCGCCACGTACCGCGATCGGCCCGACAAGGCAGTGACCGCGCCGATCCTCCATGAGCATGGGGGAGGGAACGCCGGGCGCGGGTTGCCGCCGCAGGTGACCAGCGGCGTCCAGAGTGCGGACGACGATGGTGTCGCCGGGATCGACGGTGCGGATGGGCGGCAGATCACGGGAGAACACATCGGTAGCGGTGTCCGGCGAAGCCTCGATGCGATGTGTGGTCATACCCATGATCCTGGCATTTCGGGGGCCGGTTCGGCTGCCGAGTTCGCGGCCGGATGTCCGTGCTATGCGGGGCATTCGCCAGGTCAGATGTGCGCGAGCAACACGTAACGCTCGTCGTCGATCATCCGCCCCCACAGCGCCGGATCGGTCAGGTGCTCGGTGTGCAGCCG
>DATBDL010000182.1:0-23872 GCA_036269975.1 Pseudonocardiaceae bacterium | reverse complement strand
GGTAGCATGCGGCGGCATCGTGCAGGTCGCTCACCATCGTGGTGGCGAACCGGGTGAACTCGTCGTGGTCGCGCATCAGCCGGGACCGGTCGTTCGCGAACAGCCGCCAGATCAGGTTGCGATCGCGCCCCTTCGGCTCCTCGTAGTCGGCGAACAGCGCCTGCCACAAGGGATTCGCGAGCACGAGGTCCCAACTGGCGGTGAACACGCCGACCGGGGTGTCGGCAAGTCGATCCAGAATGCGCTGGAGACCGGGACTGACATGCCGCGACACCATCCCGGCCGAGGGCGCGGCGACACCACCCGACCGGTACAGAAGGTCACGCTCGATATCGGACAACCGCAGCGCACGGGCCAGCGAGGCCAACACCTGCGGCGAGGGATTGGCGGCCCGCCCCTGTTCCAGCCGCACCAGGTAGTCCACCGACACACCCGCGAGGGCCGCGAGTTCCTCGCGCCGAAGTCCAGCGGCGCGACGCCGACCGCCGACCGGCAGGCCAACCTCCGCTGGACGGACCCGGTCGCGCCAGGCCCGCAGGACCGAGGACAGTTCGGTGCGCTGTGGCATGTGTCCATGATGCTGGTACTCGTGTTCCCTGGATAACCGGCGCTGGTGACGCGATGGTGGACACATGACCATCACGCTCATCACCGGCGGTAACAAGGGACTAGGCCACGAGGCCGCGCGTCGCCTGATCGCCGCAGGCCACACGGTGTACATCGGGGCCCGCGACAACAACCGGGGCAAGGCAGCGGCGGACGCGCTGGGTGCCCGATTCGTCCAACTAGACGTCACCGACGACACGTCGGTCAAGGCAGCCATCGCCCACATCGCCGACGAGGCACGGGGCCTGGACGTACTGATCAACAACGCCGGCATAGCAGGCGGCCGAGCACTGCCGGCAGAAGTCACGGCAGACGACATCCGGCAGGTGTACGAAACCAACGTCTTCGGAGTAGTCCGCGTAACGCACGAAGCGTTGCCGCTGCTGGCAGCGTCACCGTCCCCGGTGATCGTGAACGTGGCAAGCGGTTTGGGTTCGCTCGGGGTGGTCACCGACCCGGAGCGCATGGAGTCCAGGTACCCGGTGCTCGCCTACGGTTCGTCGAAATCGGCGGTGATATCGCTGACCGTGCAATACGCGAAAGCCCTGCCGGCGATCCGCATCAACGCGGTAGACCCCGGCTACACGGCAACAGACATGAACGGCCGCAACGGCACCCAAACAGTAACCGAAGGCACCGACGCCATAGTCCGAATGGCAACAATCACCCAAGACGGCCCCACCGGCGGCTTCTACGACCGAAATGGCGTGGTCCCCTGGTAAGCATGACGCAGGAGGGCCAGACCAACGCGCCCACCCACCCAACGGATCGGGCCCAAACCGAGGGGGTTGTCCCGATCAGACAGGGCAGCCTGGCTTGTCCAGTTCTTCCTGCTGTTCCCCGATCCTGGCTGCGCGTGCGGTCGGTGGTGTGTTGTCCAGGGCGCTCCTGCGTCGCGTCGGCTCCGCCGATGGCTTCGCCACCCTGGACAACACACCACCGACCGTTACGACAATCAAAAAATCGGGGCAGAGCAACCCGACAGCGGCCGGGGTACCTGATGGCGGGGTCTTCCAACAGCCGGTTGAGGGTGATCTGTCTGCACGTCCCGATCTCGGTATTGTCGCAACGGTTGGCGGTAGCGGGGGATCGGGAAGAGCAGGAAAGACTGGCCAAGCAGAGTTGCCTGTCTGATCGGGATGACCCCTCGGGTTTGGGTTTCGGTCCGTTGGTGTGGCGGGTCGGGTTCGGCAGGCCCTCTCACGTTGCGTGCGGGGGGCTGGGTTGCGCCGGCCCTCATGCGTTTCAGACGGCGGCTTGAGTGGTGGGCTGGGCTGAGCAGGTCCTCTCCCGTTCGGACGGTGGCTTGATGGCGCTCTGCCGACGTCGTACCGGTGCTTGGTCAGTTGGCCTTGGTCAGACCTCGCGCTGCCGCTGGGACAGCGTGGCAAGGCTCGCGGCCAACAACTGTTTGTCGACAACGGTGTCCCGCGTGGTCTTGATGGAGCGTCAGTGCCGGGGGCAAGTCGTCCATCGATTGTTCGGCCGGACGGCGTTTGAGCCGTCGCCAACGGTCTCTGGCCAGATTGACCAGCACCTGCCGCGCGTAGGCATCGGGTTTGCCCTGCACGCCACGCCATTTCAGCGCGGTACGCAGCAGTGCGGTCTGCAACAGGTCCTCTGCTTCGGCCCGGTCGCCGATGAGCATGAACGCCGTGCGGAGCAGCGCCGCCGACCGGTCGAGCACGAACTGCTCGAAGGCCGCGTCCAGGTGCTTGGTGCTGTTCGGCTGACCACACCTGTCTAGACGACACCGGGTTCGGCCGCGTTGCCATCGGGATCCTATTTTTCTCAGTACACCTGGTCGGCGATCCAGGACCCGTGGAATCCCGCCGGTACTCGGCGTGGCAACATGACCGTGGCTACCGGCTCGCCCGCGACGTCACTCGCGTCCAGCACCAGCAGGTGGGCGGCGTCCTTCGTCTCGTGGGTAACGATGGACATCAGCCAGCCGTGGTCCTCGTCGGTGCCGTCCTCGGCCGGTACGAAGACGCATTCGCCCGGTACCCAGCCGGTGGGCAGTGCTCGGCTTTCCTTGGTCTGCTTGGCGATGTCGTATTTGACGATCGACGGGCCATCCTCGTCGTCGAACAGGACCGGGGTGCCGATCGCGTAGACGTACTGGTGGTCGCGGCCGGTGTAGTCGTCGTTGAGGGTTGGGAACTCCACCGACTGGTCGTCCAGTCGCTGCTCGGAGACCCGCGCGGTCACCGGGTCCAGCACCCACCGGTACAGCGAGCCGCCGTTGCCGTGTCCCAGTCCTTCGGCCGGTGCCGGTGTGCCACCAAGGACCCGCCATACGGAGGCGAAACCGGCCCGGTCGTAGCGGACGGCGTCGAGCACTATGCGGCCGGTGGCGTCCTCGTGTGCGTTGCCGACGTGGAACACGTAACCGGGAGTCACGTCGATCCAGCGCACCTCCGTGCCGTCGCGCCGCATGACACCGATTCTGGGCGCGTACGCGTCGCTCCACCGGTACGGCATGCCGGGGTTGGCCGCCAGGTCGACGTCGAACACCACCGGCAGGTCCAGCCACAGCACGTAGTTCTCGGTGATCGCGAAGTCGTGCATCATCGTCGGGCCCGGCACGGTGATCTCCGTGCTCCTGGTGAGCTCGCCGGCCGCCGAGAGCACGTGATACGTCAGGTACGGCGCCCGGACGCCGTAGCCGAAGAAGTGCAGTTCGCCGGTTGCCGGGTCGACCTTGGGGTGCGCGGTCATCGCGGTGGTGAGCCGCCCGCCGAAGTCGTAGGGGCCCACCGTTTCGAGATCGGCGGTCACCTCGTGCGGAATGCCGTTCTCCACCAGCGAGAGGATGCGGCCGGCGTGCTGGATGACGTGCGTGTTCGCCGTGGTCGCCGCCAGATCCAGGCACCTGCGCTCGGGAGCGGCACCGTCGAACAACGCTGTGCGCACCCACCGGTTGCGGTACCAGAGGGCTCGGCCGTCTTCGATCCGTACGCCGTGCAGCATGCCCTGGCCCAGGAAGTTGTGGCCCGGATCGGTGCCGGGCAGCGGGTTGGGCCCGTTGCGGAAGTAGCGGCCACGGAGTTCGGTCGGCAGCGCGCCGGTCACGGGCAGGTCAGCGGCGCCGATCTCGTCGGGAACCGGAGCCATGGCGCCGGACAGGTAGGTCTTCATCGCGTCTCCCGAGCTGTTCCGTAACAGCGTTACTTCATAACACTGTTACTGTTGCACGGCGCGTCAGCCCGTCGCAATGTGACCTGGGTTACGTCTGAGAGCCTCAGACGATCGTCACCGACCCGCGTAGCGGCAGATCCCCGGCACTACGGCCGACCAGGACCTCGTACGTACCCGGCTCGATCCGCCACTCCCCGTCAGCAGTCGACCAGTGCCGGACCGCCGTCGGCGCCACGGTCACGGTGGCCGACACGACTGCCCCAGACAGAGCCGTGACGGCCGTGTAGCCGGCGAGCCAGCGCATCGGGCGATCGACGGACGTGTCCAGCCGCGCGAGGTAGACCTGCACGACCTCGCGGCCGGGGCGTTGTCCGGTGTTGCGCAGTTCCACGTGCACGGTGAACGGCTCGCCGGCGGTCACCGGCGCCGGCACGGTGACGCGGTCGTAGGACCAGGTGGTGTAGCCGAGGCCGTGGCCGAACCAGTAGGCGGGCTCCGCGCCCGATCGCAGCCAGGCGCGGTGTCCGATGTGGACTCCTTCGGCGTAGTCCAGCACGCCGGCCACCGGCGTCGGGTCCAGCACTGGCACGTCCGCCATGTCCGCCGCCCAGGTGGTGGGCAGCCGGCCGCCCGGCTCGGCGACGCCGAACAACACGTCGGCGACGGCGTGGCCGGCCTCCTGGCCGCCGAACCACGTCTGCAACACCGACGCAACATCGTTCCGCCACGGGAGTACGACCGGGCCACCCGAGTTGACGACCACGACGGTGCGCGGGTTCACCGCCGCCACGGCCCGGACGAGGTCGTCCTGGGCGCCGGGCAGGTCCAGCGTCGTGCGGTCGAAGCCCTCGCTCTCGAACTCCTCCGTCGTGCCGACCACCACGACGGCGACGTCGCTGTCGGCGGCCAGCGCGACCGCCGCCGCCAGTTCGTCGGCGGGCGCGCGCCGGTCCGGTTCGGCGCCGAGGCCGATCACCCAGCCGGTGTCCGGCGTCAGCCACCGCCGCACCACCAGTTCGACCTCGCCGGCGGGCAGGTCCACTGTGCACAGCCGTGACGGCGGCCCGACGTGCACGACAGCCGGGTCGTCGGACTCGCTGTGCACGGTCTCGTCGAACACCGTCGTGCCGGCCACGGTCAGCGTCAGCCGGCCGATGCCCGTCACGGCGAGCCGCCATCGGCCGGGCTCGACCGGCGACAGCAGGGCACGCAGCTCCAGTATCTCGACGCCGGTCAGGTCGCCGCACGCCGGCTCGACGACGCGGCCGGTCAGCCGGTGTTCGGCGCCCAGTTCGGTGCCGTCGCCCCGCAACACGCGCAGCAGCAAGCCGGGCGCGCCGGACCTCGGGTCGCGTGCGTTGGCCACCGACAGCGCGGGCGGCCACGCCGTGATGTGCACGCCCGCCGTGTGCGTGACGGTGCCACGGTCGCCGACGGCGGCTGTGATCCCCTCCAGCGGCGAGACGACCGCCGCCGGGTACACGCCGGCGCTGCCGCCGCCCTGGCTGCGTGCGGCGACCGCGCTCGGCCCCAGCACGGCAAGCCGCAGGCCGTCCGGTGACAGCGGCAGCAGGGCGTTCTCGTTGCGCAGCAACACTGTGCCGGCCGACGCCGCCGTCCGCAGCAGCGGCAGGGCGTCCACTGTGGATGGATCTGCGAATGAGCCGCCGAGCGCGCCGACGCGTTCGGCCAGTCGCAGCAGGCGCCGCACCTTGTCGTCCACCGCCGCCAACGGCACAGATCCGGACTCGACGGCCGCGACCAGCCGGTCCGCCCACGGGCTGACCGGTCCCGGCATCGCGAGATCCTGCGCGGCGACGGCCGATTCGACCGTGGACCGCACGGCACCCCAGTCGGACACCACGACGCCGTCGAACGCCCAGCTTCCCTTGAGCGGCTCGGCCAGCAGCGGGCTCTCCGTCATCGTCGCGGCGCCGACCGCGTTGTAGGCCGACATCACCACCCACACGCCCTCGGCGACGGCCGCCTCGAACGGGACCAGGTAGACCTCGTGCAGCGCGGCGTCGGACACCCGCACCGACAGGGTCAGCCGCTCGGTCTCGGAATCGTTGGCCACGTAGTGCTTCGCGGTCGCCGCCACGCCGCCGGACTGCACTCCCCTGACGTACGCGACGCCGATCCGCGCCGCCAGCAGCGGGTCTTCGGTGAACGACTCGAAGTGCCGGCCGCCCAACGGCGAGCGGTGCAGGTTCAGCACCGGCGCGAGCAGCACGTCGACGTGCTTGCGGCGGGCTTCGGCAGCCAGGACGCCGCCCATCCGCGTCACCAGGTCCTCGTCGAACGTGGCCGCGAGCGCGGTCGGCGACGGCAGTGCCAGTGACGTGTCGCGCTCGTCCCAGTGTTCGCCCCGCACACCGATCGGGCCGTCGGACAACACCATCGCGCGCAGGCCGATCGCCGGTTCGTCGTGGGTTCGCCACGTCGTGGCACCGGTGAGCAGGCGCACCTTCCGGTCCAGGCTCAGCTTGTCGACCAGCGCGTCGAGTTCGGCCGGAGAGCGCTCCACCATGTCAGCCATCGTTCCCGCGCGACATCATCGAGTCAATCAAGAGAGCGCTCTCCTGGCCGGCACTGGACGACGGGCCGACCCAGGGTCACGCAAGACGCCGCAAGTAACGCAAGAAAATGACGTCGAAAGTCGTCTTGCGACCTGTTGGTCGGCAAGCCGCCACCGACTTGACAGCGGACTGAATCGAGCCGAACAGCCCTGTTCGCAGTCCCGGCGCGGGTAGCAGCAGGCCAGCGGCCTAGTCCAGCACGAGCCACCGATGTCGCAAATTTGCATTCACATGTAAGTATTTATCTGGCAGATATTCGTATATTGCGTCAGCGTGTCACCGAGGTTACGGTCCGGTACACCGCCCGCGTCCGGTGTCCCCGCCGAAAGTGAGCTCAAGATGAATCGATCCATCCGACAAGTCCGGCGAACGATCATCCTGACGGCCGGTGCCGTCCTGGTGGCTGGTATCGCCGTCGCGACCACCCAGGCTTCCGCCGCCGCGGCCGGTGCGACCGGCGGCAGCGGCGCCACACTGCCCTATGTGGAGGTACAGGCCGAGAACTCGTCCACCAACGGCACGGTCATCGGCCCGAGCGTAACCCAAGGGCAGCTCGCCGACGAGGCGTCCTTCCGCAAGGCGGTGACACTTCAGGGCACCGGCAAGTTCGTCACGTTCACCACGCCGGTGGCGACCAACTCGATCAACTTCCGTTACAGCATCCCGGACACCGGCGGCGGCTCCGTCTACACGGCACCGTTGTCGCTCTACATCAACGGCACCAAGCAGAGCGACATCACCGTCACCAACGCCTACTCCTGGTACTACGGCAGCTACCCGTTCGTCAACCAGCCGGGCAGCAACCCGCACCACTTCTTCGACGAGGCGCACCGGCTGTTCACCCAGACCTTCCCGGCCGGCACCACGTTCACGCTCCAAGTGGACAGTGAGGACACCGCCGGCTCGTACACGATCGACTTCGCCGACTTCGAAAACGTCGGCCCCGCCCTGCCGCAGCCGGCCGGCTCGGTCTCGGTCACCAGCAAGGGCGCCGACGCCAGCGGTAGCGCCGACGCGACGGCCGCCTTCAACGCGGCCATCAGCTCCGCGGGCTCGGGCGGCACGGTGTGGATTCCGCCGGGCACCTACAACATCCCCGGCCACATCATGGTCAACAACGTCACGGTCGCCGGCGCCGGCATGTGGTATTCGACGGTCACCGGCACCGCGCCCGGCTTCTACGGCAACTCGGCGCCGTCCCCGAGCACCAACGTGCACCTGCAGAACTTCGCGATCTTCGGCAACGTCCAGGAGCGCAACGACAGCGCGCAGGTCAACGGCATCGGTGGCGCGCTGAGCAGCTCGACCGTGTCGAACATCTGGATCGAGCACATGAAGGTCGGCGCCTGGATGGACGGCCCGATGAACGGCCTGACCTTCAGCGGCATGCGCATCCGTGACACCACCGCGGACGGCATCAACTTCCACGGCGGCGTCACCAATTCGTCCGTCACCAACAGCGAGATCCGCAACACCGGTGACGACGGCATCGCGACCTGGGCCGACGCCGGCATCGGCGCCGACGCCAACGACACCATCTCCAACGACACCGTCGAAGACCAGCAGCTCGCCAACGGCATCGCGATCTACGGCGGCCACGACAACACCGTCAGCGGGAACCTGGTGCAGGACAGCGGGCTCACGCAGGGTGGCGGCATCCACGTCGGCCAGCGGTTCAGCTCGACGCCGGTCGGCACCACCACGATCTCGAACAACACGATGATCAGGGACGGCAGCCTCGACCCGAACTGGCAGTTCGGCGTCGGCGCGCTGTGGTTCGACGGCAGCCAGGGCGCGATCACCGGCCCGATCAACGTGACGAACGCGTTGATCGAGCAGAGCCCGTTCGAGGCGATCCAGTGGGTGGAGGGCACGGTCAGCGGCGTCAACCTGAACAACGTGACCATCGCCGGCGCCGGCACGTTCGCCATGCAGGAGCAGACCGGCGGCGCCGCCACGTTCACCAACGTCGTGGCGACCGGTGTCGCGCAGAACCCGCCGAGCTACAACTGCGAGGGCAACAGCTTCGCGATCACCGACGGCGGCGGAAACTCCGGCGTCAGCCCGACCTTCTGCGGCGCCACCAACCCGCCGCCGGTCTTCCCGCCGTACCCGGCGAGCGGCGTGACAGCGGCCCCGTCCGCGCTGAACTTCGGTTCGGTGGCGACCGGTGCCACGAGCGCCGCACAGACCGTGACGGTGTCCAACCCGACCGGTTCGGCCGCGTCCGTGTCGTCCATCGCGACCACCGGTGACTTCGCGCAGACCAACAACTGCGGTTCGTCGATCGCGTCGAACGGCTCGTGCACGGTCAGCGTGACGTTCAAACCCACCGCGGCCAACAGCCGCAGCGGCAGTCTCACCGTGAACGCGGGCGGTATCACCAACACCGTCAGTCTCACGGGTACCGGGACCGCACCCGGTCCGGTGCTCAACACCAATCCGGCGAACGTGTCCTTCGCCTCGACGGTCGTCGGTGCCACGGCGGCGGCGCAGACCGTGACCGTGACCAACTCGGGCACCGCGACTGCGACCGTGTCCGGCGTCTCGACCAGCGGTGACTTCAGCCAGACCAACAACTGCTCGGCCGTGGCGGTCGGCGGGTCGTGCGCGGTGACCGTCTCGTTCAAGCCGACAGTGGGTGGTGCGCGCAGCGGTTCGCTGACCATCACCAGCAATGCCAACAACAACCCGACCACGGTCGCGCTGTCCGGCAACGGCATCGACAGCACCACCAACATCGCGGCAGGGCAGCCGGCGACGGCCAGTTCCACCAACGGCACGTTCGTCCCGGCGGACGTGACCGACGCCGACCCGTCGACCTACTGGGAGAGCGCGAACGGCGCGTTCCCGCAGTGGGTGCAGGTCGACCTCGGCCAGAGCTTCAGCGTCGGCAAGGTGGTCCTGAAGCTGCCGCCGTCGACGGCGTGGGGTGCGCGCACCCAGACGCTGTCGGTGCAGGGGTCGACCGACGGCAGCAATTTCGCCACGATCGTCGGCTCCGCCGGCTACAACTTCGACCCGAACGCCAACAACAACTCGGTGACCATCACTGTCCCCTCGGCGACGGCACGGTTCGTCCGGGTGAACATCACCGCGAACACCGGCTGGCCGGCCGGTCAGGTGTCGGACTTCGAGGTGTTCCCGAGCGGTACCGGCGGCAACACGCCGACCGTGACGCTCTCGGCCGGCCCGACGTCACTGACGTTCGCCAGTCAGGCCGTCAACACCAGCAGTGGTGCGCAGTTGGTCACCGTCACCAACACCGGCACCGCGGCCGCGGCCGTCTCCGGTGTCTCGGCCACCGGTGACTTCAGCCAGACCAGCAACTGCGGGTCGTCGATCGCGGCCGGCGCGAACTGCACCGTCAGCGTGACGTTCCGCCCGACCGCGTCCGGTACTCGCACCGGCACGCTGACCGTCAGCAGCAACGCCGGCAACAGCCCGACCACGGTCGCGCTGACCGGCACCGGCGCCGGCGCGACCAACACGAACATGGCGCTGGGCAAGGCGACCAGCCAGTCCAGCAACACGCAGAACCTGGTGTCGGCCAACGTGACGGACGGCAACCAGACCAGCTACTGGGAGAGCGCCAACAACGCGTTCCCGCAGTGGGTACAGGTGGACCTCGGCTCGGCGCAGAGCGTCAGCAGGGTCGTCCTGCAACTGCCGCCCAACACCGCGTGGGGCTCGCGCACCCAGACGCTGTCCCTGCTGGGCAGCACCGACGGCAGCAATTTCACCACGATCGTCGGATCGGCCAACCACACGTTCGACGCGAACGCGAACAACAACACGGTCACCATCACGTTCCCGGCGACCACCCAACGGTTCTTCCGGGTGAACATCACCGCGAACACCGGCTGGCCGGCGGCCCAGATATCCGAGTTCCAGATCTGGAACAGCTAGTCGAACCGGCAAAGGTGCGCGCGGGCCACGGTCCTCGCGCACCTTTGCCGTTCGTGGCCGTGTCCATGATTTGTCAATCCGGAGTGGACCCGATCGGCCGAACATTCCCAACTCGATCGGCGGAACACCGTTGCGCTATTCGCCTGCTACCGTCCTGGACGCTGCTCAAACCCACTTCCCATCGCGCCAGGAAGCACAGGCGACAGCCATGTCTCCGTTACACCGCAATGCCCATGCCACCCATCACATCGACGAGCTGACCGTCAACCCGTTGTACGCCAGCACGGCCAGCTTCGCCGGTGTCCCGAAGCACCGGATTCCAGACAATCCCATGCCGCCGGACACCGCGCTCGCGATCATTCGCGACGAACTGATCCTGGACGGCAACGCACGGCAGAACCTGGCCACTTTCTGCACCACCTGGATGGAACCGCAGGCCGGCCAGTTGATCGCGGACTGCCTCGCCAAGAATATGATCGACAAGGACGAGTATCCGCAGACCGCGGAAATCGAACGCCGTTGCGTCAACATCCTCGCCCACCTCTGGCATGCCGTCGACCCGGAAGCGACCGGCTGTTCCACCACCGGTTCCAGCGAGGCCGTCATGCTCGGCGGAATGGCGTTGAAATGGCGCTGGCGGGCCCGTCGCCGCGCCGCCGGGCTGTCCATCGAACGGCCCAATCTGGTGATGGGCACGAACGTGCACGTGTGCTGGCTGAAATTCTGCCGCTACTGGGACGTCGAGCCGCGCCTGGTGCCGATGACCCGCGAGCACATGGGCCTGGACGGCGAGCGCGTCGTCGCGATGTGCGACGAGAACACGATCGGCGTCGTCACCGTGCTCGGCTCGACCGAGGACGGTCGCTACGACCCGATCGCCGAGATCTGCGCCGACCTCGACAAGCTGGCCGCCGAGCAGGACGTCGACGTCCCGGTGCACGTCGACGCGGCGTCCGGCGGGTTCGTCGCGCCGTTCATACAGCCGGCGCTGGTGTGGGACTTCCAGCTACCGAGGGTGCAGTCGATCAACGCGTCCGGCCACAAGTACGGCCTGGTGTATCCGGGGGTCGGGTGGATCATCTGGCGGGACGCCACAGCGCTGCCCGAGGACCTGGTGTTCCGGTGCAACGTGCTCGGCGGGGACATGCCCACCTTCTCGCTGAACTTCTCCCGTCCCGGCGCCCAGGTCGCCGCCCAGTACTACAACTTCCTGCGACTGGGCTTCGAGGGCTACCGCCGCCTGCAACAGACCTGCCAGGACGTGGCGCTGTATCTGTCCAGTGAGATGTCCACAATAGACCAGATCGAACTGCTGTCGGACGGCAGCGAGCTACCGGTGTTCGGCTTCACGCTGCGGCCCGACGTCACGAACTTCACCGTGTTCGACCTGTCCGACCGGCTGCGCCAGCAGGGCTGGCAGGTCCCGGCCTACACCCTGCCGCCGGACCTGACCGAACTGGCGATCATGCGCATCGTGGTGCGGCCCGGCCTGAGCATGGACCTCGCGTCGATGCTGCTGGCCGACGTCCGCCGGCACATCGAGCATCTGGCGGCCACGCCCAGGCCGACGACCGTGCCGGCGCACCACAAGGCGCACGCCTTCCACCATTAGGTTCCCGACGACGGCCCGGTGATCGTCACCTCGGCGGTCGCCGTGGCCAGTACCGTGCCGCCCGGTCCGTCGAACGTGGTCGTGGTGGTCAGGGCGGTAGCGGTGCAGCCGGGGAAGATCAGGTAGCCGAGGCTGTCGGTGTCCTTGCCGTGCGGCGCGAAGGTGACCTGCTTGCCGATCGGGTCGATCACCGGGCAGCCCGGCGGAATTCCGCCCGGTGTGGAGCCGATGAAGCGGCCGGACCAGATCAGCGATGCGGTCACGGTCTGCGCGGTGCAGTTCCGCGCGACGAGGTGCGCGGTCGCGATCTGGCCGCGGGCGACGGTGGTCGAGTCGAATGCCAACTGGGTGATCTGGATGACGCCGGTACACGCGGGGGTGGGTGATGTGGCCGCCGACGCGGTGGTGGCGGTCAGTGAGCCGAACAGGCCGGCGGCGAGGATTGCGGCGGCAGTGACGCGGGAGACACGAGGCATGACCGCGATGGTGGGCCGCCCACCCCCGGTACGCAATGCGTGACACAGCGCCTGACACCAAACACAGCCGCTATCGTGGGCACGCGTGACCACTGATCGCGTACTCGCCTCTCCCCTGCACGCCATCGGCGGCACCCCGCTGATCCGCCTGAACGGCGTAGTGCCGCCCGGCGCGGCACAGGTCCTGGTGAAGGTCGAAGGTGGCAACCCGACCGGCAGCTACAAGGACCGCATGGCGCTCGCGATGATCGAGGGCGCGGAACGGCGTGGCACGCTGCGGCCGGGACAGCGGGTCGTCGAGTTCACCGGCGGCAGCACCGGTTCGGCCCTGGCGTTCGTCTGCGCGGTGAAGGGCTACCCGTTGTCGATCGTGTCGTCGGACGCGTTCTCACCGGAGAAGCTCAGCACGATGCGCGCGTTCGGCGCGGAGCTGACCGTCGTACCGAGCGACGGTGGCCGGATCACGCCGGACCTGTTCGACAGGATGCGGGACGAGGTCGACCGGATAGTCGAACGGGACGGCGCGTTCTGGACCGACCAGTTCCACAACGACGACGCACTGGACGGCTATGCTGTGCTGGGCCAAGAGATCGTGGCCCAGACAGCCGACACGGGCACGACGGTGGACGTGTTCTGCGCGGCGGTGGGCACCGGCGGGATGCTGGTGGGCGTCTCGACCGCGATCCGCGCCGGCGGCCATCCAGCACGCGTAGTCGCGTTCGAACCGGCGTCGTCGCCGGCGTTGACCAAGGGACAAGGTGGCCCGCACCGAGTGGAAGGAACCGCGACCGGAGCGGTGCCGCCACTGCTCACGCCCGGCACGTACGACGAGGCAAGGGCAATCGAGGAAGCAGAAGCCCGCCGCATGGCGCCACGGCTGGCCCGCGAGGCCGGCGTGTTCACCGGCACGTCGTCGGCACTCAACGCGGTAGGTGCGATCGAACTGGCCACCGAACTGGGCGAGGGCCACACGGTGGTGACCGTCGCAGTGGACACCGGCCTGAAGTACCTGGCCGGCGACCTTTTCGCGGACTAGAACCGTTCGTACCGAAACGCCGCCAGGATGTCGTTCTGATCCTCACCGAGTGCCTCAGCCGCGACCAGGTCACCGGCGTGCACGGACAGCGTCGCGCCACTGTGCGACACGGCGAAGTGGAAGTTCGGCAGCGCGAGCACCCGACCGAGCACCGGCAGGCCGTCACCGGGGATCGGCCGTTCACCCACCCGGACGCTTTCCACCGTCCCGGCGCCCATTCCCGGATACAGCGCGCAACCAGCAGCCAGCACCAAGTCGACCGCCGACTGATCGGCACCTGACGCGCCGGCAGCGCTGTCGCTGTCCTCGCTGTGCAGCAGAAGCCGCCCGCCGCCGTCCGGCCGCAGGTGGACGCGCGGCGCGTGGACGACGCGCGACACCGACACCGCGACCGGTGACGTGTAGAGGAGCACACCGCGCCGGTTGCGCATCGGCAACGTGAGGCCGGCGAACTCGGCGATCTGAGCGGCTTGTGGCCCAGCGCAGTTCACCACGGCGTCGGTCGCCAACCGCCGACCCGAGGCGAGGCGGACCGCGCGCACCAGACCGTCTGTGACCTCGAGCCCGACGACGGCGTCGTCGCGGACCAATTCGGGACCGGTGGTGGCAAGCAGGTGGGCGATCATGCGGGTCGGCTCGATCCAGCCCTCACGCGGAAAGTAGGCGATGTCGTCCGCAGGCAGCGCGGCCGGGTCCATGTCCGGCTCGAGCCGCAGCACGTCGGCTTTGGTCAGCCATTGCGCCTCATAGCCGTAGTCGAGGACGCCCGCGACCTTCGCGCGCAGGGCGTCGCGGCCACCGTCGTCGTCGGCCCACTCCAGGTTGCCGCCCTCGTGGTACCAGTCGCCGAGCGGGAACTCGGCGGCCAGTTTCCGATGGGCGGCCATGCTCGCGACACTGAGATCGTGGTAGTGCCGAGGCTCCTTGCCGCAGGAGTTGGTCCACGAGAACGTAGCGCCGGAGGTGCCACCGGCCGGCGCACCAGCGTCCACGACCGTAACGCGGGCACCACGCCGAGCCAGCGAAGCACTGACAGCCGCGCCATAGACACCAGCGCCGATCACGACCACATGTTCCGTCATGCCGACGACAATATGACGTCGAGCGGCATCGCGACCGCAAGCGAGCCAGATGCTCACCGAGCGCAGAAACCACCCCTCAACGCAAGGGGACCAGCGCAACCCAGCCCGGCCAACAAGCAACGTGAGAGGGCCTGCGCAACCCGCCCCGCACGCAACGTGAGAGGGCCTGCCGAACCCGACCCGCCACACCAACGGATCGAAACCCAAACCCCCGTGGTTATCCCGATCATGCAGTCAGCCCTGCTTGGCCAGTCTTTCCCGCTCTTCCCGATCCCCAGCTTCCGTGCGGTTGGCGGTAGCGGGTCAAAGGGTGGCCGAAGGCCATCGGCGAAGCCGACGCGCAGCGCCCTTGACGCGCTACCGCCAACCGTTGCGACAATACCGAGATCGGGACGTGCAGACAGGTCACCCTCAACCGGCTGTTGGAAGACCCCGCCATCAGGTACCCCGGCCGCAGTCGGGTTGCTCTGCCCCGTGCGGGGCCTGGGTTCGGCGGGCCCTCTCACGTTGCGTGCGGGGGCTGGGTTTTGCTTGCCCTCTCACGTCTTCTGCCGTCTGGTCCACTGTGGACATATGACTTAGAGCTCCACTAGCGTGCCCATCACTACTGTTCTGTCCACCGGGAGTTTGAAGTATGTTGCCGGGCTTGCCGCGTTGTGGGACAGGCCGATGAACAGGCGCTTCTGCCATCCTGGCATTCCTGCCTCTGGACCGCGTTCGATGCTGATGCGGGACAGGAAGTAGAACGCCGTGTCCTCGTCGAACTCCAGCTCGCTCGTCAGCATGAACGCATCCCTCAGTACAGCGGGTATGTCCTGGTCGTCCTTGAAGCCGAAGCGGGCTGAGACGTGCACTATTCCGTCGTTGGAGTAGTCCAGCGAGTCGACCGCCAGGCGCTCGGTGCGTGGGACGTGTGGCACGTTCTCCGCTACCACCGACACGATCACCACGTGCTGGTGTACTACACCGTTGAACTCTGCGTTGGCGCGCAACGCAAGTGGCACGGTCTGGCTGGTCGGGTGCGGGAACACGGCCGTGCCTGGGACTCTGGTCGTCGGGCGGTGGTGTATCTCGTCCACGAACTCGGTCAGTGGTCCTTCGAGGTTCGTGCGCCTCGTGGTGATCACTCGCCGGCCGCGTTGCCATGTCAGCATCACCGTGACCGCCAGTACACCCAGCAACAGCGGCAGCCAACCGCCGTGTACGACCTTCGTCAGGTTTCCTGCCAGGAAGAACAGTTCCAGCCCGCCGAACACGACGCCTACCGCCACCAGTCGCCACGGGTGCCAGTGCCATGCCGAACCGGCCAGCACCAGAAACAGCGTCGTGGTGAGCAGTAGCGTTCCGGTGACCGCGAGTCCGTACGCCGTCGCCAGCGCCGCCGACGAGCCGAACGTGACCGTCAGGATCAGCACCCCGCCCAGCAGCAGCCAGTTGATGCCCGGCAGGTAGATCTGCCCGCTCTCCCTTGACGACGTGTGCCGCACGGTGAGGTGCGGCAGGAAACCCAACTGCATCGCCTGCCTTGCCATCGAGAACGCACCTGAGATGACCGACTGTGACGCGATGACCGTCGCCACCGTCGCAAGCACGACCAGCGGGATCTCTGCCCAGCTCGGCGCCAGCAGGAAGAACGGGTTGGACACCGCCGCGGGCCGGTGCAGGATCAGCGCGCCCTGGCCCAGGTAGCTCAGCGTCAACGCCGGGAACACCACGAAGAACCACGCCCGGCTGATCGGCGGCCGGCCGAAGTGGCCCATGTCGGCGTACAGCGCCTCGGCGCCGGTGATCGCCAGCACTACGGCACCCATCGCTACGAACGCGACGACCGGCCGGTCGAGCACGAACGCGAAGGCGTAGGTCGGCGACAGGCTGCGCAGCACGCCTGGGTGGCCGATAATCTGCGGCAGGCCCAGCGCGTCCAGCGTCACGAACCACAGCAGCATGACCGGTCCGAACAGCCGTCCCACCCGGTGGGTCCCGAATCGCTGCACCACGAACAGCACGACCAGGATTGCCACGCCGATCGGCAGCACCGCGCTGTGCACGCCTGGCGAGAAGACCACGATGCCCTCGACTGCCGACAGCACCGAGATGGCCGGCGTGATGACACTGTCGCCGAAGAACAGGGACGCGCCGATCACGCCCAGCAGCACGGCGGCCGACACCAGCTTTGCCCGCCCGGTGACCAGTCGGCGGATCAGCGCTGCCAGCGCCATGATGCCGCCCTCGCCGTCGTTGCCGGCGCGCATGACGAACATTACGTACTTGACCGACACGATCAGGAGCACGGACCAGAAGACCAGCGAGAGCACGCCGTAGACGTCCTGCGCGATCGGCCGGACGGCCCCGTTGTCGATCGAGAACACCGTCTGCAGCGCGTAGAGCGGGCTGGTGCCGATGTCGCCGAACACGATCCCCAGCGCGCCCAGTGACAGGGCGGCCAGCCCGCCGCCACCTCCCGCGTGGCTCGGCTGGGTGGCTGCCTGCGCTTCCTCGTTCGCTTCGCTCACGCCGGGTAGTCTGCCGTTCCGTCGTGCTCCGCGCTTCGGGGACACCCCGAGGACTTGCGTGGAATTGCGGTAAACGGCTGTCAGAATTTGCGCTTCGTTGCGCAACCGTTTTCGAAAGCCGCCGTTATCAAGACGTCCTCGACGCAGCGCACCATCGATTCCATGTCAGCCGGCGAGACGCGGTGCGTGTCCGCGCACATCTGGTAGTCGAATGCGTCGGGAACGTCATTGACGTGGAAGAAGACCGTGTGGTCGTAGTTGTCCAGCGGCCGTTCCCAGCGCACCACGCTGTGCTGCCGCGCGGCCGCCAACTCGGCTCTGCTCGGCATGTGGTCCGGTGTCGCTGCCAGGTGGGCTCTGCGCCGGTCGTTGAAGACGACGTCCACCCGCAAGTCCTCGCCACGGTCCTCACCGACCCGCGCCACCAGGTCCGACATCTGGTGCGGATCGAAGTACGAGTGCCGGCCGGCCAGCGTCAACGCCCGCCACGACCTGGCCACCACCTCGTCGAACGTGCTGTCCGCCACCTCGATCGCGGCCGCCCTCGACTGGGTCAGCGGGCTCACCGACGAGGCGAAGCCGGGCCGGAACCGGTTGCTGACCATCAGGCGCGTCGCCGCGACATCGGTGCTGGTCAGCCGGCACAGCGCCACCGCGAAACCGGCCAGCAGGACGGGCGTCGTCCGCACGTTGTTGCGGGCCGCGATGGCGTGCACCGCGGGGAACGACGCCGGCGAGTGGTAGCCGATCTGCCACCAGCGCGGTTCCCGCCGATCGGTCGACTCGCCGAACCGCCGGCCGGGGATCGCGCGCAGCACCTTCTCGGCGTGCCGCAGGGCCGCGTCGTTCTGCCGCTGCGCGGCCGGCATCCGCTGCTGTTTCACCTGGTCCAGGGGCTGCGTACCGATCTGGAGCGGATCACTGCCGGTCTCGTGCGCGATCACGTCCGCCACCAGTGCGTCCAGGCCGTGCACGTCCGAGGCGATGTGGCTGTACGCCGCGACGACCTGCGCCGGCACGCCGTCACGCAGCACGACCGCCATGCGCACCGGCCACTCGTTCGGGTAGTCGAAGATCGTGCGCTCGTAGTGTTCCAGCAGCAGGGCCGCCTCGGCCTGCACCGCATCTTCGCTGGTCACGTCCACGACTTGCAGTGGCGCCTGCCCCGAAGTCGCGACGTGCTGGCGGGGGGTGCCGTCGGCGTCCAGCACGATCGTGGTGCGCAGCGACTGGTGCCGGCCCATGATCGCCGCGAGTTGGCCGGCGGCGCCCGCCACCGTGGTGCCGGGTGCCGCCGGGAAACTCGCGGCCAATGTCAGCGAGGCGTCGACCGCCGTCATGGAGCGCCAGATCTCCCATTGGCCCCAACTCAGCGCGTCGACGCCGGCGCCTTCGCCACGGAAAGGAACGAGGATGGTTTCGGCCACGGCTGCTCCCGCCGCTTGGTGGTATCCGATGGCCGCCAAGCATAAGGATTTCCGGCCCGGTTTTCGGCGACGACGATTGCCGGGAAATGTGCCGGAATAGGTCAGAGGGCCTTGGCCAACCGATCCGCGAGCACCCGAAGGAAACGCGGCGGGTCGGGCAGCTCGCCGCCTTCGGCCAACAGCGCCATCCCGTGCAGCAGGTGCGCGGTCTCCGGCAGGTCCGGATCGTCCGCGTGCTCGTCGTGCGCCTGCCGCAGTGCGGTCACCAGCGGGTGGGTCGGGTTCAGCTCCAGGATGCGCTTGACCGTCGGCATGTCCTGGCCCATCGCCCGATACATCCGCTCCAGCGTCGGCGACATGTCCTGCGCGTCGGTGACGATGCACGCCGGTGACGTCGTCAGGCGCGTGGACAGCCGGACCTCCTTGAGGTCGTCGGTCAGCGTCGTCGTCAGCCAGGTCAGCAGGCCGGCGAAGTCCTTGGCCCGCTGCTCGCGCTCGTCCTCGTTGGCCTTGCGCTCGTCATCCGTGTCGAGGTCGACCTCACCCTTGGTGACCGACTGCAACTGCCTGCCGTCGAACTCGGTGACCGACTCCACCCACATCTCGTCGACTGGGTCGGTCAGCAGCAGCACCTCGAAGCCCTTGGCCCGGAACGCCTCCATGTGCGGTGAGTTGTCGATCACCGCCCGCGACTCGCCGGTCAGGTAGTAGATCTGGGTCTGGCCGTCCTTCATCCGCTCGACGTACTGCCGCAGCGTCGTCTGCCGCTGCTCGTCGTGGGTCGACGGGAACGACGCGATCTCCAGGAGTGTCTCCCGGTTGTCCACGTCGCCCAGCAGGCCCTCCTTGACCACCCGGCCGAACGTGGTCCAGAACCGCTCGTAGTTCTCCGGGTTGCCGGCCTGCATGTCCTTGATCGTGGTCAGCACCTTCTTCACCAGCCGGCGCCGCATGAGCTGGATGTGCCGGTCCTGCTGGAGGATCTCGCGCGACACGTTGAGCGACAGGTCCTCCGCGTCCACGACACCACGGACGAACCGCAGATAGTCGGGGATCAGCGCTTCGCAGTCGTCCATGATGAAGACGCGCTTGACATAGAGCTGAATCCCGCGTTTGTGGTCCCGCATGAACAGGTCGAACGGCGCCCGCGCCGGAATGAACAGCAGCGCGCGGTACTCGAACGTGCCCTCGGCCCGCAGGTGGATCGTTTCCAGCGGGTCTTCCCAGTCGTGGCTCAGGTGGCGATAGAAGGTCCGGTACTCGTCCGGGTCGACGTCGTCCTTGGAGCGCGTCCACAGCGCCTTCATCGAGTTGATCGTCTCGATCTCGCTGGTGGCGTTGCCGTCGCCGTCGGTGCGTTCGGTTGCCGTTCTGATCGGCCACGAGATGAAGTCGGAGTACCGCTTGACGATCTCGCGGACTTTCCATTCCGACGTGTAGTCGAAGAGTTGGTCGTCCTCGTCGGCCGGCTTGAGGTGCAGCGTGACCGACGTGCCCTGCGGCGCATCGTCGGTCGACTCGATGGTGTAGCTGCCCTGGCCGTCGGATTCCCAGCGGGTGCCGTCGTCCTCGCCGGCGCGGCGGGTCACCAGCGTCACGCGGTCGGCCACCATGAAAGTGGCGTAGAAACCGACACCGAACTGGCCGATCAGATCGCCGGTCGCGGATTCGTTGGCTTTCTTCAGTTTGTCCAGCAGCTCGGCGGTGCCGGATTTCGCGATCGTGCCGATGAGATTCACGACCTCGTCCCGAGACATTCCGATGCCGTTGTCCCGCACCGTGAGGAGACGATTCTCCTTGTCGATCTCGATGTCGATGTGGAGATCGGACGTGTCGGTCTCGAGTTCCTTGTCCCGGAAGCCTTCGAGGCGGAGCTTGTCCAGCGCGTCGGAGGCGTTGGAGATCAGCTCTCGTAGAAACGTATCCTTTTTCGAATAGATAGAATGCACCATCAACTGCAGGAGTTGGCGTGCTTCGGCCTGGAACTGGAGCGTCTCGACCCGCGTGTCCACCGCATTCCTTTCGGGATGGTTTGGCAGCATCGTACTCTGGCTCGATTACCCCAGGACGACCGGCGGCGCGTACTCGACCCGGTCGGTGACCCAGCGTACTTCCCGGTCGGCGTGAAGCACCGCATTGCCCGCTGACCCAGCCAGCCAAACTAGGCCAATCAGGTTACAGGCCCGAGAACGATGTAACTGACAGCAGCATTCCTGCGACAACGACGGCAGCGGCCAGGTCCCCGAACGAGGAGACGCCGATGACGCCCGATGACGCTGCGTTAGCTGCCCTGATCGACCAGCACCTGCCCGAGTTCGACAAACCCGGCGTGCTCTCGATCCGGCCGGGCTACCAGGTCACCAACGACTGGCTGACCGGCGAACGGGCCATCGTCGTGACCGTGCAACGGAAGGCGGCGCAGCCACCGGGCGACGCCCTGCCGGCCGAGGTCGGCGGCGTGCCGGTCGACGTGCGGCAGGCATCGGACCGCAAGCGGCTGGAGATCGAGGACCCGCGGTCCTACGCGGCCGAGTTGCGCCTGGCGCCCAACACCGGATCGGTGCCGCACTTCCCGGCCGAGCGCACCCTGGCCGGCGAACGACCGGCGGCGGCCGCATCGGCACACACGCGGCTAGCGGTGGCGGTCGCCAAGCCGGCACTCCCCTACAGCGGCCCGCTCGGACTGACACTTGCTCCGATCGCGGTGCAGGCGACGATCCAGCTCAGCGCGAGCCCGGACGCCGGATGGAGCGTGCTCAAGGCGTTCCTGGCCGGGACCACGATGTCGTTGACCGTCGGCCTGTACGACTTCACGTCCGCGCACGTGCTCGCCGCGGTGACGGATTCCCTTGCGGGCAAACGGTTCGAGCTCGTACTGGACCACCCGCCGAAGAACCCGACCGCCGACCAGACCGACGAGGACACCGTAACGGACCTCGCCAAGGCACTCGGCGACGGCATGACCCAG
This sequence comes from Pseudonocardiaceae bacterium, assembly GCA_036269975.1. GTDB lineage: Bacteria > Actinomycetota > Actinomycetes > Mycobacteriales > Pseudonocardiaceae > DATEPR01. The sequence goes on along the minus strand of DATBDL010000182.1, from coordinate 2,523 downwards.
GCGTGGGCGCTTACCAGGACGGACAAGCTCGCGACGGCGTGGATCTACCCGACCGCGTATCACATCAAGGTCGCTGTGCGGGACGGTTCGTCGGTCTGGCTGTCGAGCGGCAACTGGAACAACTCCAACCAACCGGACATCAACCCGTTCGACAACACCGACGACGCCACCGAGGCAAGGCACCGCGACCGCGACTGGCACGTGGTGATCGACTCGCCGCGGGTCGCACAGCTCTTCGAGGCATACTTACGCAACGACCGCACAGTGGCCGACGCGCACAACGCGACAACGCCGCCAGCAGGACCCCCACTCACGCCGGCGCCGCTGGGCAGCACCCAGACGCCCGTGTTCAACCAGTTCTTCCCCGCCGATACGGTGACCGGCACGATGACGATCGTCCCGCTGCTGACCCCCGATCCCGGCATCTACGTCGATGCGGTCAAAGCGCTCATCGCGTCCGCGACGAAGACCCTGTACATGCAGTTCCAGTACATCGAGTTGCCCAAGCAGACCGACGCGACGGCGCAGCCCTTCGTCGACCTCGTGCGTGCGGTGGTCGACCGGCAGAACGCCGGGGTGGACGTGCGGATCATCATGAGCGAGTTCGAGACCTCGGGCTACCTGGAGCAACTCCAGGCGGCAGGTCTGGACGTCGTGCACCACGTCAAGCTCCAGAACAACGTGCACAACAAGGGAGTAGTCGTCGACGGTGCCGCAGTGCTGGTGAGCAGCCAGAACTGGTCCACCGACGGCACGCTGCACAACCGCGACGCGGGCGTGATCATCCACGATCCGACAGCGGCCGGGTACTTCCAGCAGATCTTCCTGCACGACTGGGCGCATCTGGCCCGCCAGAAGGCACAGGCGGACTGATGCGGAACTTGCGGCCGAACTCACACGGTCAGTCCCAGGATATGAGGACTTCAGGCTCTGCCGGATGTGTTGTTCCCAGTGGAACCTCGGACAGAGCATGAGGTCAGGTGCGCCAGCGACCGGAGGTGATCGGGAATGGGACTGTTGACCGTGTTCGTGGGGGTCGCGGTGATGCTCTTGGTCGACAAGGTCGTCACCCGACGCGGCAAGTATCGTCGGGCGGAGGTCGTAAGGACGGTGCTGATGCCGCGAGCCGGGGCAGCAGCGGTGACCGATGCGACGGAGGAGGCGATCCCCAGCAGCGAGGAAGCCGAACGAGTGCTGACGGCCAGGCTGTTGACGGGTGAGCTGGGTCATGCCGACTACCAGGCCAGCATGGCGGCGCTCGCGGCAACGGCCGAGCAGGTCGGCGGTCGCTGACCGAGCCAGGTCGCCGACCGAACCAGGTCGCCGACCGAGCCAGGTCGCTGACCGAACCAAGTCGCCGACCGAGCTGTTCCGGTTGTGACAAGCCCTCTGCCGAACGGCAGAGGGCTTTCGTCGTGGGTCACCCACCAGAGTGAGCGACCCACGAACGATCACGCCGCGATGTCAGCCGCCGTGCTGGCCGGCTCCAGTGCCAGGCGCAGGACTTCCCGCACGTCGGCCACCGGATGCACCGTCAACTGCGCCAGCACCTCAGCCGGCACGTCATCCAGATCCGGCTCGTTCCGCCGCGGCACCAACACCGTAGTGATCCCGGCCCGATGTGCCGCCAACAACTTCTGCTTGACACCACCGATCGGCAGCACCCGCCCGGTCAACGACACCTCACCGGTCATCGCCACATCCGCCCGAACAGGCCGGCCCGACAGCAGCGAAGCCAACGCCGTCGTCATCGTGACACCAGCACTGGGCCCGTCCTTGGGCACGGCACCAGCGGGCACGTGCACGTGGATGCCACGCTCAGCCAGATCACCGACCGGCAACTCCAACTCGACCCCGTGCGACCGCAGATAGGACAGCGCGATCTGCGCCGACTCCTTCATCACGTCGCCCAACTGACCGGTCAGAGTAAGGCCGGTAGCGCCGGTCTCCGGATCCGCCAGCGACGCCTCCACGAACAACACGTCACCACCAGCACCGGTCACCGCAAGGCCGGTCGCCACGCCGGGCAGCGCCGTGCGTTCCGCCGACTCCGGCGTGTGCCGTGGCCGGCCCAGGTACGTGCGCAGGTCACCCGCGTCCACGGTCAACGGCACCTGCACCTCGTTCAGTGCCAGACCGGTCGCGACCTTGCGGAGTACCCGCGCGATCGACCGTTCCAGGTCCCGGACGCCGGCTTCCCTGGTGTACTCGGCGGCCAGCAGCCGCAGTGCCGCCTCGGTGAGCGTTACGTCCTGTGTGGACAGTCCGGCTCGCTCCAGTTGCCTCGGCAGCAGGTGGTCGGCGGCGATGGTGACCTTCTCGTCCTCGGTGTAGCCGTCCAGTGCGACCAGTTCCATCCGGTCGATCAGCGGGCCGGGGATCGAGTCGAGCACGTTCGCCGTGGCCAGGAACACCACATCGGACAGGTCGAGGTCGACGTCGAGGTAGTGGTCGCGGAACGTGTGGTTCTGCGCCGGGTCCAACACCTCCAGCAGCGCGGCCGTCGGGTCGCCCCGGTAGTCG
>DATBDL010000181.1:0-14487 GCA_036269975.1 Pseudonocardiaceae bacterium | reverse complement strand
GTCCCAGAACCAGTTGCAGCAGGCCGAGATCAAGGCCCTGCGCGCGCAGATTTCGCCGCACTTCGTCTACAACGCGCTGAACACGATCTCCGCGCTGATCCGCACCGACCCCGAAGAGGCGCGGGAACTGCTGCAGGACTTCGCGGACTTCACGCGCTACTCGTTCCGCACCTCCGGCATGTACACCACGCTGGCCGAGGAACTGCGCAACATCGACCGCTACCTCACGCTGGAGAGCGCCCGCTACGCGCAACGCCTGCACGTCCGCCTCAAGATCGCGCCCGAGGTGCTGTCGGTGACGGTGCCGTTCCTGGTGCTGCAACCTCTCGTGGAGAACGCGGTTCGGCACGGGCTGGCCAAGAAACCCGGCGGCGGAACGGTGACCGTCGTCGCACAGGACAACGGCACCGAGGCGCTGATCAGCGTCGAGGACGACGGCGTCGGCATGGACGCCGACCGGCTGGCCGACCTGAGGGACGCGCACCGCAGCGGCGCGCACGTCGGCATCGGCAACATCAACCAGCGCATGCGTTCGGTGTACGGCGAGGAGTACGCGCTGATGGTGGAGACCGCGCCGGGCGCCGGCATGAAGGTGATCCTGCGGGTGCCCAAGTTCAGCCCGAACGTCCGGCCCGCGATGCCCGGCTACACCGACACCGACGACATGGAGGAGACCGACCACGGTCGGCACTCCGCGCCCAACTACCTGGACGACTCGGGTGTGAACCGGATCAACGTCGTCTCCTGACGGCACAGCCGTAGGCTCGTGGGCATGAACGCGAGCGACACGACGTGGATGACGAAGCTCCCGGTAGTGGGTGACCGGATGGACCGGCGGCCGGTGGTCGCCGTCGTGAAGCTGCATGGGGTGATCTCCCCAGGGGCGTCCCCGCTCGGCCGGGGCTCGATCAATCTCGGTGCGGTGGAATCCGCGCTGACCAGGGCGTTTCGCCATGACCGGCTGGTCGCCGTCGCGCTCGCGGTGAACTCGCCCGGTGGCGCGGCCACCCAGTCGGCGATGGTCGCCGAGCGTATTCGTGGCCTGGCCGCGGAACGGCGCGTGCCGGTGCTCGGCTTCTGCGAGGACGTGGCCGCGTCCGGTGGCTACTGGCTGGCCTGCGCCGCCGACGAGATCTACGCGCACGCCACCTCGATCGTCGGCTCGATCGGTGTCGTGTCAGCGGGTTTCGGCATGGCGGGCCTGTTGGAACGCTTCGGCGTCGAGCGGCGCGTGCACACGGCCGGCACCCACAAGATGCGGCTGGACCCGTTCCGTCCCGAGCGCGACGAGGACGTCGCCTGGCTGGCCGACCTACAGGGGGAGCTGCACGAGCAGTTCGTGGCGTGGGTACGTGAGCGGCGCGGCGACAAGCTGGCCGGCGACGCGGTCGACCTGTTCTCCGGCGAGGTCTGGACCGGTCCGAAAGCCGTCGAGCTGGGCCTGATCGACGGTCTCGGCACGTTGCGCGGCGTGATCGGTAAGCGCTACCCGGACGCACACGTCGTTTCGGTCGAACCGCGCCGGCCGGTGTTGGCGCGGCTGGGCATCGGCGCGGCACGGCTGACCGGTGCGCCGCTGGCAGCGGTGTCGTCGGCCTCGCTGGCGGACCACCTGCTGGACCTGCTGGAGCAGCGCGCCACGTGGTCACGTTTCGGTCTCTGATCCACTGTGGTGTGCGGCCGGAACCGATCTCACCTGCGACGAAAGTAAGTTGAGCATGCGAACGACAAAGCCTCACCCGCTCGGGGGCCGATTGGCAGTGGACAATGCCGCCCCCAGGTGGGCAGGATTCGCGTCACAGTGAGTACTCGTGACGGCACCCCAGGTCTCGTCGTGCTGGCCGTTGACGACGAGCCGCACGGCTTGAACGAGTTGGCCTACATGCTGGAGCACAACCAGTACGTCCGGCGGGCACTTTCGGCTGGTGACGCGGCAGAGGCCCTCGGCGTGGTCGGCGGTGGCGACCCGGAGGTCGTCATGCGCAAGCGCGCCAAGCTGCCGCCCGTCGACGCGGTCTTCATCGACATCAACATGCCAGGACTGTCCGGTGTGGAGCTGGCGAGGGTGCTCGCCGCGCTGAGACCGCCGCCCGCCCTGGTGTTCGTCACCGGCATCGGTGACGAGGCGGTCACCGCGTTCGACCTCGGCGCGGTGGACTACGTGCTGAAACCGCTGAAGCAGGAGCGCCTGGACAAGGCGGTGGAACGGGTGCTGGCCAAGCGCGCCCCCGCCGCGACGCCCGGCGGCACGGCGGTGGCGCCGGAGCCGACCGACGACGAGGTGATCCCGGTCGAGCTGGCCGGCACGACGAAGCTGGTGCCGCGCGCCGCCGTCCGCTGGGTGGAGGCGCAGGGCGACTACGCCCGCCTGCACACGTCCGACGGTTCGCACCTGGTGCGCATTCCGTTGGCCCAGTTGGAGGAACGCTGGGGCGAGGCCGGTTTCGTCCGCATCCACCGGTCGTTCCTGGTCGCGTTGTCGCTGATCACCGAGCTGAAGATGGGCGCGTCCGGCTACACGGTGGTCATCGGCGACAACGAGAAGGAACTCCCCGTCAGCCGCCGCCACACCCGCCAGCTCAAGGACCGGCTGGTTCGTGCCCCCAAGAACGGCTGGGGCTGATGAGCAAGCACGCCGACGGGCCGGACGGCCCGCCTGCGGACGATGCACAGCGGCCGGCGACGGCCGCCCGCAAACCGCGCCGCAAGCGTGTGGTGCTCAACGACTCCCGCAACCCGGTCACGGTCGTACGGGTGATCACCGAGCTGGAGGAACAGACCAGCGTCGGCGAGGCGCTGGTACGGAACCTGGTGCGCGCGCAACTGAAGATGGCGTTGTGGCTGGCCCTGCTCACCACGGTCGTCTTCGGCAGCCTGCCCCTGGCGTTCTACCTCTCGCCCCGGTTCGGCGAGTCGTCCGTGTTCGGCGTCCGGTTGCCGTGGCTCATCCTGGGGGTCCTACCCTTCCCCGTACTGTTCGCGATCGGCCTGTTGTACAACCGGCTGGCCGAGCGGCACGAGAAGGACTTCGTGAACATGGTGGAGAGCTGAAGGCCGCCGCCGTGCCCCAACCCCGCAGTGCTTGTCCCCAACCATCCCGCCCAGGTGCGTAGGCCGTGGAACTGAACCCCAGCGCCATCGTCGGCATCGGTGTGATCGGTGCCGTCACGTTCTACCTGGGCTTCCACTCCTCCCGGCTGGCCAACACCACCCCGGACTTCCTGGTAGCCCGCCGGATCGTGCGCTCCCGCCGCAACGCGGCCGCGATCTCCGGCGAGTACCTGTCCGCCGCGTCGTTCCTGGGCATCGCCGGCCTGATCCTGAAGGACGGTGTCGACTCGCTGTGGTACGCGGTCGGTTTCACGGCTGGATATCTCGCGTTGCTGCTGTTCGTCGCGGCCCCGCTCCGCCGCTCCGGCGCGTACACCCTGCCCGACTTCGTGGCGGCACGACTGGGTTCGGTGGCGTTGCGCCGGCTCGCGACGGTGTTCGTGGTGGTCATCAGCGTGTTGTACCTGGTGCCGCAGTTGCAGGGCGCCGGCCTGACGCTGTCCACGGTCATGCCGGTGCCGGCCTGGGTGGGCAGTGCGGTCGTGGTGCTGCTGGTCACGGTGAACGCCTTCGGTGGCGGCATGCGCTCGATCACCATCGTGCAGGCGTTCCAGTACTGGGTGAAGCTGGTAGCGCTGGCACTCCCGACGTTCGTGCTGATCGTCGTCTTCGTAGGCGGCCATCCGGTGGCGGCGTCGCTGTCCGCCGACTCGCCACCCGTGTTCGCGCACACCACGTCCGTGGCCATCCCGGCAGCGGTGGAGGTCCATGAAGCCGCTCCGGTTCGGGTGCAGGCATACGGACTGGTCAACGGCTTCCAGAACAATGGTCCGCTGCTGATGAACCCCGGCATCCCGTACAAGATCGGCGCGCACGCGACCCTGGTCTTCCCGGCCGGCTCGCCGACACCGACGCCGTCCGACTCCCCGGACACCAACGCGGCGTGGCTGCGCCCGCAGTCCGGTGGTGTCTCGGCGCTGTTCAGCACGTATTCCCTGATCGTGGCGCTGTTCCTCGGCACGATGGGCCTACCGCACGTGCTGGTTCGCTTCTACACCAACCCGAACGGCCGGGCAGCCCGGCGGACCACGTTGCACGTTCTGCTGCTGTTGGGCCTGTTCTACCTGTTCCCCACCATGCTGGGCGCGCTGTCCCGGTTGTACACGCCGGAACTGCTGGTCACCGGCCAGACCGATGCCGCGATCCTGTTGCTGCCCGGCAAACTGGTGGGCGGCATGCCAGGCGAGATCCTGGGCGCGGTCATCGTGGCCGGCGCGTTCGCGGCGTTCCTGTCCACGTCGTCTGGCCTGTTGGTGAGCATCGCAGGCGTGGTGTCCACCGAGGTGTTCCGCGGCCGGGTGCGGGACTTCCGCTGGGCCACCGTGATCGCGGCGCTCGTGCCGTTGACGCTTGCGTTGCTGCTGCCGGAGGCGGACATCTCGCTGTCGGTCGGTCTGTCGTTCGCACTGGCGGCGTCCACGTTCTGCCCGGTACTGGTCATCGGAATCTGGTGGCGCCGACTGACCTGGGTGGGAGCGGCGGCCGGCATGGTCGTCGGCGGCGGCCTGGTGTTGACGGCGTTGGTACTGAACATCATCAGTGAGTACACCGGTGCGTGGGCCCCGTGGCCGGTGGTGCAGCCGGCGCTGATCACGGTGCCGGCGGCGTTCGCCACGGTGTTCCTGGTCAGCCTGTGCACCCAGGACCGGCTACCACCGGACGTCAGCCGAATCCTGCTGCGCCTGCACGCGCCCGATCCGTTGGGGTTCATCAAGGATCGCGACGTGGCCAGATTCGGCCCAGCAGCCCCACCGAGCCCGGTCGACGGCCGCCACCACCGCTGACCTGCGGATGTCGGGCCGCGCGGATATCATGTTCGAACAGACGTTCGACTTCGCGCATGGCTATCGGCAGCGAACGCCTGTCGACAGAAGTTGAGGCGAGTATGTACGGACACACGACACAAGCGGCTGCGGCAGGTAATGGAGCCCATGATGCCCCCCATGGCTCTAACCTGTCTGCCATGCATGCCTGGGATGACCTCGAGAGAGCGGCTCTCGTTGCGCTGCTTCGTGCGCGCCCCGGCGGCCTGACGTGGCCGGAGATCGCGGCCGAAGTGGCCGACGCTCGCAGTGCGCGTGCCGTGTGGGAGGGGCGTCAGTCGGCGGACCTCTTCGTGGCTGACCAGAGCCTGGCCACGGTGACAACTGACATCGTCGCCGAAATTGAATCATGGCGAGCGGCCGATTTCAGTTCTTGACCTTCATGGACCCTGATTATCCGAAGCAACTCCTGGAAGTCCATCAGTTTCCTCCGGTTCTTTTCGCCAAGGGCACGATGCAATCCGGCGAAGTGGGGGTATCCGTTGTCGGATCACGCTCGTCTTCAGAACGACGGCTGGCGAATGCCCGAGAAATATCGCGAGACCTGACAAGGTCAGGCATAGCTGTTATATCAGGGTTAGCGGCGGGGATAGATACCGCTGCTCACCTGTCAGCTCTCGAATCAGGTGGCCGCACGGTCGCCGTCATAGGAACGGGAAATCAACAGGTATTATCCTGCCGCGCATACGGTAGAGCGACTATTATTGTCGAGGCCGGCGAGCAGAGTGGAGCGCGAATTCAGGCACGGCTTGCGGTTGCACACGGACGCCCCGTTGTGTTGATGGACTCGGTAGTGCGGGGAACGAACTGTGGCTCGAAACTTCGAGGGCAGCCCGGAGTCTTCGTCGCCGACAGCCCTGGGCAGGCTGTCGAGTTAATAGAAAGATTGTGCACAACGACGAGAGAATAGCTCGCCGATAATGTGCTCATATTGAACTTATGTCGGTGGACGACAAGGCCAAGTGAGCATCCACCAGTCAGCGCATACCGTGCGAGGAGTCCGGCGCCCCGTGGTCGGTCGTCACTTTCGTACCTTCGCTGAGTTGACCTGGCCCAACGCATCCCGTCGCAGAAATCGCCCGGCAGGTAAGTCGCAACAATGATGGCGAAAATCGTATACTGCTTGGCATCGGGCCAGGCTTTGCTAACCAGCGCGAGCGAACCGTGCGATCTGACCGATTCATCGTGCCGAACAATTTCGCGATCGAATCAGTCGCCAGAACGTACTGTTGATCGATGACACCTGGACGTCCGGCGCGAAGCTACAGTCTGCGGCTGTCACGTTGCACGATGCTGGCGCCGCTATTGTCACAGCACTCTGCGTGGCGCCATGGGTGGCCGCGGTTGGCGTCGGTCGTCGATGTCATCCATGACGGGCAGAGCCCCACCACGCCCAGTCGACGGCCGCCACCACCGCTGACGGCCTGTGGACAACTTCGGCGACCTGTGGACCTTCATCTTGTCGATACCGCTGGACGTGGCAGCATCAACGGTGTGAACCCGCAGACCGTGCCCACCGTGTCCGTGCCCGAACTGGCCGACCAGCTCCCCGCCAACAGCGTCCTGCTCGACGTTCGCGAGGACGACGAGTGGGCTGCCGGGCACGCGCCCGACGCCGTGCACATTCCCTTGGGTGAGATTGCCGGCCGGCTGGACGAGCTGCCCGCCGACTCCTCGCTCTTCGTCGTCTGCCGTGCTGGTGGGCGCTCGGCTCGTGCCACCGCCTACCTCAACGCCAACGGCTGGGACGCCACCAACGTCGCCGGCGGCATGCAGTCCTGGGCCCAGCACGGCCGCCCGCTCGCCTGCGAACTGCCCGGCGCCGACCCCGAGATCATCTAGAAATGAACTATCCGAGCGGGTACCGCACAACCTGGGTGGCCACCCCGCCACCTGGGCCTGGCGCGCTGCCCGCCCGCCCCATCCCGCGCCGCGTGCGCTACGTCGGCCCCCCGGCCTACCGCGCCACCCCACGCTGGGGCTTCCCCCAGTTGGGCTGGCGCGCGCCGACCTCCGTTCCCGGTGCCACGACGAGAGAGCCGCACACCCCGCAGCGAACCGCCAGGTTCGCCCGCCGGGCCGTGACCGTGTTGTGGATGGTGGCGATCTCCGCTTTCCTGGCCGGCGGCGGCGAGGTCTGGCGCTACGTCCTCCTGCTCGTCGGCCGCACCGAAGCGCTGCCCGCCGACGTGGTCGCGGTGTCCGACGCCCTGGTCAACACCGGTGCCGCTCTGGCCGCCGTCACCGGACTGCTGTGCGTCGTCCTCGTGCCGCGTTGGCTGTTGGCCGCTCGTGAGGTGGCCGCCGGCATCTCGGGGGACGGGCCGGCTCGACCGGACTGGCAGGTGTTGCTCGGCGTTCTGCTGCCGGGTCTGAACCTGTTCGTCGCCGGTTCCGTGTTCGCCGAACTCGAGCACACCGCGCTCGGCCTGGCCGGCCGGGAGCGACCTCGGCCGTCCCGGCTGGTCGTGGTCTGGTGGTCGACCTGGGCCGGCGGTGAACTCCTCGCCATCGTCACGCTCCTGCTCGGGCTGCGTACCGATGTCGGCTCCCGCGCCAACGGCGTGCTCTGGTACGCCGCGACCGATCTGGTCGCCGTCGCCGTCGCTGTGCTCACCGTGCTCGTGGTCAACGTGATCACTTCCGTGCTCGCGCCCACGTCGATCGCCGTCCGGCAGCAGGTCGTCCGCGTCGACGGCGCGCCGGAGCCTCCGTTACGCCCTGCCCGCCCGACCGGCGCCGTCCGGTAACCGCCGGTGCTGCCCGACATCGTGGCGCACCGGGGTGCTTCCGCCGATCGCGCCGAGCACACCATGGCCGCCTACGCGCTGGCCATCGAGCAGGGCGCGGACGGCCTGGAGTGCGATGTCCGCCTCTCCCGTGACGGCCACCTCGTCTGCGTGCACGACCGGACGGTGAACCGTACGTCCAACGGTCGGGGTGCCGTGAGCACCATGACCCTGGACCGCATGTCCGACCTCGACTTCGGCGCCTGGCACGACGACTGGCCCGGTTCCGCCGACGAACTGGTGCAGGCGGATGAAACCACGCAACACGGCCCGCTCACCCTCGCCTCGCTGCTCGGCCTCGTCGCCGACACCGGGTACCGGACCAAGCTCTTCGTCGAGACGAAGCACCCGGTGCGCTACGGCGGCCTCGTCGAGGTGAAACTCGTCGCCTTGCTGGCCCGTCATGGCTTGGCCGCACCGGAAACCAGAGCCGAATCGCCGGTCGTCGTGATGTCCTTCTCGTCCGTCGCCATGCGCCGCATCCGTACCGAGGCGCCCCACCTGCCGACGGTCCTGCTGCTCGGCCGTCTCTGGCCGCACGTCGCCGACGGCTCGCTCCCACCGTGGGCCGACGTCACCGGTCCCGGTGTGCACCTGCTGCGCACCGACCCGGACTACGTCGAACGCAGCCGCGCCAGCGGTCACGACACCTACTGCTGGACCGTCGACGAACCGGCCGACGTGGCGTTGTGCCGCGACCTCGGCGTGCGGTACCTGGCCACGAACTCCCCGGCCGACACCCGCCGGCTACTCGACGGATAACCTCGACCGACGCACCCCCGGCGCGCGAGCGCCACGAGTGATGCGACGACGACCTAAGGAGAACCAGGTGGCCAGGCGGACTCCGCTCAAGGGCACTGCCAAGGGCACTACGCAGCCCCAGGAGGGCATCAACCCTCGACAGCCGTGCCCCTGCGGCTCGGGCCGGCGCTACAAGGCGTGCCACGGTGCCGCCGGTGGCCCGGTCGAGGTCGCGGTCGGCCGGCCGTTCGACGGCCTTGCCGGCGAGTGCGAACTGGTGGCGCTGCGCGAGTTCGTGCCGTCGGCCACCGTGCCGTTGCCACTCCTCATGTCGGGCGACCGGGAGGTCACGCTGGCCACCGTGCTGCCGATGGCGGCCGCGAGCCTGGTCCGCTCGGACGGGACGGCGTTCGTCGGCATGCAGGTGCAGACCCGTTCGGGTGACGTCGGCCGGGACGTGGCCAAGTCGATCCGCTGGGCGTTGGCCGCCGAACCCGGTGACGTGCTGTCCGTGGTCGGCCCGGTGGACGCGGAGGGGGACAGGCTGGTCGACCTCGTCGACCCCAAGGCCGATCTGATTCCCGAACTGCACAAGGACTTCGGCTGGTGGATTCCGGCGGGCGACGGCGAGCCGACCGGCGAGGTCGCGATGTCACTGGAACGGGCGAACGCCGCGATCCTGCCCACCGAGCGGCTGAACGCGCCGGGTGTCCGCGCCGCCTACTGGGTGGACGCGGGGGAACGGGCGCACCTGCGCTGGGTGCGGCCGGAACCGGAGGAGGACCTGCTACTGGCACTGGCCCGGCTGTCCGTCCGTGGCGAACTGGATCTGGGCGAGGGCTCCCGGTACGCCGGTTCGTTCCGGGCACACGGCCTGCTGGTGCCGGTGTGGGACCTGGACCGCGAGATGCACGCCCGCGAGTGGGAAGAACCCGCCGCCGCGCTGGGTGAACGGCTGGCCGTGGCCGTCGACTCACTCGCCGCCGAGCCGACCACGTCGGACGAGCGCCGGGCGCGGGACGGCCTGCGCGGCCGTCAGGTCACGCTCCGCTGACCTGTCCACAGTTAGATTGACTAGTCCACAGCAATCCATAGTTATCCACCAGGTTGTCCACAGGAGTTGTGCACAACGTGATCCTGCACATCATCGGTCGCGCGGACTGGGCACAGGCACAGGCCATGGGTGCCCATCACGCCGCATCGCTGGCGGACGTGGGATTCACGCACTGCTCCGACCCCGGCACCGTGCACCTGCCCGCCCAGACGGTCTACGCCGGCCGCACCGACCTGCTGTTGTTGGAGATCGACCCGGCGCTGGTGGACGCCCCGGTCCGCTGGGAGGCAGCGGTGCCGCCGGCACCGGTCCCGCTGTTCTTCCCGCACGTCTACGGCCCGATCCCGGTCGACGCCGTGATCGGCGTGCACGACTTCCCACCGGCCGACGATGGCACCTTCCACCTGCCGGCGTCGCTGGCCGAACTCGGGACAACCTGATCCCCCGCCGACGCGTGTTCTTCCTGACGGCTGCCGACCGGAAGCCGGGAGGGAGCCCGTCGGTGGTCGCAGCCTTGCCAGCCACGGCCGCGGAAGCGCTGGACAGCGTCGAACTGGGCGATGTCGTCCAGTCGCTCGGCCTCGCCAGCGAGGACTTCGGCGAGTTCGTGCGGGCAGCGTTGCCCGGCCTGCTCCGCTACGGCCACGCGCTGGCCGGCAACCCACATGACGCGGCCGACCTGGTGCAGGGCGTGCTGGAGCGGATCGGCGCGCGGTGGAACAGCGTGGTCCGCCGCACCGGCGACCCGATGGCCTACGCCCGGCGGGCGATGGCCAACGCGCACGTCAGCCGGTGGCGCCGGACCAGACGGGAGAGCCTGGTCGCCGACCTGCCCGACACGGGCGCCGTCTGGCAGCCGGAGCGGTTCGCCGCGGAGCCGTTGTGGCAGGCTCTGCGGGCGTTACCGCCACGCCAACGTGCGGTGATCGTGTTGCGCTACTACGAGGACCTGTCCGAAGCGGAGATCGCGCGGACACTGGGCATCTCCCGCGGCACGGTGAAGAGCCAGGCGAACAAGGCGATGTCCGCGCTGCGGACCAGGATGGGCGCGACGGAAGGGAGGGACAGGTGACCGGACAGAGCGATGACCACAGCGACGACCACCGACCCGACCCCGACGACGTCCCCAACGGCCCGGAGCTCGACGACGAACTGCGCAAGCTGTTCGCGGACGACCGCCTGAGCCTTCCGGTCAGCCGGGATGCCGGTGCCGCCGTCGTCGCCGGCGCGCAACGCCGCCGCCGCAAGCGGATGGCGTTGGCCACCACCGGTGGTGTGCTGGCGATGGCCGCCGTCGTGTTCGCGGGCGCGATGCTCAGCGGCCTGGTGCACCCGGTCCACCGGGTCAACTCGGCCGGCCCGGTGCTGTCCACGACCGCCGTCACCCCGACGAAGGCCATCGGACCGCCCGTCCCGACGCCCACCCCTGCGACGACCAGCTCGCCCGAGGTGGAGCAGGTGCTCGGCCCGTACGGCCTCGGCGACCTGGAACTGGGCATGTCGTGGCAGAAGGCCGTGGCCAGCGGTGAACTGCACGAGTCGGCACCGGTGCTCTCGGCCGGCTGCCTGCGCTACACGGTCGCGCTCGAACCGATTCCGACCACGACTCCCTCGATCGCGCCGCCCGTGCCCGTCACGAGGTCCGCCGGCGCGGCCGGGGCGCCGTCGAAGGTCGCCGAGGTCGTGGTCAGCGTGCGGGACGGCCTGGTCCAGGTGATCGCGGGACCGATGCTGCGTACGCCGGAGGGCGTCGGCGTCGGGTCTACAAAGGACGATCTGAGCGAGGCATATCCGAAGGCGGCGCTGCCGCCCAGGGGTGGCAGCACCAACGTCGAGGTCGTCAAGAATCCCATGGCGGTCTACGTTTTCGACGTGTCCGGCGCCGGCACGGTCACGTCGTTCTCGTTGCGGATGGCCAAGACGGACTGTCTGGGCTGACTATCCGACGTGGCCACCGGCCACCGGCGGCGCGGTGTGGTCCGGCCCGGACACCGAGGTGTGTTCGCGGTACAGGAAACCCTCCACGTCGAACATGTTCCCCGACGACCGCTTGACCACGTTGAGCAATGTGGACATCTGCGCGATCTCCTCGACCTGCTCCTTGAGGAACCACTGCACGAACTGCTCGCCGGTGTAGTCCCGCTCGTCGCGCGCAGCCATGGCCAGCGCCGCGATCTCCCGGCTGACCTCACGTTCCTGCTCCAGTGCCAGCGCGATGGTCTCGGCGGCGTCGGTGAAGTCGTTGCGCACCTCGTCGACGCCCGGAATCGTCACGTCGAGGTCGTTGTCCATCAGGTACCGCACGATCATCATGGCGTGGTTGCGTTCCTCGAGCGACTGCCGGTAGAAGTGCGCGGCCAGCCGGGGCAGGTCGCTTCGGTCGAACCACACGGCGACGGCGAGGTACTGCTGGGCAGCGGTGAGCTCGTTGCGCACCTGGTCCCGCAGGCCGGTGTGAAAGGCGGATTCCCGCTTGGTGATCTTCTTGGCGCTCACTGGCATGCGGGCACGCTACCGCTGACCTGCCATGTTCGCCTGTTGTGCGGCTCGCATGCGGAGTAGCTCTCAATAGGAGCTATCATGGCGGCATGGCCGAGACCGACCCGGTCGCGCTGGGCGACGAACTCATGAGCACGATGGCCAAACTGCGGCGTCGGGTGCGCAGCACCCTGCGGCCGCAGGGTATCGGCCCGCAGTTGCGCGGCGCACAGCTCGAACTGCTGCGCGTCGCCTACGAGCAGCCGGGCATCGGCGTCGCGGCGGCGGCGCGCGAACTGCACCTGGCGGCCAACTCGGTGAGCACGCTCGTCAACCAGCTCACCGACCTCGATCTGCTGATCCGCGAGACCGACCCGAACGACCGGCGCGCGATCCGCCTGTATCCCACGGACGTCGCCATCAAGCGCATGGCCGAATGGCGCACCGCGCGGGCGGAACTCGTCGGCGACGGCATCGCGGCCATGACGAGTGCCGACCGGGCCGCCATCGCGGCCGCGCTGCCAGCGCTACGCGCGCTACTGGCCACATTGGACCAAGAGGGAGGCACCGATGCCTGACGGGTTGGCGGTGCACTGCGTCGGGCTGCACCATACGTTCGGCGAGACCGTAGCGGTGGACGGCGTCGATCTCGACGTCGCTGCCGGCACCGTGTTCGGCCTGCTCGGCCCGAACGGCGCCGGCAAGACGACCACCATCCGCATGATCACCACACTGCTGCCGGCACCGACCGGCGCGATCGGCGTGTTCGGTGTCGACGTGGCGAAGCACAAGCTCGACGTCCGGCGCCTGATCGGCTATGTGCCGCAACAGCTTTCCGCCGACGGCGCGCTCACCGGCCGGGAGAACGTCGCACTGTTCGCCCGGCTGTTCGACGTGCCACGCGCCCGCAGGAGAACAGCGGTGGACCTCGCACTGGAGTCGGTCGCACTGTCCGATGTGGCCGATCGCACCGCGAGCACCTATTCCGGCGGCATGATCCGCCGGCTGGAGCTGGCTCAGGCGTTGGTCAGCGCGCCACGGCTGCTGGTGCTCGACGAGCCGACCATCGGACTGGACCCGATCGGGCGGGCCAGCGTGTGGGAGCGGATCAGCGAGGTCCGCGCCGCCACCGGCATGACGGTCCTGGTGACGACGCACTACATGGACGAGGCCGATCAGCAGTGCGACCGGATCGCGCTGATGCACCGAGGCCGAATCCGCGCCGAGGGCACGCCGGCCGAACTGAAGGCGAGCGTCGGCGACGATGCCACCCTCGACGACGTGTTCGTTGCCACCACCGGTGATGTCCTCGGTGCCGCCGAAACAGGGGAAAGGATGCGCAATGTCCGCTCCGCTCGACGTACCGCTCGACGCCTCGGTTGAGCACTCCGGCGCGACGAGGCCACGCCGGTTCGGATTCGTCGGCCTGGTCTTCGCGCGTGTTGGGACAATGTGCCTGGTAGAACTCCAGAAACTGCGCCACGACCGCACCGAACTGATCACCAGGGCCATTCAGCCGGCGCTCTGGCTGCTGATCTTCGGCGAGACTTTCACCCGGCTGCGCGCCATTCCGACCGGAAACGTGCCGTACCTGGACTATCTGGCGCCCGGCATTCTCGCCCAGTCGGCGCTGTTCATCTCGATCTTCTACGGCATCCAGATCATCTGGGAACGCGACGCGGGTGTGCTGGCGAAACTGCTGGTCACGCCGACGCCGAGGATCGCACTGGTCACCGGCAAGGCATTCGCCGCCGGTGTTCGCGCGCTCGTCCAGGCACTGGTCGTGTTGGTGCTCGCGGCCATTCTCGGTGTCGGGCTGACCGCGAATCCGCTGAAACTGCTCGCGATGTGCGTCGTCGTGATTCTGGGTTCGGCGTTCTTCTGCTGCCTGTCGATCACGATCGCCGGCCTCGTGCTGTCCCGCGACCGGTTGATGGGCATCGGCCAGGCGATCACGATGCCGTTGTTCTTCGGCTCGAACGCGTTGTATCCGGTCAACCTGATGCCCGGCTGGCTCCAGGTCATCAACAAGGTGAACCCACTCGGCTACGAGGTGGACGCCCTGCGCGGCCTGCTGATCGGCACGCCGGCCGCGTTCGCCAAGGACTTCCTGGTGCTCGTGATCGCGGCAGCGATCATGGTCGCGGTGTCCTCGGCACTGCTACCCCGCCTGGCGAAATAGTTGTCGTGCGGCAGCGGTGATGTGTTCGCCGATCCGATCACGCAGGTGGGGTAGCGCGGCGAGGGACGCGGCATGCTCGGGCCAAGCCATTGCGACGCGCTCGACAACCTCCCGTGCGAGGTCGGTAAGGTCCGCCTTGACGTCGAGCTTGCGTTCCAGATCGGTGAAGAGCTTCAACGTGATGTCTTCTGGCCGATCGGTGCCCAGGAACGGCATCCCCAGATCGTCGGGATATCCGTACGGAAGGGTCGACACCAGGTCGTATGCCGGGGCCAGTGTCGGTATCCGGGGATCTCGATAGATCAGGGA
>DATBDL010000180.1:0-5957 GCA_036269975.1 Pseudonocardiaceae bacterium | reverse complement strand
GGACGGCACCTTCGTCGACTGGTACGTGAACCTGGAGCTGCCGCGCGGCCGGACCGAGTTCTCCACCGATCGGGTGGACGGCGTGCTGGACGTCGTCGTCGCGTCGGACCGGTCGTGGCGTTGGAAGGACGAGCACGAGATCGACGCGGCACTGGCCGCCGGCCGGATCGACGCGGACGATCTCGTGCTGCTGCGCGCCGAGGGGAAACGGCTGGCCGCGCTGGCCGAGGCCGGATCGTTCCCGTTCGACGGCACGTGGTGCGACTTCAGACCCGATCCGGACTGGACGCCGCCCGCCATGCCGGCCGAACTGTGGGCTCAGACGTAGTTCACCAGGAACGCGATGCCGGCCAGCACGACCGCCGCCAGCAGTACGCGCAGCAGCGCGCCGCCGGGCACGTCGCTGGGGAGGACGGCGCCGTAGCGCTGGCGCAGCCACGCCAGGCCGGCAACGTCCACGATCAGGCCGAGCACGATGCCGAAACCGCCGATCAGGATCCAGCCGAGCAGCACGGCGAAGCCGGCCGCGACGATCAGCAGGGCGGTGTAGCCGCCGACCCGCACGTGCGGTGCCCATCCGGCGTCGTCCATCCGCAGTTCGTTCACCACTGGATAGTAGGACGGCCAAAGCTTGGGAAGGTGATTTCCCCAGCCTGGCGGCTCGGGATACGGTGCAAATATGACTACAGCGCTGTCCTTCACCAGGACCCCGAACCCCGACCCGGCGACCCCGGAACGGGTTGCGGAGGTATTGACCGCGCCTGGTTTCGGCAGGTACTTCACCGATCACATGGTGACCGTCGACTGGAACCGGGAACAAGGCTGGCACGACGCGGCGGTGGGTCCCTACCGCCCGATCGAGTTGGACCCGGCCACCTCCGTCTTCCACTACGCCCAGGAGATCTTCGAGGGCCTCAAGGCATACCGCCAGCCGGACGGCTCGATCGCCTCCTTCCGGCCGGACGCCAACGCGGCCCGCTTCCGTGCCTCGGCCGTGCGCCTCGCGATGCCGGAACTGCCAGCGGACCTGTTCCTGGAGTCGCTGCGCGAAATCGTCGCCATGGACACCCGATGGGTGCCCAGCGAGCCGGACGAGTCCCTCTACCTGCGGCCGTTCATGATCGCCACGGCCGTCGGCCTCGGCGTGAACGGCCCGTCGACCACGTACCGGTACTTCGTGATCGCCTCACCGGCCGGCCCGTACTTCGCGAGTGGCATCAAGCCGGTCAAGGTGTGGCTGTCCACCGAGTACGTGCGCGCGGCCCCCGGCGGCACCGGCTCCGCCAAGTGCGGCGGCAACTATGCCGCGGCCTTCGTCGCGCAGGCCCAGGCCGTGGCGCAGGGCTGTGACCAGGTGGTCTGGCTGGACGCGGTGGAGCGCAGGTGGGTCGAGGAAATGGGCGGCATGAACCTGTGCTTCGTGTTCGGCTCCGGTTCGGATGCCCGCCTGGTGACGCCGGAGTTGTCCGGTTCACTGCTGCCGGGCATCACCAGGGCGTCCCTGATCGACCTCGCCGCCGATCACGGCTACGCGGTGGAGGAGCGGCGGATCTCGACCGAGGAGTGGGAGAAGAAGGCGGCGTCCGGCGAACTGACCGAGGTGTTCGCGTGCGGCACGGCGGCCGTGATCACGCCGGTCGGCAGCGTGAAGTCGGCGGAAGGCGACTTCACGATCGCCGACGGCGGCCCCGGCGAGGTGACGATGCGGCTACGAGCGGCACTGACCGCGATCCAGCACGGCACGGCACCGGACCCGAACGGCTGGCTGGTCCGGCTGGCCTGAACACCGGCATCGGGTCAGCCGAACGAGCAGACGACCAGTACGACTGCGACGGCCAGTTCGCTGGCCGCGCCGAGTACGTCTCCCGTGATGCCGCCGAACCGGCGCCGGGTGTGCGCGGACAACCCGAGCACCACGGCGCCGGCCAGCAGCACCGCCAGCGGACCCTGCCACCACCGGCCGGGCACCGCGAAAACGCCGGCGCCCCCGAGCGCGAGCCACCACAGCAGGGGCACCACGATCGGCTGCGTCTCCGCCACCAACGCGCCCAGGCCGTCCGGTCGCGCCGCCGGCACGCCGCGCCGGCAGCAGAGCGGGAACGCCGCCCGCCCCACGGTCACGGCCAACGCCGGCACCCACACGGCGACCGTGCCGAAGCCGACTGCCTGCGCCCCCAGCACCACGATCAGTGTCACCACCGCGAACGGCCCCGCCCCGCCGTCCTTCATCACGGCCAGCGCGCGTTCCGGTGGGCCGTAGCAGCCGAGGCCGTCCGCCGTGTCGGCAAGGCCGTCGACGTGCATTCCCCTGGTCGCCACGGCGAGCAGGCCGACCGTCAGCAGGCCGGCCAGCAACGGCGGGCAGTGCAGGTGCGACAGTCCGATCAGCACACCGCCGCTCGCCCCGCCCAGCAGCACGCCGACCAACGGGGACACGGCGATCGCGGTGCCGGCCGTCCTTCTGTCCACAGTGGACACCGAGATCGGCAGGACGGTCAGCCAGGACGACGCGAGCCGCAGGCCGGTGCCGAGCCGGCTAGCCAGCGGTGACCTCTGGCGGCGCACTCGGGGTGCTCGACTCCGCCTCGCCGGGACCGGACACGCCCGCGTCGCCGAAGGTGGCCATCTCCGTGAGAATCCTGGCCGACATCAGCACCAGTGGCAGCGCCGCCACGGCTCCGGAGCCCTCACCGAGGCGCATGTCCAGTTCCAGCAACGGCTTCAGCTTCAGGTGATCGAGCACCAGCGTGTGCGCCGGCTCGATCGAGCGATGGCCGGCCACCCACCACCGCAGCGCGCCGGGTGCCAACTGCTCCGCCACCGCCGCTGCCGCCGTGACCACCATGCCGTCCAGCACGACCGGTGTCCTGCGCACCGCGGCCTGTGCCAGGAAGCCCGCCATCGCGGCCAGGTCGGCGCCGGCCGACGTGCGCAGCAGCGCCACCGGGTCGCTCGACACGCGGCGTGCGCGTCGCAGCGCGTCGCGGACCGCCGTCGCCTTGCGCATCCATGCCGCGTCGTCGATGCCGGTGCCCCGGCCCACCACCGCGACCGGTTCGGCGCCGGTCAGGGCGGCCACCAGCACGGCCGACGGCGTCGTGTTGCCGATGCCCATGTCGCCGGCCACCAGCAGGTCCGCGCCGCCGTCCACTTCCTCGTCCGCGATCTGCCGGCCGGCCGCGATCGCCCGTTCCGTCTGCTCCTGCGTGAGCGCGTCCTCGCGGTCGATCGAACCCGACGAGCGCCGCACCTTGTGGCTCGACACCCGCTCCGGGGTGATGGCGTCGACCGCCATGTCGACCACCCGCACGGTCGCGCCGGCCGCAGCGGCCAGCACGTTCACCGCTGCCCCGCCGACCAGGAAGTTGGCCACCATCTGGCCGGTGACCTCGCTCGGATACGCCGAAACGCCCTGCGCCGCGATGCCGTGATCGCCTGCGAACACGACGACCCTCGGCCGGGCGAACGGGCGTGGTGGGCAGATGCCCTGGCAGGCCGCAATCCACACGCCGAGCTCTTCGAGCCGACCGAGCGAACCGGCCGGTTTCGTCAACTGCTCGTGCCGTGCGACGGCGTGCCGGTGGACCTGCGCGTTCGGGGACTCGACGGCGGGAAACACGCCAGCACCCTCGCTGTCGGTCATGGGCTACCTCCGTTGGCTGCGCAGTTGTACGGGCAATCCGGCGACGAGCAGCACGCTCTCGTCGCAGACCTTGGCCAGCCGGGCGTTGAGCGAGCCGAGCTCGTCCCGGAAAAGCCTGCCAGATCTGGTTTCCGGCACCACACCGAGGCCGACCTCCGCCGAAACCAGGACCAGCCGGACGGCACAACGCTGCACCGACGCGACCAACTCGTCCACGTGCCGAGCTGTTGCGGCCAGCGCCGGCGCCGAGCCGTCCCATGCGGACACGTCGTCGAGTACGCCGGTCAGCCAGGTCGCCAGGTCGTCCACCAGCAGGATCTGGCCGGCACGCGCGTCGGTGACCAGGGCGGCCAGGTCCGTCGGTTCGACCGTTTCCCAGTGCGGTGGGCGGCGGGCCACGTGCGCCGCGATCCGCGCCTCCCACTCGGCGTCGGTCGGGTCGCGGCGCGCGGTCGCCACGTAGGTCACGGGTGCGTCGGCCGGGAGCAGCGCCTCCGCGTAAGCGGACTTACCGGACCGCGCCCCGCCGAGCACCAGCGTTCGATCAGTCACAATGACCTCCGTGGACTACCGCTGGCGTTACCAGGATGCCGATGGCCGGGACGTGCCCGGCCCACCCGAGACGTTCGCCGACCAGGAGACGGCCGAGTCGTGGTTCGGCGAACAGTGGCCCGCGCTGCTGGCGGCGGGCGTGCACCAGGTGACGCTGCTGCACGGCGAGGCGGAGGTCTACGGCCCGATGAGCCTGCACCCAGCCGAAAGCTGACCTGGCCGGCCCACGAGGAAGCCGGCCACGTCACGCCGTGCGGTGGTCGATCAGGGGCTCTGCGTGCGCCGGGGGTCGGTCTCCACGACGTCACCCAGCGCGTCGTCGATCTTCGCCAGCACGTCCTCGGACAGGGTCACACCCGCGGCCTTGGCGTTCTCGGCGACCTGTTCCGGCCGGCTGGCGCCGATGATCGCCGACGCGACGTTCTGGTTCTGCAGCACCCATGCGATGGCGAGCTGCGCCATGGAAATGCCCAGGTCATCGGCGATCGGACGCAGTGCCTGCACGCGCGTGAGCACGGGGTCGTTCAGGAAGCGGGCGATCATGTTCGCGCCGCCCTTGTCGTCCGTGGCGCGGGAACCGGCCGGCGGCTCGGCACCCGGCTGGTACTTGCCGGTCAGCACGCCCTGCGCGATCGGCGACCACACGATCTGGCCCAGCCCCTCGCGCTCGCACGCCGGCACCACCTGCGACTCGATCACCCGCCACAGCATCGAGTACTGCGGCTGGTTGGAGATGAACGGGACGTGCAGCTCACGGGCCAGCCGGGCGCCCAGCGTGATCTGCTCGGACGACCACTCCGACACGCCGACGTAGAGGATCTTGCCGGCCCGGACCAGGTCCGAGAACGCGAGGAACGTCTCCTCTAGGGGCGTCGTCCGGTCGAACCGGTGCGCCTGGTAGACGTCGATGTAGTCGGTCTGCAGGCGCCGCAGCGAGTTGTGCGCCGACTCGATGACGTGCTTGCGACCGAGGCCGCGGTCGTTCGGGCCGGTGCCGGTCGGCCAGTAGACCTTCGTGAGGATCTCCAGGCTCTCCCTGCGCTGCCCGTTCAGCGCCCTGCCCAGCACCGACTCCGCGCGAGTGGCCGCGTAGACGTCAGCCGTGTCGAAGGTGGTGATCCCGGCGTCCAGCGCGGCGTGCACGCACGCCTGTGCCTGCTCCTCTTCGACCTGCGAGCCGTGGGTGATCCAGTTGCCGTAGGAGATCTCGCTGACCGAGAGGCCGCTCCGGCCGAGACGTCGGAATTCCATGCGGCCAACAGTAGTGGCAGCTCGTTCGCCTGGCTAACGGATGCCTGGTTACGCTACGGCGTCGCCAACCTTGACGATCGGCTTCGGAATGCGCAGTTTGCGGATCTGGCTGGCGCGCACGAACGAGTACCAGCCGAGCGACAGCGTCCGGTCAGGGGCGTCCGGGAACTTGGCCCGCACGCGCTTGGTCACGGTCCGTGCCAGCAGCACGCCTTCCAGGATCATGATGACGAGGATCACCATCGTGCCCGGCGCGGCCCAGAGCTGGATCTGCTGAATCGGCGCGACCATCGCGACGAGCACCAGCACCGCCAGCGGCATGAACAGGCCGATCAGGTGGCGGCGCGAGTCCACGATGTCGCGCACGTAGGCGCGCACCGGGCCCCTGTCCCGTGGCAGCAGCGACTTCTGGTCGCCCGCTGCCATGCGCGCTCGGCGCTGTGCGGCGGCCGCGCGGCGGTCGTCCTTGTTCATCTTGTTGCCGCGCGAGCGCTTCATCGCCTCGCGCTGC
>DATBDL010000179.1:0-1943 GCA_036269975.1 Pseudonocardiaceae bacterium | reverse complement strand
GTCTTGCCGGACACGACCAGGGACGAGCGCGCGCCGGAACCCGGTGAGCCGTCGGCGGACGGCTGGTACCAGGACAACCGGCCGCCGCACCATGATCGTGGCTGATCAGGTCGGTGTGGGGCGCCGCTGTCGGTGACCGCGTCGGTTGTGGGCGCGGTGCCGTTGTCGGCCGCGGTGGGTCAGCGCTGGGGGCCTCCTCGTTGGGCGCGTAGCAGGTCGCGGATCTCGGCGAGCAGTTCGATCTCGGTCGGGTCGGCGACCACGGCAGGGTCGTTGCGCCTGCGGCGTTCCATGATTCGCTGCATCGGCATCACGAACAGGAAGTACACGACGGCCGCGATGATCACGAAGTTGATGATCGCCGTGATGACCGTGTCGAAGTGCATCACCGTCTTGGTGTTGCCGGAAACCAGCGTGACGGACAGGCCGTCCACGCTGTGACCGCCGATGGCCGCGATCAGCGGGTTGATCAGGTTGGTCACGACCGATGTCACCAACGCGGTGAACGCCGTGCCGATCACGACCGCGATGGCGAGATCGAAGACGTTGCCGCGGAAGATGAACTGCCGGAAACCCTTCAGCATCGACCCTCCTCAAGTGGGTGTGTCATCTGGTCAGCGGAGGGTAACGGTCACCGGCTGGCGCAGTGACGCGGCTGCCAGCCTCGTCGCGTTTTGTCTTGGCACCGCCACCAGCACGAGCCGGCCTGGCTGTCCTTGCGTGCCGGCCGTGTCCCGGACCGTGATGACCGTCGCGTCCTCGGCCAGCACCGGGTCGGCCTGCCGGTCGGGGTCGAGGGTGACGACGTCCACGTGCAGGCCGGGGCGTAGCAGGTCGGCCACGTCGGGGTCGGCCAGTTGCACCGGCACGGTCGCCGTGTTCGGGTCACCCGTGGTCAGTGCCGTGTCGGCGGGGCCGACCAGCCGTACGTCGGTGATCGGCTCGCCAGCGCGCACGGGACCGGCCAGTATCCGGCCGATGGCGGCGGTCTGGCTGGTCAGGGAGCCGGCTGGGACGTCTGGTTCGGGTAGCAGCCGGATGTCGGTGTTGGCCTGGGTCAGTGCGCTGCCGGGACGTAGGTCGCCGGCAGCGACCACGATGCCGGTTTCGGTCGTTTCCCGTGCGCCGGCCGGCCGCAGCGCCAGGATGCCGGCCAGCACGACCAGCAGGATCGCGACGATCCGGCGCAGTGCCATGGTGCGGGGCCAGCCTCTGGTGCGCAGAAGCGTGCGCAGGCGGTCGATGGCCAGCGGGGACAGCCGTGGTGACGTGCGAGTCGATCGCATGACGCCTCCTTCGATGTGGTCGCCGCCGGCGGGGTGCCGGGGCGGGTTGCCAACATCGACGGTAGGCAGTTCGGGTGGGGAAGGCGATCAAGGTTCGGCGGGCTGTGGACAACTTCCGGGGGTTGTGGACAGGTCCGGCAAGTCGCGGGTCAGGATGCCTTCGCCGGGGCGCTGGACGACGAGGAAGACGAGGACGACGACTTGGTGGCAGCGGAGGTGGACGACGAGGACGTGGACGACGAAGTGGTCGATGGCGTCGAGGTCGACTCCTTCTTGGACTCGGATTTCGAGTCGGATTTGGCGTCGGACTTCGTGGCGGACGAGTCGCTGGACGCGGCCGACTTCGCTTCCGCTCGGCTGTCGTTGCGGTAGAAGCCGCTGCCCTTGAAGACCACGCCGACCGAGCCGAACAGCTTGCGCAGGCGCCCCGCGCATTCCGGGCACTCGGAGAGGGACGCGTCCGTGAACGCCTGGACGGCCTCGAACCGGTGACCGCAGGCGGTGCACGCGTACTGGTAGGTCGGCACGGTCGTTCCCTTCGCGGGCGGTCATGAAAACCGAGTTGGCACTCTCCACGCCAGAGTGCCAACACGATGATGCGCCAGAAACCGTACCTGGCGCAAACACGCTCGTGCTCAGTCACCTCCGGGTGGACTC
>DATBDL010000178.1:0-4397 GCA_036269975.1 Pseudonocardiaceae bacterium | reverse complement strand
GCCTCGACCAGGCCGGGAACGTCCAGCCACGCCGACCGGACCGGGGTCGGGAAGCGGCCGGACTGGGAGCAGAAGTGGCAGTCTTCCGGGCAGCCGCCGGTCTTCACGCTGACGATGCCCTCGACCTCGACCTCGGGCCCGCACCACAGTTCCCGCACCTCGTGCGCCAGTGCCAGCAGTTCCGGCAGCCGCTCGTCCGGCAGTTCGAGCACCCGGCGGACCTGGGCCTCCGTCAGGCCGGCACCGAGGCCGAGCGCTCGTTCCCGCGCGAGTTCGAGCACGTCGACGTCGGTCCGCTCGGGTGCTGTCGTCACAGGGGCTCCTTCGGCGTCTTTCGGCATCTCTTCGGCGTCTTCCGGCATCTTCCGGCGTCGCGACTGTGGCAACAGTTTGCCCGACCGGGCTGCCCCGTTCACGCGACCTGGGTCACGTCATGCCGTGTGCAGTGCCGTGAACACGTCCGAGTCGAAGTCGCCGTCCAGCCACGGCGACAGTGAATCCCTGGCCACCGTCCGGAACTGGGCCGGCGGCAGCGCCGCGATGCCGTCCGGCAGGGCACCGAGCAGCGGCGCGCCGGCCGCGACCGGCAGGTCGACCAGATTGGACCTGGCCGCCAGATCGGGCTCGGTCGGCCAGCGGCCGACGACGACACCGATCGACTCGATGCCACGGTGCCGCAGCGCCTCGGCCGTCAACGCGGTGGTGTTCAGGGTGCCCAGACCGGGATCGGCGACGAGGAGCACCGGGGCGGCCAGGGCCCACGCCACATCGGCCAGCGTGCCGCCGTCGGCGTCGAACCGGACCAGCAGGCCACCGGCGCCCTCGACCAGCACCAGGTCGTGGTCCTCGTCCAGTTCGGCGGCCGCAGCCGCGATCTCGGCCGGGCGCAGCGTGGGCTGGCCGGCGCGGCGGGCGGCGGCTTCCGGAGACAGCGGATCGGGGTAACGGCGCAGCTCACGGGTGGTGACGTCGCCGGCGAGACGCACGATCTCGGCCAGGTCACCCGGCTCGCCGGGGCGGACACCGGTCTGGGCCGGCTTCAGCACGGCGACCCTGCGGCCACGGTCGACCGCCAGCGCGGCGATGGCAGCGGTGACCACCGTCTTACCAACGTCGGTGCCGGTTCCGGTCACGACAAGAACGCCCACGTTGCGTCAGGTTATTACCGTTCACGAACGGCGCATGTCGCGGGTCAGCCGACCTTCGTCGCGGCGGCGATAGCGGCGCACACGACGGCCAGGTCGTCGTCGGTGCTGACGTAGGGCGGCATGGTGTAGATCAGGTCGCGAAACGGCCGTAGCCAGGCACCTTCGCCGACGGCGGCCTCGGTGGCCGCCGGGATGTCGACGTCGTGATCGAGTTGCACGACCCCGATCGCGCCGAGCACCCGCACGTCGCGCACACCGGGCAGATCGCGCAGCGGCAACAGGTGAGCCGTCAGCGCCGCCTCGATGCGGCGGATCTCGGCCGGCCAGTCCTGGGCCAGCAGGACGTCGATCGACGCGTTCGCGATCGCGGCGGCCAGCGGGTTCGCCATGAACGTCGGACCGTGCGCGAGCACCGGGACCTCACCGCGCGAGATGCCGTCCGCGACGCGTGTCGTGCACAGCGTGGCGGCCATGCTGAGATAACCGCCGGTCAGCGCCTTGCCAAGGCACAGCACGTCCGGCGAGACACCCGCGTGCTCTGCCGCGAACAGCGTGCCTGTGCGGCCGAATCCGGTGGCGATCTCGTCGAAGATCAGCAGGATGTCGTGGCGTTCGGTCGCCGTGCGCAGGACGCGCAGGTAGTCGGGATGGTGAAAGCGCATGCCGCCGGCGCCCTGCACGACCGGTTCCACGATCACGGCGGCCAGTTCGTCGGCATGTCGTTCGATCAGCGCGGTGAGCCGCTCGGTGTAGTCGGGGTCGAGATCGCGGGGCGGCGCCGGCGCGAACACCTGTGCCGGCAGGACACCGCGCCACAACGCGTGCATGCCGCCGTCCGGGTCGCACACGCTCATCGGATGGAACGTGTCGCCGTGGTAGCCGCCGCGCCACGTCAGCAGGCGGCGTTTCGCCGGCCGGCCAACGGATCGCCAGTACTGTAGGCACATCTTGACCGCGACCTCGACCGAGACCGAGCCGGAGTCGGCCAGGAAGACGTGTTGCAGTCGAGCGGGCGTGAGCTCGACCAGCCGGGTGGCGAGGCGGACGCCGGGCTCGTGCGTGAGGCCGCCGAACATGACGTGGCTCATCCGGTCCAACTGGTCACGGGCGGCCTTGTCCAGCACCGGGTGCCGGTAGCCGTGAATGGCGGCCCACCAGGAGGACATGCCGTCCACGAGCGTGCGGCCGTCGGTCAGCCGCAGCCGGACACCGGCGGCCGACTCGACCGGCAGCGGCGCGATCCGGCCGGGCATCGGTCCGTACGGGTGCCAGACGTGGGTGCGGTCGGCCGCCAGGAGTTCCTCTGGGGTCACCCTGGGGAGGCTATAGCTCGATGTCCGTGCTGGTGGTTGCCGCGTCCGTGGTTGCCGCGTCGAGTACGGCGAGCAGGATGGTGCCGATCGGCACGCCAAGTCCCGTGCACGGGTCCCAGCCGGATTTCGCTTGGTACGCCCCGTTGTTGCCGATCGTGATGTCGCGGAAACCCGTGGTTGCCATGCCGGCGGCGGCATTGGCGTAGACGACCGGCTGGAGCAGGCCGAGCGGCCGGCCGAGTGCCTGGGTGAGCCGGCAGACCAGCGCCGCCCACAGTGGAGCGACCGCGCTGGTGCCGCCGATCACGGTTGCCTTGCCGTCGAAGTAGACGTTGTAGCCGGTGGCGGGATCGGCGTCGGCGGCAACGTCCGGCACCCCGCGACCGGCCGTGGTGCTACCGACACGCGGTGGCACAGCGACGTTCGCCTGCCAGGAGGGCACTGTGAAGACGTCGCTCACACCGCCACCGCACGCACCGGCGCCGGCACCGTCGTTCCAGACCGACTCGGACTGTTCGATGCCGGTCGTGGTCAGGCGCAGGCTGGTGCCGCCACAGGCAAGGGCGTGCGGGCTGGCGGCGGGGAAGTCGACGTGGACGAAGCCGTCGGTCTGGGCGTCGGCGCTACCGTCGTCACCGGACGCGACGCACACGGTCACGCCGAGGGCCGCCGCGTCGGCGAACGCCTGGTCCATGGAGGTGCGGGCCTGGGCGGTCCACTGGTCCTCGGACTGGCCCCAGCTAATGCTCACCACGGCCGGGGTGGGGGTGGCGTGGACGGCGGTGCTGATCGCGTTCAGAAAGCCCTGGTCGGTGTTGGGCGCGAAGTAGACAAGTTGGCGGGCGCCGGGGGCGAGTGCGCCGAGCACCTCGATGTCCAGCAGCACTTCGCCGTCGGCACCGGTCGGGTCGGCGCCGGCCACGTTCTGGGCACCGTCGACGCCGACGGCCGTGACGCCAGGGGTGGGGATGTTCAGGCCGCCGAAGTAGGTGTCCAGGTCGGACTGGCCGAAACCGCCGCCGAGTTCGATGATCGCGGCGGTCTGGCCGGAGCCGTCCGCGTCCGGGGGGAAGTTGTAGACGTCGGCCAGGATTGGTGGGTTGTAGGAGGTGTTGGTGGGTTTGGCGTCTTCGTGGGCGTTGTACCGGAGTCGGGGGCGGGCCTGCTGGCGGCTGTCCAGGCCGAGAACGGCGGTGATGATGCCGTCGAGCGCGGCCGGTACGCGTAGGTCGCCGGAGCGGGCACGATGGCGGAACGGCCCGTCGCCGATCAGGGGTTGGTTGAGCACCACGCTCAACTCGGTACGAAACAAGGCATTCACGGCCGAAGCGGGTCCGGCGGCAGCCAGCCGCCGCGAGCCGGGGTGGACGTCGGTGATCCGCACGCCAGCAGCCTGGAAGACGGTCGTCACCCGATCGATATCGTTGGGATCGGCGCCGAAACGCTGAGCGAACTCGGAGCGCGACACGGTGTCCGGACCCTCGACGAGGTCGCGGGGAAGATCGGCACGCCGTCGCAACACGACCGTGAAGTCGATCTCATCAGCGGGGTTGACCGGCCCGACATGCTCGACACCGGTGAGCGGAGGACGCGAACTACCAGGCAGGAGCACGTGATGCAGGTCACTCATGTTTGGATCGTCCGCGCCCGAGGCGCCCGCGTTACCCGCATCACCCAGTTGCCGCATCGAATCACCCTATGGCGCGGAAGGAGTGTCTGAGCTGGTCCGATGTATTACGTTCCGTGAAACTGTGTCGCGCAAACAATGTCAGCGACCAATTCGTTCGAAGTGTCCGCATCGTGGTGGCGGGCTTCGTTGACCGGCGAGGCGACGAACCACAAGGGGACCCGCAGCGGACCGCGAAGCCGACCGTCATCCGACCCGGCGCTCAGCAGCGCAAGGGGCACCAGAGCACCGCAACCACCCCGGCAAAGA
>DATBDL010000177.1:0-11994 GCA_036269975.1 Pseudonocardiaceae bacterium | reverse complement strand
CGACGGCACGCACACCTTCGAGGTCCGACCGGGCACCGAGCCGGGGCACACGATGCTGCGCCACGCACTCGTCGCGCATCCGACTTCCGTGACCGGCCGGCTGCGGTGGCTCGCGGTCCGCCTGATCCACGACGCGCTGCTCGAGGACCTGCTCGATCGGGCCGGCCGGGAGGTCGGCGCACCACCGAAACACGCGGCTCGCTGGTCGGTGCCGGTTCGGCTGCTGCGTCAGTTGCTGCGGATCAGCTACTGACCGCCGGCCTCGGGACGGACACGGGCGACCGGGGCGCCGCCACCACCGGCGCCGCCGCGACGGTCTGTTCCAGGACGCCCTTCAGGAACTCCGAGAGCGGCAGGCCACTGCCCGCCGCCCTCGCCTTCAGGGCAAGGAAAACCGCGTCGGGCACGTCGCGAACCTGAATGTGTACGCCCATACCGTCAGTATTCCCGCACCCACGGTGTGTGTGTCAACGCGTCCGATCCGGTCAGATCCTGCGCACCGCAACCTCGACCGCCAGGCCGTCGCCCACGCTCGCCTGGAATCCGGGGTGGTCCAGGTCGCCGTAGGTGACCGACGTGGCCAGGGTTTCGGACTTCAGGAACTCCTCGTGCGTCCGTACGGCGGCCAACACGGCCGCATCGCCGGCCACCGTGACCGTGATCCGGTCCGACACCTCGAAGTCGGCCTCGCGCCGTGCTTGTTGCACCGCCCGGATCACGTCCCTCGCCACGCCCTCCGCCGCCAGTTCCGGCGTCACGTCGGTGTCCAGCACCACGAGACCGGCACCGCCGGGCAACGCCGCTGTCAGGCCGGGGTCGGTGGCCACCAGGCGACGCTCGTACTCGCCGCCCAGCAACTCGATGCCGGCCGCGACCACCGCGCCGTCACCGGTGGTCGTCCACTCGCCCGCCTTGACCGCCCTGATCACCTTCTGCGTGTCCCCGCCGAGCCTCGGGCCGCACGCGCGTGCGTTCACGACCAGCTCGAAATGGCCGTGTGCCGCCACGTCCGTCGTCAGCTCGACCCGCTTGACGTTGACCTCGTCGGCGATGATGCCGGCGAACGGTGCCAGCGCGTCCGCGTCCGGCGCCGCCACCACCAGCCTGGCCAGTGGCAACCGCACCCGCAGCTTGCTCGCCTTACGGAGCGACAGCGCGGCCGAGCAGACGCGGCGCACCTCGTCCATCGCGGTGACCAGGGCGTCGTCGGCCGGCAGGGCCGCGGCGGCCGGCCAGTCGGTCAGGTGCACGGACCGCTCGCCGGTCAGGCCGCGCCAGACCTCCTCCGTGGTCAGCGGCAGCAGCGGCGCCATCGTCCGACACGCCACCTCCAGCACGGTGTGCAGCGTGTCCACCGCGTCCACGTCGCCGGCCCAGAACCGGTCGCGGGAGCGGCGGACGTACCAGTTCGTCAGCACCTCCAGGAACTCCCGGACGGTGGCGCACGCGCCGGACAGGTCGTAGGCGTCCAGCGCGGCCCGCACCGACGTCACCAGATCGTGGGTCTTGGCAAGGACGTAGCGGTCCAGGACGTGTTCGCTGTCGGTGCGCCAGGTGCCTTCCCTGCCGGCCGCGTTCGCGTACAGCGCGAGGAAGTACCACGAGTTCCACAGCGGCAGCACGGCCTGCCGCACGGCATCCCGGATGCCGCGCTCGGTGACCACCAGGTTGCCGCCGCGCAGCACGGGTGACGACATCAGGAACCACCGCATGGCATCCGAGCCGTCACGGTCGAACACCTGGTTGACGTCCGGGTAGTTCTTCGACGACTTGGACATCTTGAGGCCGTCGTCGCCCAGGACGATGCCGTGCGCGATGCAGTTGCGGAACGCCGGCCGGTCGAAGAGCGCCGTTGCCAGCACGTGCATCAGGTAGAACCAGCCGCGGCTCTGCGCGGTGTACTCGACGATGAAGTCACCGGGATAGTGGTGCTCGAACCAGTCGGCGTTCGCCATCGGGTAGTGCACCTGGGCGAACGGCATGGACCCCGAGTCGAACCAGCAGTCCAGCACCTCGGGCACCCTGCGCATGGTCGACCTGCCGGTCGGGTCGTCCGGGTTCGGCCTGGTGAGGTTGTCCACGTGCGGCCGGTGCAGGTCGGTGAGGCGCACGCCGAAGTCACGCTCCAACTCCTCCAGCGAGCCGTACACGTCGGTCCTCGGGTAGTTCGGGTCGTCCGACATCCACACCGGGACCGGCGAGCCCCAGAACCGGTTGCGCGAGATCGACCAGTCGCGGGCGCCCTCCAGCCACTTGCCGAACTGGCCGTCCCGCACGTGTTCGGGCACCCAGTTGATCTGCTGGTTCAGCTCGACCATCCGGTCGCGGAACGTCGTGACGGCCACGAACCAGCTCGACACCGCCTTGTAGACCAACGGGTTGTCGCAGCGCCAGCAGTGCGGGTACGGGTGCAGGTAGCTGTCCTCACGGAACAGCACGCCACGTTCGCGCAAGCTCCGCAGCAGCGGCCGGTTCGCGTCGAACACCTGCAGGCCCTCGTACTCCGGGATCATCGGCAGGAACCGGGCATGCGCGTCCACGGTCAGGATCGGCGGTATGCCCGCTGCGGTGCAGACGTTGAAGTCGTCCTCACCGTGGCACGGCGACACCTGCACGACGCCGGTGCCGTCCTCCGTGGTGACGAAGTCGCCGGACAGGATCGTGAACGCGCGGGTGCCTTCCGTCTGGTCGACGAGGTAGTCGAACAGCGGCTTGTACTTGCGCCCGACGAGTTCGGAGCCCTTCATCGAGCCGACGCGCACCGCCCCGGCGAGTTCCCGCTCGTAGGCGCCCAACCGGGCCTCGGCCAGGATGTAGCGGTGGCCGTCGAGTTCCATGACGGCGTAGTCGATGTCGTCACCGACGACCATCGCCAGGTTCGGGATCAGCGTCCACGGCATCGTCGTCCACGCGAGCACGCGCTCGCCGGTCTCCAGCTCGAACCAGACGGTGCTGGCCGGGTCCTGGCGCTCGCGGTAGGTGTCGGCGTCCATCCGCAGTTCGGTGTTGGCCAGCGGGGTCTCACAGCGCCAGCAGTAGGGCAGCACACGGAAGCCCTGGTAGATCAGACCCTTGTCCCACAGGGTCCGAAACGCCCACATGACGCTTTCCATGTAGTCCAGGTCGAGCGTCTTGTAGTCGTTGTCGAAGTCGACCCAGCGCGCCTGGCGGGTCACGTACTCGCGCCACTCCTGGGTGTAGCGCAGCACGGACGCACGGCAGGCGTCGTTGAACTCGGCGATCCCGAGTGCCTCGATCTCGGCCTTGACCTTGATGCCGAGCTGGTGCTCGGTCTCGATCTCGGCCGGCATGCCGTGGGTGTCCCAGCCGAACCGGCGCTCGACGTGCCGGCCGAGCATGGTCTGGTAGCGCGGCACGACGTCCTTGACGTAGCCGGTCAGCAGGTGCCCGTAGTGCGGCAGGCCGTTGGCGAAGGGCGGGCCGTCGTAGAAGACGAACTCGTTGGACCCGTTCACGCCGGCCGGCCGGTTGTCGATGCTGGCCTGGAACGTGTGGTCGGCCGACCAGTAGGACAGCACGGCCTCTTCCAGCACCGGGAAGGATGGCTGGGCCGGCACGCCGTCGGTCGCAGCCGCGCCTGCCTTGGGGTACGACATCGGAAGTGCTCCTCGCGGGTCGCTCGCTCGTACGGGTCCACTGCTGAACCCACACGGGGACGACACACCTGGGCAGGTGTCCCGCGGTACCACCCCGCTTGCCAGCCGCTCGCACGGCCAGCCGCTCGTTGGTCGGCTGTGTCGGGCCGATCCCGTCCGGTTCTACTGAGGCCGAGACCCGTTCTTCCGGAAGCTCCCCGGTGATGGCCGGATCGACGCTGTACAACCCAGGATAACGGCCTGGGCAACACGAATTGTTCCCGCCCCGCCTTCAGCGGCTGGCCGCGACCAACGCCCGGTCCGGCCCACACACCGAGCACGGCGTGAAGCCCAACTCCCTCGCCTCGCGCACGGCCAGGCTCAACGTCGGCCGCCCGTGCAGCCACCGGCAGTCCGCGAGGTGATAGCGCGGCCGCTCGTCCACGACCCGCACCTCGGCGTCCAGCTCGCTCACGGCCAGCACATCGGCCGCGTCCGTGTCCTCCTCGGCCGGCTCGGCGTCCAGATCCAGGTCGTCAGCAACGACCGGCTCAGCGGACACGGGGACCGACACCGGTGGAACGGGCATGGACGCTGACCGGCGACGTCGTCGGCGCCAGTCGACCACGAGAGCGACCGCTGCCAGCACGCTGGCCGCCACGGACAGCCACGCCCACACCATCGTGGACGTGGCCAGCGCCGTGACCAGCAGCCCGAAGGCCACCACGACCAGTGCCAGCACCAGAACGAGCATCGTCGACCTCTGGAGCTAGAGAGCCGTCAGCCTGCCTCGGCGCGTGGTCCGAACGAGTAGCCGCTCTGGTTGGCCCTGGCATCCGATGGCGCGGCGGAACCGCGATCGTTCAGGTCACGCAGGCTGGCTTCGAGGAAGGTCTTGAGACGGGTCCGGTACTCGCGCTCGAACGTGCGCAGAGTCTCGATCTCCTTCTCCAGGCTCTTCTTCTCGTTCGTGATCGTGCTGATCAGCTCGTTGTGCTTGCGCTGGGCCTCACGTTCGAGCGTGCCGGCCTTGTCGCGCGCCGTGCGTTCCAGCGTCTCGGCGCGCTGGCGTGCCTCGTTCAACATGGCCTCGGCCCTGGTGCGGGACTCGTTGACCATGGTGTCGGACTTGGCACGCGCCTCCGAGAGCAACTGCTCTGCCTTGGTCCGTGCCTCGGACAGCATGCTGTCCGACTCGGACTTGGCCTCGCCGGTCAGCCGGTCGGCCATCTCCTGCGCCAGGCCGAGGACCTTCGCCGCCTGCACGTGATGGTCGCCGCCACCCATGCCGCCGGGTGTGGTCTCCTCCATCGACGTGGGCGGTGGCACGGTGGAGAGCCGGCGCGACGGCAACTCCTCGGGGCCACGGGAGACCACGGGAGCCGGCTGGGAACGCGCGTTGTCCAGGTCGGTCCGTGCCGCGTCAAGTTGCTGGTCGAGTTGCTCGACCTGCTGACGAAGGTCGTTGTTCTCCTCCAGCAGGCGGGCGAGTTCGGCCTCGATCAGGTCGAGGAAGGCATCGACCTCGTCCTCGTTGTAGCCCCGCTTGCCAATAGGAGGCTTGCTGAACGCGACGTTGTGCACGTCAGCGGGGGTCAAGCCCATCAGATCACCTCACGCACTCACGGCTGCCGGTACCCGGCCGGGAACCCCGTCAACCCAGCTATGGGTATGCCAGTCGCATCCCGATGAACACGACCAGCAGCAGCACCATAATCGATACGTCCAGTCCCACGCCGCCGATCCGCACCATCGGTATCACCCGACGAGCCAACCGGACGGGAGGGTCGGTCATTGTGTAGATGGTCTCCAGCGTTACCGCAACCCCTCCGGCCGGTCGCCACTCCCTCGCGAACGCCCTGACGAGTTCGACCACGACACGCGCGGTCAGCAGCAGCCAGAAGACGAACAACACGTAGTACAGCACCAGCCGCGCGGTCTCCACAGTTCAACTGTGCCACGGTCGCGGCTCAGCCGAAGAACCCGCCCTCGGCGATGCGCCTGCGGTCGGCTTCCGTCACGTCGATATCCGGGGGTGAGATCAAGAACACCTTGTTCGTCACCTTGTCCATGGCGCCGCGCATCGCGAAGGCAAGGCCGGCCGCGAAGTCGACCAACCGCTTGGCGTCGGCGTCCGCCATCCCGGTCAGGTTCATGATCACCGGGTTGCCGTCCCGGTAACGCTCGCCGATCGTCCGCGCCTCCATGTAGCTGCGCGGATGCAGGGTGGTGATCCGGCTCAGCGGGTGCGGGGCCGGCTCGGGCTGGGGAGGAGGAGTCGGCCGGGGTCGTGGCTGCGGTTCCGGCTGCGGGTCGACCGCCAGCGCGCCACGGACCGGAGGAGCGACGGTGCTCGGGCGGTGCGGCGGCTCACTGACACTGGCCCATGGACGCCGGCCGAGGCGGTCCTCGTAGTCGTTGCCGTAGTCGTTACCAGGGTCGAGTCGGGACACCGGGCGCGGGGTGCCGAGCGGCCGACGCCGCGCACCCACCCGGTCACTGTACGTGTCGAGATCCGGCGTCGAGTCCGGCTGGTATGCCGTGCCGTAGCCGCTGTAGTCGTCCTCGTACTCGTCCATCTCGTCGGTGGGGACCATGCCGAAGTACGCCTTCAACTTCTGCAACGCACTCATCGACGTCCTCCCTGCGCTCCGCGCCTAGGGCGAGGTTAACCGCCGACTACCCAGCACAGCGGTTCCGACACGCACACACGTGGAGCCATAGGCAATGGCCTCTTCCAGGTCCCCGCTCATCCCGGCGGACAAACATCGTGCTCCGGGATGTGCGGTCCTGAGCTGTTCGGCAGCCGGCCGGAGCCGGTCGAACGCCCGGTCGGGCGGCATCCCCAGGGGGGCCACCGCCATCACACCGAGCAACCGTAGCGTGTCGAGACCCGCGATGTGATCACTCAATGCGGGTAGATCGTCGAGCGGACAGCCGCCGCGCTCGGGGTCGCCGTCGATGCTGGCTTGGACGAGCACGTCGAGCGGGGTGCCACGAATCCCCCGATCGAGTGACACCTGTACGGCGTGTCGCAGCGCGTCGGCGAGTCGCGTCGAGTCGACGGACTGGATCTCGTGCGCCCACTCGGCGACCGAGCGGGCCTTGTTCCGCTGCAAGCGGCCGACCATCGTCCAGCGGACAGGGTGAGCGGGTCTGAGTTTCGCGAACTCCGTCGTCTTCGCGGCGGCCTCCGCGTCCCTGTTCTCGGCGAATTCGGTGACACCGAGGTCGGCGAGCAGCGCGACATCGGATGCCGGGAAGTTCTTGGTGACGACGAGCAGCCCGACCTCGGCCGCGTCCCGCCCGGCCGCGGCGGCGGCCCGCGCGATGCGCTCGCGGACCGCGGCCAGATTCTCGGCAAGTTCGGCCGCTCGGCGCTCCGGGGCCGGTGTCGGGGTCACTCCGGGGCCAGCCACGTGATCGCGGCGATGCGGCCGGTGGTGCCGTCGCGGCGATGGCTGAACAGGTTGCGGTCCTCGACCGTGCAACGGGGGTCGAGCCCGATCCTGGCAACGCCGGCGTCGGCGAGTTGCTGCCAGATACCGGCCCGCAGATCCAGCGCGGGCGTGCCCTTGCGGCTGCGGGCCGCACTGCCCGGCAGATGAGCGGCAACGTCGGCCTGCATGGCGGCGGGCACCTCGTAGCACTCACCGCAGACGGCGGGGCCGATCAGGACTTCGGTCCGGTCGATCCGCGCACCCGCCGCCCGCATCGCGTCCAATGCGGCGGGCACCACACCGACGCGGGCGCCGACCCGACCGGCGTGCACGGCGGCCACCACGCCGGCATCGGCGTCGGCCAGCAGGATGGGAACGCAGTCCGCCACCAACACGGCGACGGCCAGGCCGGGCCGTGTCGCGATGACGGCGTCGGTGACCTCGACCGGCTCGGTGCGCGGCGCGTCCACGACGGTCGCGGTACGGCCGTGCACCTGTTCCATCCAGATCACGTGATCGGCGGGCAGGCCGAGCTCGGTCGCGAGACGTTTACGGTTGGCGGCAACCACATCGGGGTCGTCACCGACGTGATCACCGAGGTTGAACGACTCGTAGGGCGGCCGAGACCGGCCGCCGGCCCGCGTGGTGACAATTCGACGAACCCGCACGAGAACACCCTAGTTGAGCTGGGCGTCCTACCTACGCATGAACGGGGGCACGTCGACCTCGTCGTCCGGGTCTTCGGTGACCGGAACGGCGCGGGCCGGCAGTGATCCCGTGTTCGAGTTGTGGCTCAGACCGCTCGGCGGCATGCCGGGGCGGGTGCTGCTGTGCCCGACCGGAGCGGTGGGCGCCGGGTACGACGCCGACGAGCTGGTCGGTTGGTGCTGGTGCTGGTAGGTACTGGGGGTCGACGGACGAGGAGCCGGCGGCTCCGGCGTCCGGGTGGTGTGGGTCGCGGTCGGCCGAGGCTCGGGAGTCGGCTGCGGGGTGGGTGTCGCGTGTGGGGCGGGGTTGGCCACCTGGCCGGCTGCGGCGGACGCCACCGCCCCTCGGGAGGCGACCGCCCCCCTAGGGTCCAGTTTTTTGTGCGTCGGAGTGCCACTGTCGAAGCCGGCCGCGATGACGGTGACGCGGACCTCGTCGCCGAGGGAGTCGTCGATCACCGTCCCGAAGATGATGTTGGCCTCAGGATGCGCCGCCTCCTGGACGAGCGAGGCGGCTTCGTTGATCTCGAAGAGCCCGAGGTCGGAACCACCGGCGATGGCCAACAGCACCCCGTAGGCCCCGTCCATGGACGCTTCCAGGAGCGGAGAGTTGATGGCCTTCTCGGCGGCCTGGATGGCCCGGCCGTCACCGCGTGCGGAGCCGATGCCCATCAGCGCGCTGCCAGCGCCGGACATCACGCTCTTGACGTCGGCGAAGTCCAGGTTGATCAGACCGGGGGTGGTGATCAGATCGGTGATGCCCTGCACACCGGACAGGAGTACTTCGTCGGCAGAGCGGAAGGCGTCCATCAGGCTGACGCCGATGTCGCCGAGTTGGAGGAGCCGGTCGTTGGGGATGACGATCAAGGTGTCGCACTCGTTGCGCAACCCGGTGATGCCGTCGTCGGCCTGCTTGGCGCGACGCTTGCCCTCGAACGAGAACGGGCGGGTGACGACGCCGATGGTGAGAGCACCGAGCTTGCGGGCGATGGAAGCGACAACTGGAGCGCCACCGGTACCGGTGCCACCGCCCTCACCGGCGGTGACGAACACCATGTCGGCGCCCTTGATGACCTCTTCGATCTCCTCGCGGTGATCTTCGGCGGCCTTGTGACCGACCTCGGGATTGGCGCCGGCGCCAAGACCACGCGTGAGCTCACGGCCAATGTCGAGCTTGACGTCGGCGTCGGACATCAGCAGTGCCTGAGCGTCGGTGTTCACCGCGATGAACTCGACACCCTTCAAACCGACCTCGATCATGCGGTTGACGGCGTTCACCCCACCGCCGCCGATGCCGACGACCTTGATCACCGCCAAGTAGTTGTGCGGGGGCGTCATCGGAGCCGCCTTCCTGGTCGTGGCTTGCTGTATCTCAAACTCTCAACCTCAACCAGAGGTTCAGAGTTATGTCAACCCCATACTGTGGATGTGGACGGTAGGCACCAGAAAAGGCCGGGTCCAGCAGCCACGCCGTAGGCACCCCCACATGTTCGTCACGCTGCGCGAACAGTTCGAGGACGAGGCCCAAGCCGCAAGGCCATAAGAGCCTGTGGACAACTCCGAGGACGCCAGACAGCGAGCGCGAAGCGCGAGACGCGAGAGGGCCAGCCCAACCCGACCGCCCACCCAACGGACCGGACCCAAACCCGAGGGGACCGTTACGACAATGAAAAAATCGGGACGAGCAGACCAACCCGAACGACGCGACGCCCGAGACAGTGCTGAAACCGAGACCATGCGGAGACCAGGACCCGTCACGAGATGGTCGGCAGGTCCGGGCTGGACACGTCATAGACCCTGCCCGGTCGAGTCATCAGCGCCGCCAGCACCGCCGCCTTACGAGCCGAATCCGCCGCATCCCCCCACCGAATCGTCTTCCCGTTGGCCAGTGCCAGCGTGACACTGCCCGGTGTGTCCGCACTGATCGCGATCGTCTGAGCTCGCAACTGGGTCGGCAGCGCGGCCAGCACCCGAACCACCGCCTGCGTACGCGGGTCATGAGGGGACGCCGACGGTAGCTGGATCTTCGGCAGACCGGCCGGTGCCGTCGGCACCGTCGCGTAGTCGAAGCCCGTGCTGTCCACCAGATGCATGCCGTCCGAAGCAGCCAGCACGCCCACCGGATCACGCTCTGTCACAGTAATTCTCACCGTGCTCGGCCAATCCCGAGACACGTCCACCGCCGCGACCCTGGGTAGCACGGCCACTCGCGCCATGATGCCTACCGTGTCCAGGCGGAGCATCGGCGTCCCCGGTCTGACCTCGGCCGCCGCCACCACCTGCGCCGTCGTCAGGTCCCGCACACCCTCGACGTCCACCGACCGCACACCCAGCACCGGCGTCCACAGCACCACGACCACGATGCCGACCAACCCCAGCACCACGGCCAGCGCACCCCACCGCCGCATCATCACCCGGCGACGTGTCGGGCGGCTGGGTGCCGACTGACGGCGAACCCTACGACCACGCGCGGACTGGTCGCGTGGCGGCCGATCCCGTTGGGGCCGCTGGTAAGCCGAACGGTCCTGGGTGGACGATCGAGAAGAACGAGACGGAACAGAGACCGAAGACCGATCTTGAGTACTGCCGATCCGACGTTCCCGACGACGCATCGCCCGCTCGGTCGCAGCCCGACGCGGCTTCGACCCACCTTCCGAGGACGAAGAGGAAGAGGAGGAAGATTCCGAAGACGGCGGAGGCGGCGGCGTACTCATCAGACGACTCGCCGATCCAACGCCGCGATCACCTCGGCACCCAGCATGGTCACGTCCCCGGCTCCCATGGTCAGCACCAGATCCCCGTCCGACACCAACCCGGCCACCAGATCCGGTACCCGATCGAACCCCGGCTCGTAGTGCACCCGACCGGGCGGCAGGTCGATCGCGTCCGCGATGATCCGCCCCGTCACCCCAGGGATCGGCTCCTCCCGCGCGCCGTACACGTCCAGCACCACGACCTCATCCGCCAGGCTCAGCGAGCGGCCGAACTCGGCGGCGAAATCGCGGGTTCGCGAGTACAGGTGCGGCTGGAAGATCACCACCAGCCGACCGCCGTCCGTCACCAGGCGGGTGGCCTTCAACTGGGCCGCGACCTTGGTCGGATTGTGGGCGTAGTCGTCGTACACCCGGACCTTGCCCGACCGGCCCTTGAACTCGAACCGCCGCCGTACGCCGCCGAAAACGGCCAGGCCCTCGATCATGGCCTCCGCCGACACGCCCAACTCCAGGCCGGCCGTCAGCGCGCCGGCCGCGTTCAGGGCCATGTGCTCGCCCGGTACCGCGATCCGCAACGCGAACCGGCGGGCACCGATGGCTACCGTCACCTCGCTGCCGCCGGCACGCTCGTCGCTGGTGCCGCCGATGGGCTGGAAGTCGCTCAGCACAACGTCATCCGGGCCGTTGGCCGTGAAACCGTAGCTACGGACGCGAATACCGAGTGCCGCCGCTCGGTCGGCCAGGCCGGCAGAGCCGGGATCGTCGGCGCACGCCACCAGCGTCCCGCCCGGTTCGATGCGGCTCAGGAAATCGTCGAACACCTGGACATAGGCATCGACCGTGCCGTGGTGGTCGAGGTGGTCCGCCTCCACGTTGGTGACCAGCGCCACGTACGGCGAGAACGCCATGAACGAGCCGTCGCTCTCGTCGGCCTCCGCAACGAACAGGCCGCCGGTGCCGTGGTGGGCGTTGGCGCCGGACTCGTTCAGGTCGCCGCCGATGGCGAAGGACGGGTCTAGATGGTTGTGCTGCAAGGCAACCGTGAGCATCGACGTGGTGGACGTCTTGCCGTGCGTGCCCGCGATACACACCGCCCGGTGGCCGGCCATCAACTGGGCCAGCGCATCGGACCGGTGCAGCGCCGTGATACCCCGCGCGTGAGCGGCCAGCAGTTCCGGGTTGTCCGCCCGGATCGCGCTGGACACCACGACCACGCTCGGGCCGCCGGGCAGCAGGTCGAGGTTCTCGGCCGCCTGCGGGACACCGATCAGCGCGCCCTGTGCCCGCAATGCCAACACGGACCGGGAATCCTTGGCGTCCGAACCGGACACCGGCGCGCCGCGCGCCAGCAGGATGCGCGCGATCCCGCTCATGCCGACACCACCGATGCCGATCAGATGCGCGCCGTCGAGGACGTTCACCTGGGCAGAGCCCATGCTCGACCCCGCAAGCGAGTCTGCAGAGCCCATGCTCGACCCCGCAAGCGAGTCTGCAGAGCCCATGCTCGACCCCGCAAGCGAGTCTGCAGAGCCCATGC
>DATBDL010000176.1:0-20465 GCA_036269975.1 Pseudonocardiaceae bacterium | reverse complement strand
GGCGTTGACGTGACCGACGTGCAGGTGCCCGAACGGCGGTGTCAGCGCGATCACGCCGCCGACGCCGACGAGCATCCCGGCCAGCACCGGCCGCCAGCTCACGAACCGCCGGCCGATGATGGCGAGCACGATCGCCGGGATGAGCTGGTCGAGCCCGGAGTACGTGAGCAGTAACAGGTTCGCGATCAGGTCCGGCCGCAGCAGCGCGAGCGCCAGCGCCAGGCTGGTGACGACGACCACCGCGAGCAGCGTCAACCTGTACTGCGCCTTCGGTTCACGGGTTCGGGCGATGTTGCGGGAGACCAGTGTGGACATCCCGATGATGATCCCGCCGGCCGGCACCATGGCGGTCGCGGCGGCCGCGACGACGACGAGCCCGACCAGCCACGGCGGCAGCGACGTCGACACCAGCCGCAGCAGCGTGCCGTTGCTGTCCGACCCGGTCGGCAGCACGCCGATCGCGGCCATGCCGACGAACACCGGGAACACCAGCACCAGGCAGTACGCCGGCAGGAACACGTAGTTGCGCCGCAGCGCCTTCGCCGAGCGGGCCGCCAGCAGTTCCGGCCACAGGTGCGGCAGGGTCATGCACATGATGCCCAGCCCGGACGCGACCACGCTGGACACGAACCAGCCGGGGTCGTTGACGCCGTCGTGAATGGTCAACGCAGCGGGGTGCTGCCGTGTCAACTGTTCGAAGAGATGACCCAGCCCACCCCCGAAGTGGCTCGGGATCACGACGGCCAGCACGACCAGCACGACCAGCATCAGGCCATCCTTGAGGTAGGAAGCCGTTGCCACGCCACGAATCCCGGACCACAGCACGAACGCGACCGTGATACCGAACGCGATCACCATGCCGAGGTTCGCCGATGCCCGATCCCCGGTGGCCAACTGCACGGCGAGGCCGAGCCCGGTGATCTGCAACTGGAGGTACGGCAGCACGAACACGACGCCCAGCACCGCGACCACCCGGCCGAGCAACGGCGACTCGAAGAAGCCGGCCACGAAGTCCGCCTGGGTGAGATGCCCCTCTTCCTTGCAGCGGCGCCACAGCCGTGGGCCGAGGAAGTACAGGCCGACGAACGCCAGTGGGATGTAGAGCAGCGCGTAGAGCGCGGCGACGCCACCGGTGAAGCCGAGTCCGGCAAGGCCGAGGAACGTGAAGATGGTGAAGATCTCGCCGGCCTGTAGGAACCACATCGTCGCGCCGCCGAATCGGCGACCACCGACGGTCCAGTCGGACAGCTCACGCTGCCGGCGTCGGCCGAGCACCCCGAACGCGCCGATGACCACGAGACCGGCCAGCACGACGGCAAGCGTCACGTTCATGAGCGCGACTCCTCGTCATCGGAGTCCGTCCGGGTGAACTCCACCAGCGCCAGCAGCGGCGTCAGCAGTGCGACGCCGACGACCGACCACAGCACCAGCGGCGGCACGCCCAACCACAGCGTGGCGCGGTCGACACCGGGCACGAACACGGCGACAAGCAGGGCGATCACGACGATGATCAGAGGTAGGAATCGGCGCATATTATCTCTCCAGTAATGATCAAGCGACACGAGGGACGAGCCTCCGACGATTGGCCTGGACCACCGAATAGCGGCGCAGTGCGGCGCGAAGCTGATTGCGACCATCAATTCTTAACTTTCGGTAAACCTTGGTGAGATGGTGCTCTACAGTCCGCGCGCAAACGCCGAAGTCGTCGCCGATGTCCTGGTTCGAGCGACCGTCAGCGGCCCGCACCGCAATGCGATGCTCGTGCGCGCTGAGGAGCACTCCTCCGTCCTTGTCCGTCCACATCAGACACCCCTTGTCTTTCGATCTGACTTGTTTATAGCCGATCGCGTTGGTTCCGAAACCTGCCGGACTTGGCTCCACCCACACTAAGCGGACGGTCATCGAGATCCCAAATACGAGTGGTCACGTATTAATGTGTGCGGCGTATAACCGCTGATGACA
Source organism: Pseudonocardiaceae bacterium (assembly GCA_036269975.1). Taxonomy (GTDB): domain Bacteria; phylum Actinomycetota; class Actinomycetes; order Mycobacteriales; family Pseudonocardiaceae; genus DATEPR01. Next base: position 18,503 of record DATBDL010000176.1, on the reverse strand, counting down.
TCGCCATAACCGACGAGTATTGTGCCGCCGACTCACCGGGGCACGGGCATTCTGGTACGACTGGACATGGACCAGTGCCATCGACTCCGCCGTCCGCCGTATTACGGGAAAAGGGTGCTTCACCATGTCGGAAAGCACGGAAGTTCGCCACGTACTGGTGATCGGCGCGGGCCAGGTCGCCGCGTGGCCGGCGTGCCGTGCGCTGCGGAAAGCCGGCCTACGGGTGACGCTGGCCGACCCGAACCCGACCACGCTCATGGTCGACCCCGACATCGCCGACGCGGTGTACGCCGCACCGGTCACAGCAGCCGGTCTGGCCGGGGTGATCGCGGCGGAACGGCCGGACGGCCTGCTGGTGGCGTTGGGCGGCCCGGCCGCGCTGAACAGCGCGCTGACCTTGCGCACGCAGGGCGTGCTGCGCCGCTACGGCACCACGTTGCTCGACGTGTATCCGTTGGCATGTCAGGAAATCACGCCCGACGAGCCTTGTGTCGACGTCGAGACGTTGTCCGATCGGTACGGCACGGTGGTCATCGTCGGCACGGTGGAGCATGTCGGATCGATGATGGTCGCGCCCGCACAGTCGGCGGCCGAGGACATCGAGCGCGCCGCCGTCGCCGCGGTACGGGCGGCCGGGTTCGGGGCGGGTTGTTGCTCGGTGCGTTTCGTGGCCGATGACACCGGGTATGCATGGCGAATCGACGGGCTCACGCCGGGTGTCGGCAGGGCGAGCGCCCTGGCGGCGGCCGCGGGTGGGCTGCCGTTGGCCGAAACACTTGCCATGCTGGCCATCGGCGCCGAAGCACCGGCCCGGTCGCCGTCGGTCGAGCGGGTCCTGATCGCGCTGGACGACGACACGTTCGGCCTCGGCACGACGTTCCTGGCCGCGCTGAACAACACTGTCGGTGCCACCAACCCGCCGTGGCCGGCCGCCCCGCCATCGTGGCTGGCAACAGCACTACGACAGCTAGACGATCTGCGCACCCGAATCGAGCGGGCGCCGGTACTCGATACCGACGTACTGCACGAGGCGACCCTGGCCGGTCTCGGTGACGACCAGATCGCCGCGCTGCGCCCCGAACTGGCCGACGGGACAGGAGTCCGCCGCATCCGCGAACGACTCGGCCTGTTCCCCCGACCGACAGCACCGTCCAATACAGACGATCACGACCGGACGGTGCTGCTGCTCGGCCCGGCGCCCGGCGATCCGGCCGCCTGTCACCACGCCTGCGCGAACGGCGCGCGTGCCCTGCGCCGCGCCGGCCACCGGGTCGCCGTCCTGACGGCTGCGACCGTCGACGCCGACTGTCTGGTACCGCCGCGCATCGCGGACGTCCTGGGCGTTGTGCGGGCAGCACAGCGGACCGGGTCGTTCGCCGGCATCCTGGCGAGCCTTGGCGGTCCGCGCGCCCTGGCGTTCGGTGCCGAACTCGCCGCCGCGGGCGTCGATGTCATCGACTCGCCCGAGGCGGAGGTGCCGCCCGACCGGTGCGACGAGCCGTTGCGCGGCGCGGTCGCCGTGGAGATCGTGGCCCTGTCCGACGGCGACGAGCTGTTCCTCGGCGCCGCCTGCGAGTCGATCGATCCGTACGACGAAACCTGGCCGGTGTCGGGGTGTGTGCTGCCGGCGCCGTCGATCGGTCCGCGCACAGTGGCCGAGCTGCGCCGCCGCACCCTCGATCTGGCGCGGCGACACGGAATGCGCGGCGCGCTGAGCGTGCGGTTCGCCGTGCTGCCCGACCGCGTCGTTGGCCGGTCGGTGACCAGCGGTGCGTCGACCCACCTGGCGACCGCGTCCGCGGCCACCGGAGTCGAGCTCGCGCAGGCGGCGGCACGCCTGCTGCTGGGCGCGTCGATCGAGCAACTGCGCGCCGAAGGACTGTTGCCGCCCACCGATCCGGGGCCGCACGACCAGATCGCGGTCTGGCTGCCGGTCGGGGTCCTCGGCCTTGGCACCAGCGCCGGCGCCGCCTACGCGGAGGCACGCGCGGCCGCCGGCACCCCGTTGCCGACCGGCGGCACGGTGCTGGTGTCGGCCGCCGAGCGGGATCTGCGCGATGTCGTGCCGCCGATCCGCGAACTGGCAGCACTCGGTTTCCACGTCCTGGCCGACCCGATCACCGCGACCACGCTGCGCCGCAACGGCGTCGAGTGCGCCATCGAACGCGACGAGCGGGCCGACCTGGTCATCGACACCCGCCACACCGCCCCGGCCACCGCTTGCCTTGCGACACAGGCAATCGCGGCACAACGAGCGGCCGAACCCGGCACCCCGCCGCTGCGCATCGTACGCCGGTGCCACCCGACCGGCCAACCGTCCACATCGGAATCCAACAACGCGGAAAGCATGCCATGACGAAGAACACATATGCGGAGATCTGCGTCATCGGGCTCGGGCCACGCGGCCTGTCGGTCCTGGAACGGTTATGTGCCAACGCGGCCGACCAAGTGCCCGCGTCGCACGACGTCGTGCTGCACCTCGTCGACCCCTATCTGGCCGCCGGCAGCCGGGTCTGGCGGACGGCCCAGTCGAACGAACTGCTGATGAACACGGTGACCTCGCAGGTGACCATGTTCGTCGACGAGTCGGTGAGCTGCCGGGGGCCGGTGGTGCCCGGTCCGAGCCTGTACGAGTGGGCGCAGTTCAACGCCCTGGTCGGGCCGCTGGACGACATGCCGGCGCACCTGCTGGCCGAGGCGCGGCATCTCGGCCCCAACGACTACCCGTCGCGCGCCTTCTACGGCCAGTACCTGACGTGGGTGCTCGACCACCTGATCCAGACCGCGCCGCCGAACGTCCGCATCGTCCGCCACGCGCAACTTGCCGTGGACGTCCGTAACGGCGACGGCGACGGCGGCAGGGATCAGCAGGGCACCCAGGCCGTGCGGTTGGCCGACGGCTCGCTGCTGACCGGGCTGCACTCGGTCGTGCTCGCGCAGGGGCACACGCCCGGCGGCATGTTCGACGCAGACGTGATGGCCGGCACGAACGCCCGCGCCCGCGGCCTGACGTACATCGCGCCGCGCAATCCGGCCGACGTCGACCTCAGCGTGATCGAGCCGGGCCGACCGGTGCTGCTGCGCGGCCTCGGCCTGAACTTCTTCGACTACATGGCGCTGCTGACGATCGGGCGGGGCGGCCGGTTCAGCCGGTCGGACAACGGCCGGCTGGTCTATCTTCCGTCCGGTCTGGAACCGAGGATGGCGGCCAGTTCCCGCCGTGGCGTGCCCTATCACTCCAGGGGCGAGAACCAGAAGGGCGCGTTCGGCCGGCACGACCCGCTGTTCCTGACCGAACCGGTGATCGCGCGACTGCGCGCCCGCGCCGACGCCGGCCACCCGGCCGACCTGCGGACGGACGTCTGGCCGCTGGTGGACCGCGAGGTGCGCTCCGTCTACTACTCGGCCCTGATCACCGCGCGCCGGTGCACATGTGACGCGGACACGTTCCTGCGCCAGTACGTGGAACTGCACGCCGACCCGCGACCGTGGCAGGGCGAGCCGTTCGACCACACCGCGGGCCCGGACGAGGTCGCACTGTTGGCGAAGTGCGGCATCGGTCCGGCGGACCACTGGGACTGGCACCGCGTCGCCCGCCCGTACGGGGACCAGAACTTCGCCGGCCCGGCGGAGTTCCGCGAGTGGATGCTCGGCTACCTGGCGCGGGACGTACAGGAGTCGCGGCTGGGCAACGTGAGCGGTCCGTTGAAGGCCGCGCTGGACGTGCTGCGGGACCTGCGCAACGAGGTCCGGCTCGTCGTCGACCACGGCGGCCTGTCCGGCGACTCCTACCGCGACGACCTGCAGGGCTGGTACACGCCGTTCAACGCGTTCGTCTCCATCGGCCCGCCGCCGGAGCGCATCGAGCAGCTCGGCGCCCTGATCGAGGCCGGTGTGCTGGACATCGTCGGCCCCGGCATGGTGGTGGACCTCGCGGCCGACCACTTCGTGGCGCGCTCGCCGCTGGTGCCCGGCTCGGAATTCCGTGCCACGGCGTTGATCGAGGCCCGGCTGCCGGAACCGGACCTGCGGACCAGCACCGATCCGCTGCTGCGCGCCATGCTGCGGCGGGGCGAGGCGACACGGCACCGGATTCCGATCCTGGGCGGCGGATCGTACGAGACCGGCGGCCTCGCGGTGTCACGCAGCCCCTACCGGCTGCTGGACGGACAGGGACGGCCGCATCCGCGGCGGTTCGCCTTCGGCGTGCCGACCGAGACCGTGCACTGGGTGACGGCGGCCGGCATCCGGCCCGGCGTGAACTCGGTGATCCTCGGCGACGCCGACGCGATCGCGCGGGCCGGTTACGCGGCCGCCAGCCGGGTGCCGGGCGAGCTGTCGCAGCCGGCGAACGCCTGACCAGGAGAGGAGAAAGCCATGTCCGACACCGGTTTGCTGTCCCCCGGCTGGGCGGGGACCGGCAGCGCCGCGACGCTGTCCGACGAGGCGTGGGTGCAGGCCATGCTCGACGTCGAGGTCGCGCTGGCCAACGCCCAGGCCGAACTCGGCGTCATACCGCACGCGGCGGCGGAGGCCATCGCGAAGGCGGCCCGCGCCGACCGAATCGACATGACCGTCCTCGTCGACGGCGTGCACGAGACCGCGAACCCCGTGGTGGCACTGGTGCCGCAGCTCATCAAGGCGGTGTCCGAAGTGGACCCGTCTGCCGCAGAGCACGTGCACCGGGGCAGCACCAGCCAGGACATCCTCGACTCGGCGACCATGCTGATCTGCGCACGGTCGCTGAGCGGTCTGCGCCACGACCTGTCGCGAACCGCTGCCGCGCTCGCGGAACTCGTCACCGTTCATCGTGACACGCCGATGGTCGGCCGGACGCTGACCCAGCACGCGGTGCCGATCACGTTCGGCCTCAAGGCCGCCGGCTGGCTGCACCTGGTCCTGGACACGGTGCAGCGGCTGGAGCAGTTGCTGGACAACGGATTGCCGGCATCACTGGGTGGCGCGGCCGGCACGATGTCGGCCTACGGCGAGTACGCGACCATGGCCGGCCACGGCACCGACGAGCGCGGTGCCGAGCTGATCGAGCCGTTCGCGGCGCAACTCGGCCTGACGGCGCCGCTCGTGCCGTGGCACGCCATCCGCACGCCGCTGGCCGATCTAGCGGCCGTGCTCGCGTTCACCGCGACAGCGCTCGGCAAGTTCGCCATCGACGTGCAGGTGCTCACGCGCACCGAGATCGGCGAGGTGATCGAGCCGGCCGGCGACGGCAGGGGCGCGTCGTCGGCGATGCCGCAGAAGCGCAATCCCGTGCTGGCCACCATGATCGCCACGGCCGCGCGGCAGGTGCCGCCCTATGCGCTTGTCCTGTTCCAGGCGGTGTCCGCCGAGGACGAGCGCTCGGCCGGCGGCTGGCACGCCGAATGGCAGCCACTGCGGGAATGCCTGCGGCTCGTCTCCGGTGCCGGGCGCAACGCCGCCGAACTGGCCGAGGGCCTCGGAGTCCAGCCGGCGGCGATGCGGGACAACCTGGACCGCACCGGTGGCGCCGTGGTCGCGGAACGCATCAGCGCGGTGCTGACCCCGTTGCTGGGCAAGCAACAGGCGAAACGCCTGCTCACCGAGGCGACGACGGCGGCGGAGACCACCGGCGAGCCACTGGCCGGGGTACTCGACGCGGCACTCGCGTCGGCCGGCGTCCACCTGCCGGCCGACGTGCTGGCCAACCTGCTCGACCCGGCCCGCTACACCGGAGCGGCGGGACCACTCGCCGACCGGGTGCTGGCGAGATATCGGCGTTCACCGGCGTGATCTGTGGGACGCTGGCGGCATGTTCCAGCGGTTCACCGATTCGGCCCGGCGGGTGGTGGTCTCCGCGCAGGAGGAGGCCCGAGGGCTGCTGCACCACCACATCGGTCCAGAGCACCTCCTGCTGGGCATCTGCCATGCGCGGGCGGGTGATCCGGCACTGACGGCGGCACTGCCGGACCAGACGGTGGCCGCCGCGCGGGAGCACGTCGCGAAGTACGTGCCGCGCGGCGACCAGCCGCCATCAGGGCACATGCCGTTCGATCCGCCCGCCAAGCGGGTGCTGGAACAGTCGTTGCACGAGTCGGTGAGCCTCGGCCACGCCAGCATCACCCCCGGTCATCTGCTGCTGGCGATCACGCGGGACCCGGACTCGCCGGCGGTACGGGCGCTCGAGGACATGGGCGTCGATCCGGATCGGCTGCGCGAGGCGATGACCAACACGGTGGGCACTGTCGCCGAACAGTCGCGGCCGGACCGGATCGCCACGTTGGAGGAGCGGGTGCGGCGGCTGACCGAGCAGGTCGAGGAGCTGCGCCGCAGGCTGGACGAGCAGGACCAGCAGGACGAACAGGACGAGCGACACGAGGACTGACGGTGATCGCCTCGGGTTCACCTCGTCCGGCGTTCACCGTGGTCCGGGGTACCCTGGTTGCACCGCTGGTCAGGGAAGGGTGAGATCAGGGCTGTGCCGCAGGATGCACTTGATCTCTTGCTGGACGCCGAATGGGCGACACCGTCGACTGTGCGCGCTCGGGTTCGCGACTGGCTGCGCACGCACCAGTGGCCGGCGGCGCACATCGACGAGCTCGTGCTCGCGATCAGCGAAGCGGTCAGCAACAGCATCGAGCACGGCTATGGCATCCGCGCGGACAGCGTGGCGCCCAGCGGCGAGGTCGTCGAGGTGCACGGCCGGATCGAGGTGGTCGCGGACGGCTACCGGCACGCGGCGTTCGTCATCCGCGACCACGGTGCATGGCGCACGCCGTCGGGCCGCCGCACGTCGCGCGGCCACGGCATGCTGATCATGCGGACCTGCGCCGACGAGGTGCTGGTGGACTTCTCCGCGACCGGCACGAGCGTCGCACTGCGCAGCCGCCCGGTGCCACCCATATTCAGCTAGCCGCCGGCCGGTGACCTGCCGAGTCCGATATGGACTCAGGGGCTCAGGCCGGGCCGATCGCGGTCGCGACGTCCGGCACGACCGTCAGGACCTTGTCCAGCCCGGTGACCTCCATCGGCCGCAGCACGGTCCTCGACTGCGCCACCACGCGTACGTCGACGGCGCGCGCCAATGCCAGGTTCCGCGCCTCGGCCAGCACAGCGAGGCCCGCGGAACCCAGGAACGTGATCCCGGACAGATCGAGGACCAGCGCGATCGCGCGGCCGTCCACGTCACGATCCGTGACGTGCGTCTGCACCTGTTCGGCGAAACCGGGCGCGGTCACCATGTCGAGTTCACCGGCAAGACGCAGGACGACGACCCGCCCGCCGATCGACTCGACAGCAATACTCAGGCCGCCGGCCGATCCGCCAGCCAGCCCGTCCGCATCCGACACCACGGCCCTCCAGAACCCGCAGGTAACACTCCCGTGCCACCATAGCGGGCCCACGAGCCGCACCACACCGCACCTGGCCTCCGGCCGCGCCAGCCGGTCGGAACACGTCGCCAAGCCGGCGCTCGTCGAAGATCAGGCCAGCATCGGGCGTGACCGGCGGGCACGCTGGCCGACGAAGATCAGCAACAGCGGCGGCAGCGGCGCGACGCACACCGTGATCACGGCGACGAGCGACATTCCGGTGGCCAGCGCCGTAATCAGCACGACGGGAGTGGCGAATGTCAAGCACAGGGCGATAATCACGGCAAACCGCGCGCCACGGCGCGGTCCCGAGATCAGTCTCGGCCGGCGAACCCGACAGGCGACGTACCGGAGCAGGCGCAACGGTTTGGCCCGCCGTGAGGTGAGGATGCGCATCACCGCGACCAGTCGGCGATCGGTGGACAGGTCCTGCTCCATCTGCGCGAGGCGCCGTTTTTCGTGCAGGGAGAACTCCATCGTGTGGTCCCTTCGACAAGTGCTGGCCAATCAGACACTGGATACCACGTCCCATGGTGCGCAAACTATCTCCCAGAGAGCGCAACGTCCTGATCGAGGGAACATGTGCCAGCCCGGAAGAACTCCCGTCCGCGCACGACACCGGTCGGGGTGGGCTTCCGTGCGACTGGTTTCCGTGTCCGCCGGAACGGGAATTCAGTGGGTATGCGGCGATCCAGATCGTCCACAGTAGACCGACTGCTGCGGGCCGGCAGGAGGTACGTCGATCACCACGGCTACCACTACGCCGCATCCATCACGTATTTCAGCGTGCTGTCGATGATCCCGATGCTGATGGTCGCCCTCGCTGTGGCCGGTTTCGTGCTGAGCGGGCAGCCCGGCCTGTTGCGCGAGGTGCGGCACTCGATCGAGCAGGCGGTGCCGGCGACGTTGTCCGGTGCCACGAACGACCTGTTCAACAGCGTGATCGACCATCGGGTGAAGATCGGCGTCCTCGGTCTCGCCGTCGGGCTGTACTCCGGCTGGAACTGGATGAACGCCCTGCGGGACGCGCTGACCGCGATGTGGTGCCAGGAACGGCAGCAGCAGCGGTTGCTGCCGATGATCGGCAAGGACCTGTTGGCGCTGCTCGGACTGGCCGGCGCGCTGCTGGTGTCGTTCGCGCTCACCGCGGCCGGCGGCGCGCTGACCGGACTGGCGGCCCCAGGCTGGGTGACGGTGCTGCTCGTGTGCGCTTCGCTCGTGCTGGCGATCGCGGCCAACTGGCTGGTGTTCCTGTGGGTACTGGCGAAACTGCCGAGGGAGCCGGTCGACGCGCGGATCGCGGTGCGTGGCGCACTGGCGGCGGCACTCGGTTTCGAAGCGCTGAAATGGCTCGGCGGAATCTATCTCGGCATCGTCGGCCGATCGCCGATCGGCGTCGCCTTCGGTGGCGTGGTCGGCCTGCTCGTGTTCTGCTACCTGGTGGCCCGCATGCTGATGCTGGTCACGGCGTGGACGGCGGAGTCGCGACCGGTCGACGGGTAGCGACAGGCAGGCGAATGGACCGTCCTTTCCGGACGGCCCATTCGGGTTCCCGCCTACCTTGCTTCGAAATGCGGGTCCTCGACCTCGACAACCGGCTGCACCCGGATGCCGGGCCGTGCGTCGTCCGCGGTGAACCGGCCGGTTTCGATCTCGGTGGCCAGCACCTCCTGGCGCTGCCGGCCCAGCAGCGTCATCGTCACACCGAACACGAGCGCAAGCGCGATCAACAGGACACCCAGTCGCAGCAGCAGGCCCTCGTCCGCCGACCCGCCGAACGGGATGACCGCCAGCAGCGCCACGATGCCCAGCGTCACCAGGTGGAAGAGCACCGCGACCAGGGTGGCCGCCGGACCGGACGACCGCCGTTCCCTCGGCGCGGCTTCGGTGAGGTACCGACGGCCGCTCATCGCCAGCAACTGGCCGACGCCAACCACGATCACCACACCGATCACCAGGAATATCACACGTCCGCTGTCCACGTGACCCTCCTTCGCGGTCCACCCCGAAGGCCGGATACCCGCACCGTCCGGCCAGGAAACCGGGGTCATTCCCCGGCGGCCGTACCCACCGGTAGCGCGAGCGAGTCGACCACGTCCACCAGTCGCCGCCTGCGCGCCCAGGAATCCCGCTGCCGTGTCGCTCCCCCGCCGGCGGCCCGCAGCGCGGCCACTCCGGACTCGACGACGTCCATGTCCCCGTCCGCGCGCAGTGCCGGCCGGACGTGGTCGACCAGATCGGCCACCTGCGACCACACCGGTACGAGCGCACCCGACACCGGATGCAGCGTCTCGCCGGCCAGACCCGTCCGCGCGGCCCGCCACAGGTTGGCACGCAACACTTCCAGTGGCACGGGAGTGTCCTGCGAGCTGCCGGCCTCGTCCAGCGCCGTGCTCACGAGTCCCCGGACCAGGCCGGCGATCAGCGCGGTCTCGTCCGCCGTCGCCATGATGTCGGCGATCCGGAACTCCAGCGTCGGCTGGTGGTCGGAGAGCCGGATGTCCCAGTAGACCATGTTGCCGTCCAGCATGGCGCCCGCACGCGTCATCGCGTCGACGCTGCTGTCGTAGTGGTCGAGCGAGTCGAACACCGGCGGTGGCCCCGCCGTCGGCCAGCGGTTCCACAGCAGGTAACGCCAACTGTGGTATGCGGTGTCGCGGCCGTGCTGGAACGGCGAGTTCGCGCTCATCGCCAGCAGCACCGGCAGCCACGCCCGGACCCGGTTGCTGACCGCGATCCCGGTGGCGCGGTCCGGCATGCCGACGTGCACGTGGCACCCACACGTGTTACTGGTCAGTGCCAGGTCGCCGTACCACTCGGCGATCCGTTGGTAGCGCGACTTCCGGGTGATCTCCGGCTGCTCCGACTGGGCGAGCACCGGTGTGCCGCTGGGCACCAGCCGCAGGCCCTTCGCGTGCGCGTTGGCCGCGACCTCGCCGCGGAGTTCGGCCAGGCGCTCGCGCACCTCGGTGGCGTCGGCACAGACCGGCGTCGTCACCTCGACCTGGCAGGACACCAGTTCCCGTTGCAACTCGCCGTCGTCGACGTCGGCCGCGGCCAGGTCGCCGCCCTCGTAGGACAGGTGCCCCCTCTCGTCGACGACGAGGAACTCCTCTTCGACACCAACCGTCGGACGTTCCATGCCGACTAGATAGCCGGAACACGGTCACTTCAACCGCGCAGGTCCGCCGACGCGACGTCCACTCCGGGTGTCTCGTCGTCAGCGCACGACAGAAGGTGTGGCCGGCCACGGCCCGGTTCCACCCTGTCCTGGGAGGCCATGATGATGGTTACCACGGGAAATGCCTTCGGCGGCGTGGCGCCCGCGCCGGATTGGCTACGAAACCTCGTCGGCGCCAGGACCCACTACGAGGAGAACCTCGGCTGGCCCGCCACGATCGATGTCGAACCGCATCGGATCGTCATCGCGACCGGCGACGTGTTGGACGCGGTGGTGATCCCGGTCGGTGTCGCCGAGTCCGTACTGCTCGAACTCCGGATCGCCCTACAGGTCGGCCCGGTGATCACCGCCCCCGGCGTGGACAGTTGGACGTTCCTGACGGCGCCGATCGCCGTCCGTCCGCCGGTCCTGCCGGCGGAACTGAGCGCGGTGCGGGTACGCGCCATCGCCGCCGGTGCTCCGGTCACGCTGCCCAGCGAGACCGGCTCGCCCTACTGGATCGAGCCTCCACGCCGCCGGCGCTGCCTGCCACCGTGGCCGGTCGTCGTCGGCACGACCCGACGCGTGGTGTCCCGGTGGGACAGCCGAGTCGGCTGCCCGCTGGACAAGGCAGCGCTGGACCGGGCGGCTCTGGACCGGGCCGTCCTGGACCGGGCGGCCTGACGCACGGTCAGCGGCGGGCCCGGTAGTCCTGGTCCTGCCCCGGATCGGGCGGCGAAGGACGGAACGGCGGCCGGGGCGGCTGCCCCTGCGGACCGCGCGGCGGCTGCCCGTTCACCTGCCCCGGCTGCCCGCTGACCTGCCCCGGCTGGCCGCTGACCTGCCCCGGCTGGCTGTTGACCTGGCGCGGCTGGCCCTGGCCCTGCGCCGGCTGGCCCTGCCCCGGCTGGCCCTGCCCCGGCTGAGACTGTCGGGGCGGCATGCCCTGGGATTGCGGACGCTGGGGCACGCGTGGCGGCGGCTGGTGTCGCGGCGGCGGCTGGCGTGGTGGGAGCTGCTGGGGCTGGTTGGGGCGGAACCCGCCACCCCGGACGTCCCGTCCCGGTGTCCTCGCGGGTGGCGGCGGTGTTCCCCGGTGGCCGGCCTCGGAACGCCACCCGGTTTCCGAACGCCAGCCGGTGTCACGGCCACCGCCGGTCTCCCAGCCGGTGTCGGCGCGACCGCCGGACGCCTTGGGCGTCTTCGGGCGATTCACCCACGAGTCGAACGCGACGATGCCGACCGCGAGGATCGCCGTGATCACGCCCAGGATCGCGAACTGGACGACGACGGCCACCACGGTCAGGAACAGGAAGCCGACCGCGGCCAGCCAGCACGCCCAGTCGACCCGGCCGAGTACCGAAGTCCGGAAGCCACCCAGCCCTCGTCTGTCAGGCATGCCGGCCCCCAGTGCCGGCCGGCGACTCAGCCAACACGGTGCCCGCACACGGCCATGATCATCCCATTCCTCCTCATGCCGTCGCGTTGCCGCCCATTCTACAATTTAGAGTAAGCTGATCAGCGGCCGTCGCGTCGGGGAACGTGCGTTTGCCGAGTGGTGTTGTGACACGTTGGAGGTACCTCGGCGGCATGACACCAAACATCCGGACCAGGTCAGACCGGAAGCCCTATGGCCGCCGCCGACCGTTACCGGCCCTGATCCTGCTGGTCGTGCTGGCCACTGCGAGTGTCATCGTGTGGGTCCACGTGCTGGGTCAGGCGAACAACAGTACCGCGCAGGCGCGCTGCCCGGCCGGCCAGAACGCACCGGCCAAGCTGCCGGCCATCACACCGCTGCCCTACACGGCACTCGACAACGTCGTCCCGGCGCCGGCCGGCCAGGTCAGGATGCGCACGCTGAACGCGAGCACCCAGGTGGGCCTGGCCGACCGGATCGCCGCCGAACTACAGAAACTCGGCTTCGTCCAGGCGGCCACGCCGGCCAACGACCCGCGCTATCCGCTCGGTGACATGCGCTGCTTCGGCCAGATCCGGTTCGGACCCAACGGCGAGTCGGCCGCCCGCACCGTCAGCCTGGTCGAGCCGTGCGCGCAGCTCGTCGAGGACCACCGGCAGGACACATCGGTCGACCTGGCGCTCGGTGCCTACTCGATCGATCTCTCGCCCACGCCGGACAGTCAGCTCGTGCTGGCACAACTGGCCACTTGGGCAACCAAGCACCCGACCGCCCAGGGCGGGTTGCAGTCCCAGAACAGTCAGCAGCCCTCGGTGTCCCCGTCGCTACTGACCACGGCGCACACCTTCCGGTGCTGAGCTACAACCAGTCGGCGACGCCACCGTGCGACGAGCACGTACCGCTGCGGTGCTTGCTGAAGCTGTAGCTGCCGTCGTTGCACTTCGCGGTGGCACCGGTCGGTGCCGACGGTGCCTGTTCCGGCCGGTGCACGCAGTCACCGTCGGAGTTGATGTAGTAGTCGCCGCCGCAGTCCGCGTCGTCGTTCGCCGGCGGCGCCTGCACGACGGGCGGCTGTACGACAGGTGCTTGCTGGACGGGCGCCTGCTGGACGGGCGCCTGTGGTGCCGGCGCCTGTTCGGCCGTTGTCGCCGGGGCGATCTGGGTTGCGGCAGCGGGCGCCGAGGTGACGGGCGCGGTCGACGTGTCGAACTGGTTGGTGGCCGGGCTGATCGTCGGGGTGTCGGTCGGAGTGGCGCAGCCCGCGAGTACGGCGCCACCGATCAAGGCCGCGGCGAACAGGTGGACGACGGCGAGTGGGCGGCGCATGGCAACCTCCGGCGCAGTTCGACGAGCTCATGACGACAGGGACATGTCGGAACGCCCTGCTGTCGATACGCCCTGCTGTCGATCGCCGGAACGTACTCGTTAGCCGGCTGACGCCCGTTATCCCCCACACGACGGTGAGAACCGGTCGCCGCGTAACGCTCGGGTCAGTCCGACCGACCCAGTACGTCGCGGAGGATCTGCTCGTCGGACTCGTCGAGCCCGCCCACGAAGCGGCGCAGCACGGAACGACGGTCCGCTCCCGCGGTCAGCAGTCCGTGCATCCGCTCCGCTGTCAGCTCGGCGGCCTGCTTGGTCGGCGAGTAACGGTGCGCCCTGCCGTCCGGATGCCGCTGTACCAAGCCCTTCTCGTGCAGGCGGACGAGGATGGTCTGCACGGTGTTGTAGGCCAGGTCGGCACTGACCGCATGCTGCACCTCACGCGGGGTGAGCGGTCCACCGGCGGCCCACAGCGCCGCCAATATCTCGTTTTCCAACTCACCACCAGCCCGACGGCGAGTACGTTTGGCGCCGGCCGAGTCCACTGGCATCCTCCACCTGTCCGGATAATCCTGGACCATACCCGGCGGCGGGGGGACCACCCCAGCAATCACCTACAACGTGTAGGGAATATGCTGGCGTGGTCACGCTACGGGTGCACTCGGCGTGGCCCCTGATCGAGGAGCAGTGTGGGACGTATCGCGATCGTGTCCGCCAGTCTCGGCGCCGGCCACGACGGCGCGGCGCACGAGATCGGCCGGCGGCTGGCCGTAGCTGGTCACGACGTGACCTGCTACGACTTCCTCGACCTGCTGCCGTGGGGGATCGGCAAGCGGGTGCGCGAGGCTTATCGCAAGCAGTTGGACGTCGCACCGGGAAGCTGGGAGTGGCTGCTCAACATCCTCCAACGCCGCCGCACCATGTCGGCGCTCACGGTGTGGCTGGCGGCCAGCGCGTCGAAGGCGATGCGCAGGGTGCTCGGGTCGGATGTGGACGCCGTCGTCTGCACGTACCCGTTGGCCAGCCAGGTCGCGATGCGGTTGCGGCGCAGGGGGAAGCTGTCCGCGTCCGTGATCACCTACCTGACCGACCCTTCCGTCCATCCCCTGTGGATGGCCGAGGGCACCGACCTCTACCTGGCGGCGCATCCGGAGATCGCGGCCCAGGTGCGGATGCTCGGCGCGGAGCGGGTCGCCGTCGTCGCGCCGGCCGTGAAGCCGGAGTTCCGGCCGGTGGCCGACGCGGCCGAACGGGCCGTGGCCCGCAAGGAGTTCGACCTGCCCGACGACAAACTGCTGGCACTCGTGGTGTCCGGGTCGTGGGCGGTCGGCGAGATCGAGGAGTCCGCCCGCGAGGTCGCGGCGGGCGGCGTCGCCATACCGGTCGTGGTGTGCGGCGAGAACGTCGCGCTACGGGAACGGTTGCGGGACCTCACTCCCGGCTACGTTCTCGGCTGGGTGAACGACATGCCGGCGCTGCTGCGCGCGTGCGACATCGTGGTGCTCAACTCCGGCGGCCTCACGTTCTTCGAGGCGCACGCCGCCGGCGTGCCCGTGCTCACGTACCGGTGCCTCGCCGGTCACGGCCGCACCAACGCGCGGTCGCTGGAACACGCCGGCCTGGCGAGGTGGCTGCACGACCGCGACGAGCTGACCAGCGCGCTGACCGAGTTCGCACGCACCCACACCAGCCGCGTGCCGACGTCGACCGAGCACCGCCCGATCGAGGTCGGCACGGCGTGCCCGACGGTCGCCATCACCGGCCTCGTGCGGCAGCCGTTCGACCCGCCGCCGCGCGACCGGGTGACGAGCAGGCGAGTGCGGCGGCTGGCCTGGGTCGCGGCCAGCGTTGCGTGGCTCTTGTGGGTGTTCACCAGTGGTACGAGCCTGGCCGTCGCGCACGGCTTCCGCGCCGTCGGTGAGACCGGGATACCGGCCAACCAGGTGTTCTTCGTGGTCGAGGTGCCCGCGGACAGCCCGGTCAGCGACCAGGACATCGGCAGCCTGAGCACGATGAACGCGGCCGTCGCCGTCAGCGTGCAGACAGCGGCGGACAATCCCGGCGTCGTCCGCAGGATGGCGACGGCCGGCCTGCTGATGGTGAACTCGGCGGGCGGCCAGCCATACGAGACGGGTTGGTTCGCCGGCCGGGGTGCGATCGGCGCCGGCGCCCGCGCGATCGACCGGCTGACGACACACCGGCCCAAACTGATGTTGTCCAACGGTGACCTGGACGCGGTCGACGTGAGCCTGGCCGCGATCTACGGCGAGCGCATCATCATCCCGAAGGCGACACTGAGCTGCGGTTCGATCACGAAACTGCCGGCGCGCGGCGGAATCGTGCTGATCCGGCAGGATCAACGCAGGCCATGCGACCTCGACTCGATGCTGGCCGGCCTGAACCGGCAGGCGAGCCAACAGAACCTGCACCCGACGGCGTTGCGAAACCTGACGACATGAACCGTGTGACCAAGGCGGTGCTCACCGCCGCGACAGGTGTACTGGCGGCACACGCGCTGCCGGCGGCGATGTTCTGGCCGCCGCTGCGGGCGCGCCTCGCACCTGGTCTGTCCGGCATCGGCGACCCCGACCACGTGGCCCTGACCTTCGACGACGGCCCACACCCGAGGTCCACTCCGTTCTTCCTGCGCGAACTGGACCGCAGGGACGTGCGGGCGACGTTCTTCCTGCTGGGCAGCGAGTTGGCGCGAACGCCACAGTTGGGCAGGGAACTCGCGGCGGCAGGACACGAGGTCGCCGTCCACGGCTGGTACCACCGTCGCCTGGTCTGGTACGGGCCGCGTCGGACGTATGACGAGCTGGCGAGGGCCCGCGACCTGGTGGCGGCGGCGACCGGGACGCAGCCACGCTGGTTCCGGCCGGCGTACGGGGTGCTGACGACGTCGGCGCTGGTGGCGGCGCGCAGGCTGGAGCTGCGGCCGGTGCTGTGGACGTGCTGGGGCTGGGACTGGAGCAGTCGATCCACACCGGACAGTGTCTTCGACACGGTGACGAAGTCGTTGCACGGCGGCGGAACGATCCTGCTGCACGACTCGGACGTGGCGGCGTCGGTGGGGGCGTGGAAGTCCACATTGGGCGCACTGCCCAGGCTGTTGGACGAGTGCGCCGAGCGCGGATGGCGTGTGGGCCCGCTGGCCGAACACGGAGTACGGGGCACGACGCGCACGGTGGCGGAGCAGGTCACGAAGGCGATTCCGGCCGGCGGGACGCAGCCGGCATCCGACCGGCCGGTCATGCTGCGAACCCGCTGACGCCGCCACCCATGGTGACTCGACGTCACCGAACCTGGGTTTAGCGGAAGAGCGTCCGACCGGAGTATTCATGTGCCGACCAGCGGGCGGTCATCTCGCGGCTGACCGTGATGCGGTAACTTCGGGCCGTGCGCGGACCCCGCCGATGATCCTCTCCGTCTACGTGCCCATAGTGCTGCCGGCGCTCGCGGTGCCGGTGGTGCGGTGGCTGTGCGGGCGGTTGCCACCGGCGTTGGCGAGTTGGCTGATCCTGACGTCCGGTCTGGTGTTGGTCGCGTGCGCGACGCTGGCGCTGGCGCTGTTGATGTTCGCGGCGCTGTCGCTGGTGACCGTGTTCGCCCGGCTGGGCCACTGGTCGACGGATGCGCTGCGCCGCCTGGACGCCGTGCACCTGCCGATCGACCTGGCCGCCAGCGGGTTGCTGTCCGCGTGCGTGGTCACCACGATCGTGGTGACCGCACGCCGTCTGGGCGCGCTGGTCGGAGCCCACAGAACAGCCCGCCGATGCCGAGACGGCGGCGACCTGACCGTGGTGGTGGACGATCGGCCGTTGGCACACGCGCTACCGGGCCGGCCGGGTCGAATAGTGGTGTCCACCAGCATGCTGGCGGTGTTGGCACCGGCCGAACGACGAGCCCTGCTGGCCCACGAACGAGCCCACCTGGCCCGACGTCACCACCTGTTCGTGGCCGCGGTGGACGTCCTCGGCGCGGCGAACCCACTGCTACGCCCCCTGGCCGGCACGATCCGGTTCACCACGGAGCGGTGGGCGGACGAGATCGCCGCGCGTCAGGTGGGCGACCGGGCCGTGGTGGCGAGGGCGGTCGGGAAGGCGGCGCTGGCCGGCCAGGTCCGGCCACCGGGACTGGCGTTGGCGGCAACCGCGGGCCCGGTACCGCGCCGAGTGGCGGCACTGCTGTCCGCCCCGCCGGTACACCGGCTGCGATCCCTGCTGGTGTCACCGGCGGGCGTGTTCACCGTGCTGGTGCTGGCCCTGGTGACCGGATCGGTGATGTTCTCGGTGGACGCGATCGACGACCTGCACCGAACCCTGTGGCTGGCGAGAACCTAGCGGCCACGGCCGGGCGACAGCAGAGAACTAGCGGCCCCTGCTGGGCGACAGCAGAGAACTGGCGGCTACGGCCGGGCGACAGCGGTGGGGCCGGCGCGGCGGGCTGCCTCGATGGCGGGCATGTTGGCTTCCGCCCATTCCCGGATCGCCTGTAGCGGCGTCTCCAGGGAGCGCCCCAACCGGGTGAGTGTGTAGTCGACTCGGGGCGGTACCTCGGCGTAGACATGACGGGTGATCAGGCCGTCACGCTCCAGTGCTCGCAGTGTCGCTGTCAACACCTTCGGGCTCACCCCGACGATCTTGTCCCGCAACTCGCCGAACCGCTGGGTGCCGGACAGCAGCACGAGCACCACCAGCACGGTCCATCTGTCACCGATACGGTCCAGAACAGCCCTGGTCGGGCAGTCTGGATCGAAGACGTCCCAAGCCCTCGGCATTCCGGTTTCCATACCGCCTGTATAGCACATTCAGGCCATAAGTTTCCTGAAGTAACTAGTATCCCCCACACGCGGCACTCGCGTAACTCCCATCCGAAACACGCGATGCAACGAATACGAACCGGGGTTCGTCACCCATTTGGGTGAGGTAAGCCGCACTTCATATGGCTGAGCAGTCGGTGCGGAGGGCAGCGCGAGGGAGGCGGCGTCCGTGGCGATCACGTCCGTGGTCCTCTGGCTGATCACCGCCGTGCTCGGTCTCAACCTGGCCATTCGGTCCGGTTCGCTGGAGGACCTGCTCATCCGACAACGTCGGGCCCGCGCCGGCCGGCGCGCCGTCCTGCTGGCCATCCACATCCTGGCGGCGGTCGGTGGGCTTGCGTTGTGGGTCTGGTTCCTGATCGCAGGGCCCAGCGGGGCGGTGGTCGAATCCCTGCTGCTCCTGCTCGTCGCCGCATCGCACGGACTGCTGATGGT
>DATBDL010000175.1:0-2468 GCA_036269975.1 Pseudonocardiaceae bacterium | reverse complement strand
TCGTTCCGCGACTGGGCGAGCAAGCTGGCCGACTGCGACTTCGCCGACGAGACCGCGCACTGGCAGGCGATCGAGCCGCACGACGTGCCGCGGGATCACGACGGCGCCAACACGGTCGCGTCGACCCGCCAGCTCTCGGTTCGGCTGAGCGCCGACGAGACGCGGACACTGCTGCGCGACGTGCCCGGCGCCTACCGGACGCAGATCAACGACCTGCTGCTGGCCGCACTCGGCCGCGCGCTGGCCGACTGGACCGGCCGCGACCGGCTCGTCGTCGACCTGGAGGGCCACGGCCGCGAGGACATCATCGACGGGGTCGACCTGTCCCGCACGGTGGGCTGGTTCACCACGATGTTCCCGGTCGCCATCGACCTACCGTCGACGGACCTGGCCGCGACCATCAAGTCCGTCAAGGAACAGCTCCGCGCGATCCCCCGGCGCGGCATCGGCTTCGGCGCGGCCGCCACCAGCCCGGTGCGCTTCAACTACCTCGGCCAGTTCGGCATCCCGGACCTGCCGCTCTACCGCGCCACGCACACCGATCTGGCGCTGACAGCAGACCCCACCGCCGAGCGCAGTCACGTGCTGGACATCGTGGCCGGCGTGGCCGACGACGAGCTCACGTTCACGTGGTTCTACTCACCGAACCGGCACGACCCCGACACCGTCCGCGCCCTGGCCGACGCCACGGCCATCGCACTGCGGAAGATCATCGACCACTGCACCCGGTCCGACGCCGGCGGTCGCACGCCGTCGGACTTCCCGCTGGCCCGGCTCGACCAGTCCACTGTGGATCGAATCGCCGACCGGAACGTGGTCGACGTCTACCCACTGACGCCGACCCAGACCGGCATGGTGTTCCACCGGCTGACCCAGGCCGACCAGGGCGTCTACTTCCAGCAGATCACCTTCACGCTCGACGGTGTCCCCGACCCGACCGCGCTGGGCCGAGCGTGGCAGCGAGTCGTGGACCGCACACCGATGCTGCGCAGCAGCGTGGTCTGGGAGGGTGTCGAGCAGCCGGTCCAGGTCGTACACCAGAACGTGACCCTGCCGGTCACGTACCTCGACGAGTCCGACCTGGCCGAGTTCCTGGTCCGTGATCGGGCCGATGGCATCGATCTGGCCGAGGCGCCGTTGCTGCGGGTGGCCATCGCGCGGCTCTCGGCGACCGAGGTCCGGGTCGTCTGGACGTTCCACCACGTCCTGCTGGACGGCTGGAGCATGTTCGCCGTGCTGTCCGACCTGCTGGCGACGCACGCCGGCGAACCGGAACTGCCGGTGCGCGGCCCGTTCCGCGACTACCTGCGCTGGCTGGCCGACCAGGATCACGATGAGGCGCACGAGCACTGGCGCCGCACGCTGGACGGCGTCACGGACACCACACCGCTGCCGTTCGACCGGCCGCCGGTCGCCACGCACCGCGTCGAATCACGCGCGTCGATCCGGACGGCGTTGGACATCGAGGCGTCGCAACGGGTCCGCGCGTTGGCGCAGCGCAACGGCCTGACCGTGCACACCGTCGTCCAGGGCGCGTTCGCGCTGCTCCTGTCCCGCTACACCGGCCAGTCCGAGGTCGTCTTCGGCACCACCGTGTCCGGCCGGCCGGCGGAACTGCCCGGCGTCGAGTCGATCATCGGCATGTTCATCAACACCGTGCCCACCCGCGTCCGGATCGACGGCCAGGTGGTCGAGTGGCTGCGCGCGCTCCAGGACGCGCAGGCCGACGCGCGCCGCTTCGACTTCGTGCCGCCGCGGCGGGCGAGCCTGTTCGACAGCATCCTGGTCTTCGAGAACTACCCGACGACGGACCTGCGACTACGGGACCTGCACGGCATCGAGGCCACCAACTATCCGCTGGCCGTTGTCGCGTATCCGGGCGAGTGCCTGGAATTCGGGTTCGGCTACGACCCGGACCTGTTCGACGCCGGCACGATCGAGCGGATGGCCGGCCACCTGTCGGTCCTGCTGGACGAGCTGGCCGGTGGCGATCGACCAGTCGCCACCGTGCCGATGATCACGAAGGCGCAGCGGCTACAGGTACTGGCCGACTGGAACGACACGACGACACCGATTCCGGACGGCACGATCCCGGAGGAGTTCGCGCGTCAGGTCGACCGCACGCCGGACGCGACCGCGATCGTGGCCGACGGCGTCACCCTCACCTATGCCGAACTCGACCGGCGCGCGAACCGCCTTGCGCACCGGCTGATCGAGCTCGGCGTGCGGCCGGAGACGTCGGTCGCGCTGCTGGTGGAGCGGTCGATCGAGCTCGTCGTCGCGGAACTGGCGATCAGCAAGGCAGGCGGCGGGTACGTGCCGCTGGACAGTCGCGCGCCGATTCCCCGGCTGCGACTGCTGATCGCCGAGACGGACGCCAGAATCCTGGTGACCGATCAGGTATGGGCGCCCACCGCTGGTGCGATCCACCACGGTGGTCCCGTTGTCGTGCTCGGCGGACCGGACAC
>DATBDL010000174.1:0-5735 GCA_036269975.1 Pseudonocardiaceae bacterium | reverse complement strand
ATCCTCTACACCTCCGGCTCGACCGGTACGCCGAAGGGTGTCTGCATCAGCCACCGCAACGCGGAGGCGTTCGTCAACTGGGCCGTGACCGAGCTCACCGCCGGGCCCGACGACCGGTTCGCCAACCACGCTTCGTTCGGGTTCGACCTTTCCGTTTTGGACCTCTACGCGGCGTTCGCTGCCGGCGCGTCGGTGCACCTGATTCCGGCCGAACTGGCCTATGCGCCGGACCAGCTCGTGAAACTGCTGCACGAGCGGCGGATCACGGTCTGGTACTCGGTGCCGTCCGCGCTGATTCTGATGATCCGGTCCGGCGGGTTGCTGGACAGCCCACCACCGAGAGCGCTGCGGGCCGTGTTGTTCGCGGGCGAGCCGTTCCCGATCGCGCACGTGCGCGGGCTGGCCGCTTGGACCGACGCGCGACTGCTCAACCTGTACGGCCCCACCGAAACGAACGTCTGCACGTTCCACGAGGTCCGCCCCGCCGATCTGGAACGCGATCAGCCGGTGCCGATCGGGCGGGCGTGCGGCGGGGACAAGGTCTGGGCAGAGAACACGAGCGGCGCGGTCGGTCAGGGCGAGCTCGTCGTCGACGGGCCGACGGTCATGCTCGGTTACTGGGGGCGGCCGCCACAAGAAGGCGTTTACCGGACCGGTGACATCGTGCGGGTGCGCTCCGATGGCGGATTCGATTATGTGGGACGCGTCGACCACATGGTGAAAGTGCGCGGGCACCGGATCGAGCTCGGCGAGGTCGAGGCCGTGCTGGCGGCTCACTCCGATGTGGACGATGTCGCCGTCGTCGTCGAAGGGGCCGGTGAGCTGGCTCGGCTGACTGCGGTGATCGTGCCGGTCGCCGGCCGCGATCCCGGTCTGATCTCACTCAAGCGGCACTGCGCCCATCGGTTGCCCAAGTACATGATCGTCGACGAGATCCGCATGGTCGACGCACTGCCCCGCACTCCGAACGGCAAGGTCGACCGGTCCCGGCTGGCCGAAAACCGTTCTCACACAAGGGAGACCACATCGTCATGACCGTCGTCGTCACGGAGACCGAGCTCCGCCGTCGCCTGCTGGAGTTCGTCCGTACCCGGTTCCTCGCCGGCGATCCACGCGGTGAGCTGGACGAGCGGACGCCGTTGCTGGAACTGGGGATTCTGGACTCCCTGAACACCGCCGTGCTGCTGACGTTCGTCAAGGACGAACTGTCCGTCCGGGTGCCACACTCCGAGATCAACGCGACGAACTTCGCGAGCGTCGCCAGTATCGCGGGCACGATCAGCGCGCTGTCCGCAAGCTGACATGGTGCGAGCTGACATGGTACGCACACTGTCCGCCGCCGAAACGACCGAAACGGATTCGCCACCGCTGGCGATCCCGGTTGCCGTCACCGGCGCGCACGGCTTCATCGGGACCCGCCTGTCCGCCGCGCTGGCGGCCGCGGGTGCCACGGTCAGCCAGTTCGGCCGGGGAAGCCGGGACGGCCGGGATCGGCTGATGCGCGCCGAGGACGTCCGGGTGCACTTTCACCTGGCCACCAGCGTCGATCCGTCCACCGCGGAACGGTTTCCGGAGCGGGTGGCCGCCGACCGGGCCGAGTTCGCGCGGCTGCTGGACGGTTTCGCCGGGCTGGCGCGGCCACCGCTGGTCGTGCTGGCCAGTTCCGGGCCGTACGTGTACGACCCGACCGGGCCGCAACCGTTTGCGGAGACCGCGCCGCTGGGCCCGCGCACCGAGTACGGCAGGGCGAAGCTCGCGCTGGAACAGGAGTTGCGGGATCGGGCGGACGTGGTGCCGGGCCTGGCGTTGCGGCTGGCCAGCGTCTACGGCCCGACCCAGCCGGCCGGCAGTGGCCAGGGTGTGATCGTGCACTGGCTGGCCGCGGCCACACGAGGCCGGCCGCCCCGGCTGTCCGCTGACTTGGCCCAGTCGCAGGACTTCGTGCACGTGGACGACGTCGTCGACGCGCTGGTGCGGATCGGTCGCCTGGCCCAGGAAGCGCTGCCGGCCGTGCTCAACATCGGCTCCGGCGCTCCGACGTCGCTGGACGACCTGCTGCGGATGCTCACCGGGCTGGCCGGCGGAGCCATCGCGGTGGAACGGGTCGCGGGGCGTGGGTTCGAACGCAGGGACGCGGTGCTCGACATCCGACTGGCCGCCGAGTGTCTCGGCTGGGCGCCGAGGATCGCGCTGACTACCGGCCTGGCGCAGGTGTGGCGGGCTCAAGTATCCGGAGGTAGCGAATGAGGACGGCAGGCACCTTCATCAGCGGGCTCGGCGTGCACGTCCCGCCGACGGTCAGCGTGGCCGACGCCGTCGAGCGCGGGCTGTATCCGGCCGACGAGGCCAAGAGCGGCGAGTTGCGCGGTGTCGCGGTCGCGGGTGACGTGCCGGCGCCGGAACTGGCGTTGCGGGCGGCGCGGCAGGCGTTCGACCGGTGCGGACGCCGGCCCTCGGACATCGATCTACTGCTCTACGTCGACGCGTGGCACCAGGGGCCGGACGGCTGGCTCCCGCACCACCACCTGCAACACCACCTGGTCGGCGGGAACCCGCTGGCGGCGGAACTGCGGCAGGGCTGCAACGGCATGTTCAGCGCGTTCGAGCTGGCCGCCCGCTATCTGCCGACCGGCGAGCACCGGTGCGCGCTGCTGGTGGCCGCCGACAACTTCGGCACGCCGTTGGTGGACCGCTGGCGCTCCGGGCCGGGTTTCATCCTCGGCGACGGGGCCAGTTCGCTCGTGCTGACGCGGACTCCCGGTTTCGCCGAGCTGCTCGCGGTGCGCTCGGTCACCATGCCGGAACTCGAAGGGCTGCACCGGATGGGCGCGCCCGACTTCCCGCCCACCGCGACACTCGGCAAGCCGATGGAGATGGCCGCCCGCGCCGCCGAGTTCAAGAAGCAGGCCGCCGGCCGCGCCGACCTGATGGGCGTCTGGCTGAACCTCTACACGCGGATGTTGGAGACCATCGAGCCGACGCTGGCCGAGGCCGGCGTCACGATGGCCGACGTGCGGCGGGTGGCGTTCCCGAACTCCGGCCGGCAGGTGGTGGAACACCGCTGGATGGCCGCGCTGGACCTGCCGCTGTCCGCGTCGACGTGGGAGTTCGGCAGCGGTGTCGGCCACATCAGCGCCAGCGACCAGGTCATCGCGCTGGACCACCTGCTCACCACCGGCGAGCTCGGCGCCGGCGATCACACGCTGCTGGTCGGGATCGGCCCCGGCGTCACGCTGTCCAGTGCCGTCGTCAAGATCCATCACCAACCGTCGTGGCTGTGAGAGGTCAGCGGTCCGCCATCGCGTGCAGTCCCGTCGACAGGTCCTCTCTTCGGTTGACGTTCAGCTTGCGGTACACCTTGGTCAGGTGTTGCTCGACCGTGCTCACGGTGACGTAGAGCTGGTGCGCGATCTCGCGGTTCGTGAGGCCCTGGGCCGCGAGCGTCGCCACCCGTAGCTGCGCGTCGGACAGCGAGCCGGCCACAGAATGGACCATTGTGGACGGTGCGCCGGCGAGCGGCCGCTTCGGTTCCGGGCACGTCACCCGTGTCATGTCCACGCCGCACCGCTTCGCGATCACAGCGGCACGCCGCTCCGCGACCCTGGCGTGGTCCAGTTCGCCGAGTTCCTGGTGGGCCCTGCTCTGGCCGTGCAGCGTGTAGGCCAGTTCCGCGTCTGCGCCGCACGCCTCCAGGATCTCGGCGGACTCCTTGAGCAGGGCCAGTTTCCGGTGCGGCTCGGACGTGGCCGCCAGCAGCCGCAACGCGATTCCCCTGCTGCGGGAACGGCCGGCAGGCAGGCGCGCCAACTGCTCGCCGGCCAGGGTCCGCGCCGCTTCCACTTCGCCCCGCAGCAGGTGGACCTGCGCGAGATCGTTGCGCCACGCCACGACGCCGGGCAGGTCGATCCCCCACCGGATCATCAGCTCGCCGCACGCCTCGAAATCGCGCCGCGCGGCCAGGGTCCGGTCGGTCGCCAGGTAGAGCTGTCCCCTGGCCTGCAGGTAGTACAGGCCGAAGGTGCTCTGGAACATCTCGTCCGGCACCGGCACCCGCAGTACTGCTTCCGCGGCCTGGTACTGCCCCATCGCCGTGTGCGCGAGCACCAGGCCGCTCAACGGGCAGCCGATCTTCGTGCCCCACATCCGGGGGTCGAGATGGGTGAGCGCGGTCTTGCCGCACGTGACGGCGAGGGGGAGGTCACCTGATCGCAGCGCCACCACCGATCTGATCGCGGACAGTTCCGCCTGCCACGCGCCGGCCCGTAACGCCATCGCCTCCTGTAGCAGCAGGTCGACGCGGGTGGCGGCGAGATCGAGCCAGTCGGCGCAGATGAGCGCCGCGACCGCGGTCATCAGCGGTTCCAGCGTGGCATCGGAGAGCCGGCACGTGCGCAGCAGATGTTCCGCGCCGGCCGCGATGTCGGCGTAGCTGCCGCCGCCGAGCACGTTGTTCAGCAGCGTCACGGCCTGCAACTGCGGCGCGGCGGCGAACGTGGCCGGCGAGACCTCCCGGTGCAGCACGGTCCGCGCCGATGGCACCCGCTCCAGCAGTGTCGGGTAGAAGTACGTCAGCCACGACCGGAACAGGTCCAGTTCGGCCGCGTCCTGACCGTCCCGCTCGCCGACCGTGTCGACCAGCCGGGCCAGCGCGCCGGCCGCGTCGCTGATGCGGCCGTGCCACAGCAGGTAGCGGATCATCGCGGCGACGTCCTCGTGCGACAGCTTGGCCCGTTGGTGCGCCGCGATCAGTTTCGGCAGGTGGCGGGCTGCGGCGAGTGGGTTGATCCGCCATTCGACCGATGTCAGCCGGGCGGTCAGCGCGGCCTGCTCGGTCTCGTCGCCGCTGAACTGCCGTGCCGCTTCGAGGTAGCGCATCGCGAGATCGGGCTGGCGGCGTTCCAATGCGACGTCGGCGGCCTGCCGCAACACGCCGATCCCCCACGGCTCGACCGGGCCACCGGTCGCGGCGAGGTGTTCCGCGATGTCGGTGGCGTCCCCGGTCGCGTCGTGCAGCCAGGCGGCGGCACGCCGGTGGATGCGGTCGCGTTCGGCCGACGTCAGCGCGTGCACGACGGCCTGGTGTGCCGCGGGATGGCGGAATCCGTGCGCGTCGAGCAGACCGGCCTGGCGCAGGGCGTCCAGCGTGCGGACGACGTCCTTGGCGCCGCGGCCGGTCAGCGCCCCGATCAGCTCCGGTGTGCCGCTCGCGCCGAGCACGGCGACCGCCTTCGTCACGTCGGCCATGACAGGGTCGCAGCGGTGCAGGCAGGCCAGCACCGCGGCCTCGAACGCGCCTGCGGCGATCGGGCCGCGCAGCCCGATCGGGCCGGCCACGGCCAGCGAGTCGGTGATCAGCGCGTCGAGCAGCAGACGGTTTCCGCCGGTCACGTCGTGGAACGCCGGCGCGAGCCGCAGTCCCCGTTCGCCGCCGACGTGCTTGGCCAGCAGATTGGCGACGTCGTGGCTCTCCAACGGGCACAACAGGACGCGGTGGCAGTGCGGGCGCCTGCTGATCTCGGTGAGGAACCGCTGGTAGTCGGGGGTCGGGGTGTCGTCGGTGGTCAGCACCATGTGCAGCCGGACCGAACGCGACCTGCGGGCCACGAAAGCCAGGCACCGCAACGACAGGCTGTCCACATGCCGGACGTCGTCGACGCCGATCACCACCGGCCGCGACTCGACGAGTTGCAGGATGGCCGTACCGAGTTCGTGCACGGCACGGGTGTCCGGGTGGG
>DATBDL010000173.1:0-21781 GCA_036269975.1 Pseudonocardiaceae bacterium | reverse complement strand
GGCGAGTACGAGCGGATCGCGCGCCTTCCACGCCTCGGCCTCCTCGGCCGGCTTGTACGGCTGCCCGTCGCCCTCGTAGTGACCGTGCCAGCGGTAGGTCATGGCCTCGATGAGCACCGGGCCGTCGCCCGCGCGGCAGCGGGCGACCGCCTCGGCCGCGGCCGCGTGGACCGCGCCGACGTCGTTGCCGTCGACGCTGACGGCGTGGATGCCGTAGGCGGCGGCGCGGGTCACGACGTCGGGGACGCGGGACATCGTCGCGCTGTCGGTGAACTCCGCGTAGCGGTTGTTCTCGCAGAGGTAGAGGACCGGCAGGTCCCAGATCGCGCCGAGGTTGACGGCCTCGTGGAACGCGCCCTGGGCGACCGCGCCCTCGCCGAAGAAGGCGACGGCGACGCGGCCCTGGTTCAGCAGCTTGCTCGAGAGCCCTGCGCCGGTGGCCAGCGGGATGCCGGCGCCGACGATGGCGTTGGCGCCGAGGATGCCGACCGACGGGTCGGCGACGTGCATCGAGCCGCCCTTGCCGCCGCACAGGCCGCCGGCCTTGCCGTAGATCTCCAGCATCATCCCGGTCAGGTCACAGCCCTTGGCGATGGCGTGCCCGTGTCCCCTGTGCGTGCTGGCGATGTAGTCGCCCTCCGCGAGCGCGGCGCAGACGCCGGTCGCGACGGCTTCCTGGCCGGCGTAGAGGTGAACAGCGCCGGGGATCTGACCGGCGGCGAACTCCTGGTGCACCCGCTCCTCGAACTCCCGGATGGTGCGCATCGTCCGGTAGGCGGCGATCAGTTGATCCCGGCCCTGCCCCCCGGCAGATGGGCGGGACGGTTGGGGAGGGGCACTGGCATCCTTCGCCATGTCGATGTCCTTATCGCTCTTGGTGTCTACTGACTGGCCAGCGGCACTCGGCCCAGTGCCGCGTCCCCGAAGAAGGCGGGGCCGCGTGCCGCGCCGTCGGGCAGATCGAGGAACTGGTTGAGCTGTTGCTGGAACCGCGCCGCGGTCGGCTCACCGCGGAGGTGACCGACGATCCACTGGAGCGCGCCGGTGAACTCGATCAGCCGCAACGCCCTGCCCGGCCCGACGAACACCATGGTGGACAACAGTTCGCCGAGCACGTCGCCGTTCTCGTCGTACACCCTGCGGCGCGGGAGAACCACGTTCTCGAACAGCTCCCGCACCTGGTGCTCGGTACCCGGCCTGATCGGGTACATGATCGCGTGCCACTCACTCATGTCCTGGCCTCCGCTGTCCTGCGACGGGTGACCGGACTGGTGACCCGCCGGCCACCGATCCGTCCCTTCGGCTTGTAGACCGAGAGGACGGTGGTGAGTACGAACAGCACCAACTGCACGGACAGCCCGAGCGGCGTGGCCCACCGCGCCGCCCCGGCCGCCGTGCCCGGTCCGACGACCGCGAGCAGAACCGCGGCGTTGACCAGGGTCAGTACCAGCTTCTTCACGACCCAGCCGTGCCTGAACAGTCCCCACGGCGACGCCAGCGCGCTGGTCACACCGGTGACCAGCGCGAGGAGGACCAGCGGCAGGCCGACCACGTACACACACAGCCGGGTCGCCGTCGAGTCCACTCCGGACACCAGCAACACGACGGTGAGCAACGTCGCGCCCAGGTTGGACGCGGCGCCCAGCACGTGCAGTGCCTGTAGCAGCCTGCGCCACGACATCGCCATGGTCACTTCTTCGCGCCCGTTACCGTGACGATGTCGCGGGAGGCGGACTTGTCGGCGGCGTGCCGCACCAGGAAGTCGGCGAGGTCGCCGACGCTGACCGGCCGCTCGTGCCGCAGTTCGCCGTCCGGAACCACCGTGTAGGTGCCGGTGGGCGGCTGGTCCCGCAGCGATGACGACCGCACCACGGACCAGTGCAGCTCGGTGTGCCGCAGCTCGTCCTCCATCCGCTCGACGTCGTTGAACGGGTTGCGGTAGAGCTTGTGCACGAAGAACCGCAGTGCGATCCTGCGCAACAGCGTCGCCTTGGGACTGATCGCGACGGCGCTCGGGGACACCACGACCAGACGAGCGACATTGTTGGCGCGCATCATCTTCGCCACGTTCGCCACCCCGGTCGACCGGGTGATCGTCGGCCCGCGACCCGCGGAGCCGACGGCGTAGATCACCGCGTCCGCGCTGGCGATGGCCGCGTCGAGCGACTCCCGGTCGAACACGTCGCCGGTGACGACCGTGAGGTTGTCGTCGTGCGCCGTGGTGACCTTCGCGGGTGTCCGTGCGATGGCGGTGACGCGGTGCCCCTCGGTCAGGGCCCTGCGTACCACCTGCTTGCCGATCCGGCCGTTCGGGCCGAGTACCACGAGTTTCATGCCAGCTCCCCGAGGAACGCACCGACGAAGGCGACGGTGGCGACGATGGCGGCGTAGGTGCGGACCTGGTGCGCGATGTGCCAGTGGGTGCGCTTGCGCTCCCACTTCTCCGGGACACGGTCCGGGCTCCAGTGCTCGATCTGCCGCCAGATCGGCCGGTTGAAGCCCTCGGACGCGATGCCGACGCCGACCATGCACACCGCGCCGACGATGAACAGCGCGCCGATCGCGGCGTTGGGCGCCAGCAGCGCCGCCCAGACACCGAGCCCGGCCGCGATCACGCCGTTCCACACCGCGATCGGGTGGAACGCGTGCATGTCGATGAGCTGGCACACGTCGACGTAACGGCGGTAGGGCAACGAGTTGAGCATCGGCAGGATGGACAGCTTCATGATCCACAGCGTGCCGAGCTGGATGCCGGCTGCCGCCAGCACCCAGACGGTCAGGATGCCGAGTGTGGCGTTCACGTCAACGCTCCCATGGCTGGTAGCGCCTCGCCGGCCATCTCCGATCGCCGGGAGGTCTGCTTGCGGATGCGGAATCGCATGGACTTGGCCTCTGTCATGCACTCCCGCATCGGGCGGACGAGGGTGCGGTGGTCGGGGCTTGCCTCCCATGCCTCGAAGGACTCGATCGAGTCCCACTCACTGGTGATCAGCCACTGTTCCGGGTCGGTGGCGGACTGGCAGACCTGGTCCAGCACATGGCCGGGGACGCCGTCGGCCACCTGGAAGCGGACCAGTTCGTATGCCGCGAGGAAATCGGCGGTGCGGTCGGTGGGCACCCGGATCAGGAACACCACGCGGGCCCGGTTCTCGGTCATCATGCTGCTCCCGTCTCGTGGCGGCGCACGACGATCGAGCTGTTGTAGCCGCCGAATCCGCGTGCGCCGATCTGTACGTTGGCCACGGTGGACTTCGTCGTCGTCGGCACGAACGCCAGCGCGCACCCGTCCGCGGCCCGGTCAAGACCCGTCGTGCCGGGCAGGACCTGTTCGCGGATCGCCTGCACCGCCGTCACCACGTCCAGTGCCGAACCGCCCTGGTACATCCGGCCGGTCAGTGACTTGTGGCTGGCCACGGGAACACCCCGGGCGCCGAACACGTCGTCGATCGCGGCTGCCTCGCTGCGGTCGAACTCGGGCACGCCGAGGGCGTCCGGGATGAACAGGTCGACGTCACCCGGCTCCAGTTCGGCCTTTGCCAGCGCCAGCCGCAGTGCCCGCGCGTACTGCCGGGAGTCGGTGGCGTCGTGCGAACCGTCGTGCGTGGAACCCCAACCGCCGATGGTGGCGTAGATCCGCGCGCCACGGGCCCGCGCGTGCTCCAGTTCCTCGACGATGAGCACGGCCCCGCCCTCGCCCGGCACGTAACCCGACGCGTCCGCGTCGAAAGGCCGGTACGCCCGCTCCGGGTCGCTGTCGGTGCTCAGCCGTCCGTTGCGGGACTGGCAGGCCAGCGCGTACGGGCTCAGCGGCGCTTCCAGCCCACCGGCCAGCACCATCGAGCCGCCACGCTGGATCGTGCGCACCGCGTGGCCGAGGCTGTCCAGGCCGCCGGCGCTCTCGGAGACCAGCACGCTGCTGTGCCCCTTGGCCTGGTGGCGGATGGACAACTGGCCGACGGTGGCCGCATAGAACCACGCGATCGACTGGTAGGCACCGACGGTCCTGGCCGGCTGGCTCCACAGCCGCTGGAGTTCCTTCTGGCCGAACTGGTTGCCACCGGACGAACTGGCCAGCACCACGGACATCTCGTACGGGTCGACGACCGACTCGTCGATGCCGCTGTCGCGCAACGCCTGTTCGGCCGCGACGAACGCCATCCACGTCCACCTGTCGGTCTGCACGACCAGCCGGCCGTCGACGCGGCCGGTGATGTCGAAGTCGGTGACCTCGCCGGCGATCCTGGTCGCGCAGCGGGACGCGTCGAACAGGCTGATCTCCTTCAGCATGTTCTTGCCCTCGGTGACGGTGGCCCAGTGGTCGGCCACCGTCATCCCACTCGGTGCGACGACACCGATCCCGGTGATCGCAGCCGTGCGCTTCACAGCTTGTCTCCCTTGAACTTGCGGAACACCATGGCGGACTGGAAGCCGCCGAACCCGCTGCCGACCGACAGCGCGACGTCGACCGGCAGTTCGCGGGCGATGTTCGGGACGTAGTCCAGGTCGCACTCCGGGTCGCGGTTGGCCCAGTTCGCGGTCGGCGGCACCACACCGGTGTCGATGGCCAGCGCGCAGGCCGCCATCTCGATCGCGCCGATGGCGCCCAGCGAGTGGCCGATCATCGACTTGATCGAGCTGACCGGAATCCCGTAAGCGGCCTGGCCGAGGGACCGCTTGAACGCGGCGGTCTCGTGTCGGTCGTTCTGCCGGGTGCCCGAACCGTGTGCGCAGATGTAGGACACGTCCGCCGGGTCCAGGCGCGCCTGCCGCATGGTCTCGTCGATGGCCAGCGACATCTCGGCGCCGTCCGGGCGCAGGCCGGTCATGTGGAAACCGTTGCTGCGCGACGCGTAGCCGGTGACCTCGCAGTAGATCGGCGCGTCCCGCCGGAGCGCGTGTTCCAGCTCCTCCAGGATCAGCACCGCGGCACCCTCGCCCAGCACGAAACCGTTGCGGTCCCGGTCGAACGGCCGGGACGCGTGCTCGGGGTCGTGGTTGTCCGGGGTGGTCGCCTTGATCGCGTCGAACGACGCCGCGGTCACCGGGGACAGCGGTGAGTCTGAAGCACCCGCGATCACGACGTCCGCCTCGCTGTCCTGGATGACCTGGTGTGCGTAGCCGATCGCGTCGATGCCGGACGTGCAGCCCGTCGAGATCACCTGGACCGGACCGTGCGTGCCGTAGCGGACGGCGATGTCCGCCGCGAGGCTGCTGGGCACCAGTGCCTGGTAGAGGAAGGGACCCGCGTAGTCGACGTCCACCAGCCAGTCCCGGCCGGTGTCGCTGACCACCACGTACTCCTGCTCCAGCGCGGTGGTGCCGCCCACAGCGGAGCCCATCACCACGCCCATGCGCTCCAGCAGTTCCTCGGTCGGCTCGAGGCCGCTCTCGGCCAGCGCCTCGGCGGCGGCGGCCAACCCGAACTGCACGTACCGGTCGGAGCGCCGGCAGTCCTTTGCGGACAGACCGGCTTCGACCGGGTCGAAGTCGCATTCCGCCGCCACCCGCGACCGGAAGGTCGACGCGTCGAACAGGCTGATCCGCCGCGTCGCCGTGCGGCCGTCCGTGATTCGTGTCCAGAACGCCTTGCGGGTCACACCGCCTGGGGCGACCACCCCGATGCCGGTGACGACCGTGCGGCGTAACGGAGAACCGGTCATGACTGCCTCGCGGTGAACTCGGCGGACTGCGCCGCCGTCTCGGTGTCCACGTGACCCAGTTCCGGGCGGGGCGCGAGCGGGCCGAGGTGGAACACGGCCCGCACCGGCTCGGTGCCCATGTTGCGCAGGCGGTGCCGCACGTTGGTCGGCACCAGTACGCCCTCGTCGGCGCGCACCACGACCGGCTCGCCGTCCAGGTCGACGGTGAGCGCGCCCGAGATGACGTAGAGGAATTCTTCGCTGTAGGGGTGGTAGTGCTCGGCGATGCTCTCGCCCGGCTGGACCACGGCGACGCCCAGGAAACCGGATGTGCAGCCCACGGTCGCTGGTCCGAGCACCACGCGGATCTCGGCGCCACGCCGACGGTTGGGCTCCATGTCATGCCACGAGACGGTCTTGTGTGTGGTGGTCATCGCTACTGTCTCTCTTCGGATTCGTCAGCGCACGGCGACGGACTGGCGGGCGGCGGCCTCGATCTTCTGCTTGATCACGTCGAGCTGGATCGGCGAGTTGTGGTTGAGCCGGTCGGTCATCTGCTGGTCGTTCACCGGCGCGGTCGGCTTCATCTGGAAGTCCTGGAACCAGGTCATCCGGACGCCACCGGCTTCCTCGGTGTAGATCCACTGGATCAGCATGTACTCGAACGGACCGGTTTCCACCCGGTGCGCGTGCACCTGGCGGCTCGCGACGTCGGCGCGGCGCTGGCTGACCCAGCTCCACGAGATGCCGTTCTCGTCGGGGTGCATCGTCAGCCGGAAGGTCACGGTGTCCGAAGTGGACTCCAGGATCTCGGCCTTCGCGTACTCGGTGAACAGGTTCGGCCAGTTGGCGACGTCGTTGGTCATGTCCCAGACGAGCTGGAACGGCGCGTCGATGACGATGCCCTGCTCGGTGTGTCCCGCCATCACACACCCCCGTCCAGTGCCGCGACGACGAAGTGGGTCAGCTCGGGCAGCGTCATCTCCAGCGACTCGTCCGGGATGCGGATGCCGAACCTGTTCTGCACGACGGCCTGTAACTCCATCGCGGCCAGCGAGTCGAGGCCCAGTTCGGCCAGGCACTCGTCGTTGGCGGTCACCAGCGTGTCGGCGGCGACACCGGCCGCGCGGACCAGGATCTCCTCCAGCTCGCCGCGTAGCGCGGTGGTGTCGATTCTCTGGGTGGTCACTTCTCGTTCTCCTTTGTCCAGTCGTAGAAGCAGCGGGCCTGTGCGTCCTCCGGTCCCCGCCAGGTCGGCAGGTACGGCGAGATGTACTGCGAGAGCTGCTCGCTGACCCGTGCGAACTCGGGGTGGTTCTTCGCGGTGGCCACGGCGTCCGGGCCGGGCAGTTCGGTCTCCAGCAGGTGCACGTAGAGGTCACCGAGCCGGTAGAGCGAGCGGCGTTGGACGCCGGCGATCTGGGGAAGTTCGGTCCGGTCGGATTCGGCGAAGACGCGGGCGACCTCGTCCTGCGCGTCCGGCAGGATCTTCGCGATGATCAGTGATCGGTTCATGGGGACGCTCCCGGTCTGGGTATCCGTCGGGTGGCTGTCATCTCTTGTCGTGCTGTGCTGAATCTCGCATTCTCGGAGTCCCAGCGTCGTGGGCCACTCGTCATCTGCCTGGTAGGAAACTGAGAACCGTTTCGGACCGTCCGATCCGGACGCAACCGAGCCGCCGGCAGGATGTCCGCCGACGGCCCGTCTGTGCTGTGGTTGAACTCAGCCCACGACCTCGCTGAGCAGTTTGATCTGGTCGATATCGTTGGTGCACGGCACGAGAATCAGTTCGTCACAACCGGAATCGTCGAACCTGTCAACGGTTTCCGCCACGCCGTCGACGCCGATCGCCGCGTTCTCCAGTACCAGTTGGGCATACGGCGGCGCGAAGCCGTAGTAGTCCCGCAGGTACCCACCGGCCAGCTTGGCCGCGTCGTCGCCGAGCGCGAAATAGGCCAGCCCCAACAACCTCGGCGCGTCCGGCCGGCCGGCCCGCTGCCACGCGGCCCGTACCGCGGCCGCGCCGCCGCTGAACAGGCCGGGACCGCCGCTGCCGGAGATCCAGCCGTCCCCGTAGGCCGCCACCCTGGCGATCGCGCCGGGGGAGTGGCCGCCGAGGATCACCTCGGGACCGGGTGGCCGCGTCGGACGCGGCCCGATGCCACCGGCGAAACCACGCCGGTCACCGGCCCAGATCCGCCGTAACTCGGCTAGCTGCTGGTCCAACGCGCGTCCCCGGCCGGCCATCTCCACGCCGCTGGCGCGGAAGTCGTCCGGCCGGACACCGACCGCCATACCCAGCGTCAACCGGCCGTCCGAGAGCCGGTCCACGGTGGCCGCCTGCTTGGCCAGCAGCGCCGTGTTGCTGCGCAGCGGGGCGATCATGATCGCGGTGGTCAGCCTGATCCGCTCGGTCACGGCGGCGGCCGCGGCGAGCGTGGTCAGGCACTCGTAGTTGTCGTAGACCATGCGGTCGAGGGTGGCCAGCGTCGAGAAACCCGCCCGCTCGCCCTCGATCGCCCAGTCCACCAGTTCCCTGCCCCCGGTGCCCGCCACCGCGCTGGGCAGACCGAGTCCGATCCGCATTGCCGGCTCCTCAGTTTCCCGCGACGGGTTCCAGCGCCACGTCGTGCCGGCGGCTGAGCACGCACTCCAGCGCGGAGTCGCGGAAGAACGCCCGCGCGCCCTCCGGCGTCACCATGTCGCGCGGCCTGCTCAGGTGCGTTTCGAGCTCCCGCTCGAACTCCCGCACCTCGGGCTGGCGGCTCATGTGCGCCGCGACCATCGGCAGCGGGCCCTCGACCTCGATGACCCGGACGGCCATCTCCTTGCCGACGAAGGCCATCGTGCCGAGCAGCCGGCCGGTCACGTTGCCGTCGGCGTCGGTGACGTCGAAGCTGGGGCGGCCGCTGTGGCGGAACAGTTCCTTCACGGTTTCCTCGCTGCCCGCCTTCAGCGGGTAGAACAAGGCATGCCATTGGGACATGTCGTTCTCCTCCATCGATCGATTCGATTTACTGGCTGGCGGTGACGCCACCGTCGACGTACAGGATCTGGCCGGTGATGAAGCGGGCCAGCGGTGACACCAGGTACAGCACCGCGCTGGCCACCTCGTCCGGCTCGGCGAAGCGGCCGAGCGGAATCCGATTGCGGACCATGCGCAGGAAATTGTCGTTCTGCGTCGCCTCGTGCACGAATTCGGTGCGCACGAAGCCGGGTGCCACGGCGTTCACGGTGATCCCGTGGTGGCCCCATTCCGTCGCCAACTGTTTGACCAACAGGTCGAGGCCAGCCTTGCTGGCGCCGTAGGCCGAGAAGCCCTGCCGGCCACCGGTCGCGCCGCGCACCGAGGACAGGTGCACCAGCCGGCCCGGTTCGCCGCGCTCGATCAGCCGCCGGCCGAACTCCTGCGACAGCAGGAACGCCGCCGTCAGGTTCGTGTCCACGATCTCGCGGAACTCGTTGGCACCGAAGCGTTCCGCCGGCACGGTGGCCAGCTTGCTGGCACAGTTGACCAGCACGTCCAGCCCGTCGAACCCGTCGGCGACCTCGCCGACCAGGTTGCGGATGCTGTCGTCGGATGCCAGGTCGACGTACGTGCCGACCGCGACCGCGCCACCCTCGCGCAGCTTGCCGGCCAGTTCGACGGCCTTGTCCTCGGACCGCCCGGCGATGGCGATCGACGCGCCCTGCTCCGCCAACTGGTGGCAGACGGCCGTGCCGATGCCGCCGTAGCCGCCGACGACCAGTACCCGCTGTCCCTTTAGGATAGTCATGGCCTGTCTCCCAATCCGAACAGCTCGCGGGCCGTGCCCTCGTAGATCCGGCCGCGCTGCGCTTCGGTGATGTCCAACGCCGCCACCATGTCCAGCGTCGTGTGCAGCGGCGCGGTCAGCGGTGGCGAGTCGGTGCCGAACAGCAGGTGCTCCGGGCCGAACACCTCGGCCGCGGCGGCCAGCGCGAGCCGGCTCGGGGTCGCGGTGTCCACGTAGAGCCTGGCCAGTTGCCCGCCGATCGGCGCCGCCGGCGCTCCCGCCGGCTTGCCCGCGCCCGGCGGCCCGCTCGGCCTCACCCGCTGCTGGGCCAGGTCCAGCTTCTCCCGCAGCAGGGACAGCGCACCGCCCGCGTTCGCCACGACCAGCTTCAGCGTCGGGTACTTGTCCAGCCAGCCGGCGAACAGGATCGAGGCGACGCCGCTGGTCACGTCGCACGGCCGGGCGACGTGCTCGATCAGGCCGAGGTGCCCGTGCATCGCGGCCGCGCCAACGGGTTCCGCCGGCGGGTGCAGCAGGATCGGGGCGTCGTTCTCGGCGGCGAGCGCGAAGAACTCCTCGGCCCGCGGCGAACCGAGGTACTCGCCGCGCACGCTGGTGTTCACGATCAGGCCGACGAACTCCTCCTGCGCCAGCCGTTTCCCGGCCCTCGCCAGCGAGTCGTCCTGGGCGAACGGGTTCACGTAGACGTAGCCGCGCAGGTGGTCGGCGTGCGACCGGACCGTCTCGGCGACCCATTCGTGGAAGGAGTCGAGCTGGTCGGCCGGCTGGGCGTAGTTGTCCAGACCCGGCACCGGCACCATGGTCCCCGCGCCGACCGGGCTGCCCACGATCGTCAGATCGATGCCCAGCGCGGCCTTCTGCTCGATCATGCCGTCGATGTCGGCCAGGCTGGGCGGCATCGGGAAGCGCTTGAACAGTTCGGGCGACGTGACGTGCCCGTGGATGTCGATGGTCATGGTGTGCCCCTCTCAGGCCCGTGGCGGGCCGAGGACCTGGCCGCCGTATGCCTGGACCGACGCGATGACCTCGCCGAAGTCCGGGAAGTCGGCCGGGTCGAACTCCGGTACCTCCAGGCGCTCCGCCGGCTTGCCGGTGTCGAAGAACCAGCCGTCGAACCCGCCCGGCGTGCCGAGCACCAGCCAGCGCGCGCTCGCCGACTCGACCTTGTAGGAGTGTGGGATGTTGCGCGGCGCGAACACCGTGCTGCCCTTGCTCGGGCGGAACATCTCGTCGCCGACCTCGATGCTCAGCTCGCCGTCGAGTACGTAGAACAGCTCGTCCTCGCGGCTGTGCACGTGGATCGGCGACGCGTAGCCGAGGTTCGAGGTCTGCTCGGCCAGCCAGAACTGGTTGGCGGTGTCCGCGCTGGTGGCCCTGAACTGCATCAACGCGCCCATGTGCCAGATGGCCCTGCCCTCTTGGGGGGTGGCCAGGTACGGCTTCATGTCCGACATGCGCTCTCCCTCGGGAATCGGACGGGGAATCGGATCGTCCTGGCCGAGCTTCGCAACTGAGCAATCCCGAAGACATGGGTTGACCGTCCCGCGCGGCGGGGAAGACGTCCGGCATCTCCGAGGTTGCGGTCTCATCCCCAGGGGATGCCGGGCGACGAGAGTTCTCATCGGATCGACAACTGCGTAGATCGACAACTGCGTAGATCGACCACTGCGTGCACACATGGAGGTGACATGTCCGTTCAGGACAACATCGATCTGGTCCGTACGATCACCGAGAAGGGCCTCAACCACGGCGACGTGAGCTTCGTGGACGAGCTGTTCTCGCCGGACTACCGCGTCTACACCAGGGGCCTGGACCTGCCGAGGGGCCCTGCCGCGTTCAAGGCCGCCGTGGCGTTCTGGCGGGAGTCCTTTCCGGACTTCCACACCACGGTGGAGCACATGCTCGGCGAAGGCGAGTACGTGGTCAGCCGCTTCACCACCACCGGCACCCACACCGGCAGGCTCGGCGAGATGCCCCCGACCGGCAAGCGGTTCGAGGTCAGCGGCGTCGACATGCACCGGGTCGTCGACGGCAAGGTCGTCGAGTCGTGGATCAGCGACGACATGCCGCGGATTCTGATGGAGATCGGCGCCGTCCGGCCAGCCGGTGGCCCGCCAGCCGGTGGCCCGCCCGCTCAGCACTGACCACGGGAGGAATCATGGGTATCCAGCGAATCGGGTTCCTCGGCCTCGGCGCCATGGGATCGGGTATGGCCGGCCGGTTGGCCAAGGCCGGGTTCGAGGTGTCGGTCTACAACCGGACGGCGGCCAAGGCGGAGTCGCTCGCGGAACTCGGTGTCCGGGTGGCGGACCGCCCGGCGCTGGCCGCCCAGGGCGTCGACGTGCTCGTGCTCAGCCTGGCGTCCGAGGCCGCTGTCGACGAGGTCCTGTTCGGTGCCGACGGCGCGTTGGCCGCGGCGCCGGCGGGCACCCTGGTGGCCGACACCAGCACGATCTCGCCCGACGCGGCCCGTGCCATGGCGGCCAGGATCGCGGCGGCCGGTCACCGCGCTCTCGACTCGTGCGTCCTGGGCAACGCCCAACACGCGGCCGAAGGCGAGTTGCGCTTCATGATCGGCGGTGCCGAAGCGGACGTGCTGGCGCTGCGGCCGGTGCTGGACGTGCTGGCCAAGGACGTCGTCCGCGTCGGTGACCACGGTATGGGCGCCACCGCCAAGGTGGCGATGAACCTGCTGATGGGCGTGCAGTTGCAGGCGTTCGCCGAGGCGATCGTGTTCGGCGAGCGGGCCGGGCTTTCGCGGCGGGACCTGATCGCCATGATCACCGCCAGCGGCTACAGCTCTCCGATGATGAAGTTCAAGGGTGGCGTCATGGCCAGGCGGGCGTTCGACCGCGCGGACTTCCGGCTCGCCCTGATGCGCAAGGACATGCTGCTGGCACTGGCCGAGGGCCAGCGGCACGGCGTGCCGATGCCGGCGACGTCGGCGAGCTACGACGTGCTGACAGCGGCGATGAACGCCGGTCTCGGCGAGCTCGACTGTGCGGCGGTGCTGGCGGAGGTCGAGCGGTCGGCCGGCGTCACCGACCAGCCGTGGCCTTCGTAGCCCACATCGGTCCCGCTGCCTGCGGTTTCGCGGGCGGCGGGATCGGTTGGCCGCGTGCGTATTTCGCGCGTCCCGGCCGCTGTTACGCTCGCCTGGCCACATCGCTGCCAGGTCGGGGAGCTCGCCATGGACCCGCGCATTCCGTCGTTATCGGGCGAACCACCCTCGCCGACGGTAGACATCTCGATGCCCAACGCGGCGCGGATGTACGACTATCTGCTTGGTGGCTGCCACAATTTCGCGATCGACCGGGAAACCGCCGAGAAGGCGATGGCGGCCGGTCGGGTCAGCCCGCTACCGGCGAGGGCGAACCGCTCGTTCCTGCGTAGGGCGGTGCGTTTCATGGTGGAGCAGGGTGTCCACCAGTTTCTGGACCTCGGCTCCGGCATTCCGACGGTCGGCAATGTGCACGAGATCGCGCAGTACGCGAATCCGGAAGCGCATGTCGTGTACGTGGACAACGAGCCGATCGCGGTGGCGCACGCAAGGCAGTTGTTGGCGGGAAACGAATCCGCCGCGATCATCGGGTCGGACCTGCGGGCAGTCGAAACCATACTCGACGATCCGGACACGCGGCGCCTGCTGGATTTCGACAAGCCGGTCGGTGTGCTGATGGTGGCTGTCTTTCATTTCATTCCCGACCTGGACGACCCGGCCGGAATCATCGGCAGTTATCTGGGCAGGCTGCGCGCCGGCGGGTACCTGGCGCTGTCGCACTACACCGAGGACGGCTACACGCCGGACAAACGGAAACTGGCGTCGGCCGGCCGGGCGGCGTATGGGACGCAGGTGGTCGGCCGTAGTCGGGCCGAGCTCACGGCGTTGATGCGGGGGCTGGAGATCGTGTCGCCGGGGGTCGTGTACACGCCGGAGTGGCGGCCCGACGACGAGCAGCCGATCGTCGAGAACCCGGCCGATTCGGAGATCTACGCCGTGGTGGCCCGTGTTCCTGTCGTGGGTGGCGGCCGCTAGGGGCCTGGGGGTGCGATCACCTGCGTCGGCGTGGAATGGCGGGTGGCGCGGCAGGACTACACGCGCCACCCGCCATTCCAACCCCCGGTCAGCAAAGCACGCTTGACCACGCCGTCATGGTCGCAACTGGTCCAACCACTGGCTAGGTGTTGCCCGTTGCCCGTGTCAATAGGCGACGCCTTGTCCCACATCGTGGTCAGCCGTGTCGCTGCTCCGTGATCGCCTGGGCCAGGCGGGCGATGCCGTCCTCGATGGTCTGCTCGGTCAGCCCGGCGTAGCCGAACAGCAGGCCGGCTCGGCCGGGTGCGATTCGGTACGGCGCCAACCCGTACACCCCCACGTCCCGCCTGGCCGCCGCCGCTACCACGTCGTCCTCGGACAAGCCGGGCGGCAGCCACGTGACCAGGTGGAAACCGGCCGAGATGCCGGTTGGTTCCAGGTCCGGCAGGTGCCGCGACAGCGCGTCCAGCAGGGCGTCGCGGCGGGATCGGTAGATCGGTCGCATACGGCGCAGGTAGCGGTCGAACTCGCCGTGGGTCAGGAAGTCGGCGAAGGCGAGTTGGTCTATCACCGGGGAGCCTCGGTCGGCCGCGATCTTGGCCGCCGCCACCCGTTCCACCAGGTCGGCCGGCAGCACCAGCCAGCCAAGGCGCAGGCCCGGTGCCAGGGTCTTGCTGGCGGTGCCGGCGTACACGACGTGGTCCGGGTCCAGGCCCTGCATCGCGCCGATCGGAGCACGGTCGTAGCGGTACTCGGCGTCGTAGTCGTCCTCGATGATCAGGGCGTTGCGTTCGCGGGCCCACCTCAACAACTCCGCGCGGCGTTCCGGCGCCAGCACCGCACCGGTCGGCCACTGGTGCGACGGCGTGACGACGACGGCATCCGCGTCCACTGTGGTCAGTTCGGCTACCCGGATACCCTGGTCGTCCACCGGGATTCCCTTGACGTCAAGGCCGGCCGCGATGGCCAGTGGGAATGCGTCGTCGGATGGTGACGGGTCCTCGATCGCCAGTCGGCGCGCGTTCGAAGAACCAGCCATGGTGTGGACCAGCAGCGCGATGGCCTGGGCGTAGCCGTTGGTGATCACGATGCGGTCCGGGTGCGCCGCGGTGCCTCGGACCCGGTTGAGGTAGTCGGCCAGGGCGGTTCGCAGTTCCACCACTCCGTGGCCGTCCAGGTAGTTGAACCGTTCTGTCGGCGCGGCGGGGACCGCCCGGTTGATCGAGCGGAGCCACGCCGTGCGCGGGAACTGGGCCGGATCGGCTCTGCCGTAACGGAAATCGATCATCGGCCTGGCCGGCTCCTGTTGCCGCGCCGCCGTGTTCACCGGTGGGTGCGGGTCGATGGCGACCTCGGTGTAGCCGCCGGTACGGGCGGACAGGTAACCCTCGGCGGTGAGCTGTTCGTATGCTTCGACCACGACCCCGCGTGACACGCCGAGCGTGGCGGCCAGGTTACGAGTCGGTGGCAGTGGACTGCCCTTGCGCAGCCTGCCGCTGCGGATGTGTGCCCGGATCGTCTTCTCGATCTGGCTGTGCAGCGGCTCGCGGCTGTCCGGGTCGAGCGTGATCAGCAGGTCTGCCACCCGCGAATTGGTCCTGGATTCCACCACAGCACCGGACCTTAGCGTGGGTACCGATCGGTGTCAGGCTCGTTTCATGACACAGACGACAGCGGTACTGCGAAACCTGAACGGCCAGGTCATCCGGCCCGGCGACGCCGGCTACGACGAGTCTCGCACGGTGTGGAACGCGATGGTCGACAAGCGGCCGCACGCGATCGTCCGGTGTGCCGACTCGGCTGACGTGGTGGCAGCCGTCCGTGCCGCCCGTGAACTGGACCTGCCGATCGGCGTGCGCTGCGGCGGCCACGGCATCGCCGGCCACGCGGTTCCTGACGACGGCATCATGCTCGACCTGCGCCTCATGAACACCGTCACCGTCGATCCCGCTCGGCGGCGGGCGTGGGTGGCCGGTGGCGCGCTGCTCGGCTCGTTGGACCGCGCCACCCAGCCCTACGGCCTCGCCACCACCGCCGGCAACGTCTCGCACACCGGCGTCGGCGGCCTCACGTTGGGCGGCGGCATGGGCTGGCTGGCCCGTCAGTACGGCCTGGCCTGCGACAACGTGCTCAGCTACGACGTCGTCACCGCCGATGGCGAGTTGGTGCGCGCGAGCGAGGACGAGCGCCCTGACCTGTACTGGGGGCTGCGCGGTGGCGGCGGGAACTTCGGCGTCGTGACCCGGTTCGAGTTCCGGCTGCACCGGACCGGTACCCAGGCGCTGACCGCCGCGTGGACCTACCCGATCGACGAGGCCGACCGCGTGTTGCGCGGCTGGCGCGACCTGGCCGAGGACGCGCCGCGCGGCGCCACTTTCGACGCGACGCTGAGCGGCGACGAACTGTCGGTCGGCTACGTGTGGGTCGGCGACCCCGACGACGGCCGGCGACTGGTGCCCGCATTGCGGTCGCTCGGCCGCGCCACCGACGAGCAGGTGCGTGAACTGTCCTATGTGGAGCTACAGACCCGCGAGGACAGCCCGCAGGGCCACAGTTTCCGTCGCTACTGGAAGGGCCACTACCTGCCCGAACTGTCCGACGGCGCGATCGAGGCGCTGGCGACGGCGCAGGCGGGCCCGACCGGCCGACTGGTGTCCGGCGTGAGCCTGCAGGCGCACGGTGGCGCGATCGCCGACGTGCCGGCCGCGGACACCGCGTACAGCCACCGCGACACGAAGTTCGAGTACGTGGCCGCCGTCCGCTGGAGCGACCCGGCCGACGACGCGGAACGGACGGCCGCCGTCCGCCGGCACGCCATGCCGCTGGACGAGTTCGCCAGTGGCGCGTACGTCAACGTGCTCAACGACGAGGGCCAGGACGGCCTGCGCCGCGCGTACGGGCAGGTCAAGCTCGCCCGCCTCGCCGAGGTGAAGCAGGCGTACGACCCGCGCAACGTCTTCCACCTCAACCAGAACGTGCGTCCCGTGAGTTGAGCGCGCTCAACTCCACCGACCGGCCGCACTGAGGCCCAGGATCAGCGCCGCGATGTTCCACGCGTCGTCGTCGCCACGGTGGTGCCGCCCGACCAGCGGCAGCCCGACCAACTTGAGCGCCTGTGCCACGCCGGGACGTCTGCGCAGGCCATGGGCTTGTGTGAACACGGCTTTGGCATTGGTGTGCCGGGTCCCGAACGGATACGGCACGTCGGTCGCGTCGCACTGGCGGTGGAACTGGTGGCGG
Source organism: Pseudonocardiaceae bacterium (assembly GCA_036269975.1). Lineage (GTDB taxonomy): Bacteria > Actinomycetota > Actinomycetes > Mycobacteriales > Pseudonocardiaceae > DATEPR01. The sequence goes on along the minus strand of DATBDL010000173.1, from coordinate 5,090 downwards.
TCGTAGTCACCCCAACTCGCCCATGGCCGCCCGCCGGCATCGTGGTCGCGGACCAGCGCCTCGCACGCCGCCCCGAAGGACATGCCGCCGTCGACCTCGTCCTGGGTGATGCCGGTCAGGTCGGTGCAGAACGGGCTGACGGTCGAGTTGGCCGGCTGGACGAGGATGCCGTGCCGCTCGATCCGCGCACCGGCGTCGAGATCGACCACGGTCAGGCCGATCTCGATGATCTCGTTCACCTGCCCGTCCGGTGGCTCGCCGTCCCAGCAGGTGGCCTCGACGTCGACCACGTTCAGCAGCTCGGTCACGACCAGCGGACCGGCAGCGCGTGCATGCCGTAGATGCCTTCCACACCCGTCGCTTCCGGTGTGCCGGCCAGCGCCAGTTCGGGCAGCCGGGACGGCAGGTAGGCCAGCGCCTCGGTCAGTTCGGCGCGGGCGAGGTTCGCGCCGAGGCAGTAGTGCGCGCCCGCGCCGAAGGTCAGGACCCGGCTGTCGCGCTCGGCGGTGATGTCGAAGTCGTCGCCGGCCGGTGGTTCGCGGTTGGCCCGTTCGGCACAGATCGCGACGATCGTGTTCGCCGGGAACGTCACGCCGCGATACTCGACCGGCTCGACGCAGATCCGCGCCGAGAACGGCGTGATCGGCTCCAGCCGCACGATCTCCTCGACCGCCCGTCCCGCGAGCGACGGCTGTCGCCGCAGCAGTTCCCACTGGTCGGGATGGTCCGCGAACAGCCGGATGCCGTGCGCCAGTTGGCTCTGCGTGGTGTCGACACCACCGGCCAGCACGTTGAGCACCAGGTTCACACATTCGTCGTGCGACAGCTTCTCGCCGTCGTCTTCTGCCGCCAGCAGCGCGCTGACCAGGTCGTCGGCCGGTTCGGCGCGGTGGCGGGCCAGCAGCGCCTCGACGTAGTCGTACGCCTCGGTCAGCGCCTGCTCGATCCTCGGCAGCTCGCCGGCCAGCGCCTTGATGTCGAACTGTTTCTGGATCCAGTTCGACCACTCGTGCAGACGGGGAGCGTCGTCCTGCGGCGCGCCGAGCACCGCCGAGATCATCAGCGACGCGTACGGCTTGGCCACCGCCGCCACGAACTCACACGACGTGGCGGACCCGATGTCCGCCCCGATCCGGGTCAGAAACGCACGCATCGCCGGCCGCCACCGGTCGGCCGCCCGCGGCGTGAACGCCGGCCCGACCAGCCCACGCAGCCGCCGGTGCCCCGCGCCGCCGAGATTCAGGATGTTCCGGTCGATGTGCTCGGCCAGCCGGCCGTCCGTGATGCCGAAGAACTGGGCCAACTGGCGGCCGGGGAACGACGTGTGCCGGGACCGCAGGAAGAACTCGCCGGCCTCGCGGTCCAGTACCACGACGGCCAGCGGTGACCGGGCCAGCCAACTGCCCCTGCCGGCCAGGTCCGCCAGCCGCTCGTGGTAGACGGCGCCGGTCAGGTCCGGTGCCATGTAGTCGAACTCGGGCAGGTCCAGGTCGGTCACCACGGTCATGTCAGCTCCGCCTCCACCGTCTGACGTCACCGCCGTCGGACGTCAGACCCAGTATGTGTCGTGGCGCAGCATGAACTCGGCCCGTTCCGCCGCCGTCATCGGGTGCTCGGCGAGATGCGCCAGGGTCTCGAAGTACTCCTCGCGCGGCGCGCCCGGCGCGAAGAGGATCAGCATCGACGCCTTCTCGCCGGACTCGTTGCGGAATCCGTGCAGCCCGCCTTCCGGCACGAAGAGGTAGTCGCCGGGATGGGCGTCCTGCCATGCGGTGCCGTCGTAGACGCTGACGGTGCCGGACAGGATGAAGAAGGACTCCGACAGCGTCTTGTGGAAGTGCGGATCGGGCCCGCCACGGGCCGGGGCGAAGTCCCAGCGGTAGAGCCCGAACTCGCCGGCGGTGCTGGCGCCGGTGGCCAGGTAGTGCACCTGGACCCCCGACGGATACACGAGCTCCGGTTCGTGATCGGCCCTGCGTAGCGTGGCGCTGACCTCGCCGGAGTCGGCAAGGTATTTCGGTTCCGGGTAGGACATAAGCCCCGATCGTAGATCGACCCACCGACAGTGACCCTGTTGTTCACCCCTACGTACCGAATCGGTCACCTGACGGATGTCTCGGCGTCCCCCGTTCCCGGATTCTGATCGTCGTCCGCTTCACCCACGTCGATCAGAATCCGGGAGACGACATGGCCCGCCATGGCTCGGTCAACGGGACCATCCAGGCCGCCGAAGCAGCAGTCTGGTCCGCTCCGTCACTGTCCGAATCGATGAGCGAGGACGACCGCTGGAACTACCGGATGCGCGGCGAGACCCCCAACCAACGCCTCGACCGCAACTTCGGTGAGCTCCTCCAGGAGGTCCGGGTCGCGCAGGTCGGTGTGCAGGCCCTGCTGGCCTTCCTGCTCGCGGTCGCCTTCACGCCCCGGTTCGGCCTGTTGACAGTCCTGCAACGCGACGCCTACGTGACGAGCCTGGTACTCGGCGCCGGCGCTACCGCCCTGTTGATCGCGCCGGCCGCCTTCCACCGCGTGGTGTTCCGGCGCCGCCTCAAGCGGGAGATGGTGCGGGCGTGCAGCCGGCTGGCGTTGGTCGGCCTGATCCTCATGATGCTGTCGATCAGCATGGCGATGCTGCTGATCCTCGACGTGGTACTCGACCTCCGGATCGCACTCTGGCTGTCCGGCGGATTGCTGTGCTGGTTCAGCCTGTGGTGGTACGTGCTGCCGTTGCGGTACCGGTGGCGTGCCCGTCCACGCGTCGTGCGTCGGCACTGAACACCACATGGTCGGCATGGCTTGGCGGTCTCCGGTTGAATCGCGTCGATCAGCCGGAGGCCGCCGCCTGCTGTTGACTGGCTTCCCGCGCGATGTCGGTGCGGGTGCGGACGCCGAGCTTGCCCAGGATGTGGGACACGTGGGTGGCGACCGTACGCGGGGACAGGAACAGCCGTTCCGCGATCTGCCGGTTGGACAGCCCCTCCATCACCAGCACGGCGACCGTCTGCTCGGCCTGCGTGAGGCTGTGCCACCCGGTGCGCGCCCTGCGGTGCGCCGCGTGCGGGCCACGCCGGATGCCGTGCGGCCGCAGGCCGGCCCCCGCCCGCGCGATGTGCCAGTCCGCGCCGAGTGTGGCGTACAGGTCGACGGCACGGGAGAACGCTGTCTTCGCCGAACCCGTCGCGCCGTTTCGCGCGAACGCGAGCGCCGCCGCCTCCAGCGCTCGTGCGCCGGCGAACGGGCGGCCTGCGTCGCGGTAACCGGTGGCGGCCGTCAGCAACGCATCGCCGTCACCGTCGATCAGGCCACGGCAGTATGCCTCGGCCGCGATCCGGTGCGGCACACCGGTGTCCGCCGCCAGCGCCGCCACCTTGGCCATCGCGCGTTGCGCGTCGTCCGGTGCGCCGACCAAGACAGCCAGCCGCACGATCTCCGGCAGCAGGTCCTCGATGTCCTGTTCACCGGCTGCCCGCAGCAACTCCAGCGCGTCGGCGGCCGAACCCGCCTGTTCCGCCGTGAGACTGGCCGCCAGTGCCAGCGACGGCACGACACGGTCGCCGAGTTCGCCTTCGTACGGTGCGGCGGCGGCCAGGTGCGACCGTGCGGCCGACGGGTTGCCCCGGTGCAGGTTGATGGCGGCCGCGATGCCGTGGTCGCAGCAGGCGACCACCGGATTCTTCAGGTCGTCCGGCACGAGTTCGACCTCGACCAGCGCGTCGTCCCAACCACCGCTGTCGTAACACAACTGGCCCAACGCGCTGCACGCCTGCGCCGTCCGCAGCACGTGGCCGGCGTGATCGGCCTCCTCTCGCACCTGCCGTGCCGCCGCGATCGCCTCGTCCGCCTTGTTCAGGCCGGCCAGCGCGACCGCGCGGTTGATCTGGAGCAGCAGCAACAGGTCCGTCATCGCCGGGTCGCCGCGTACCACCCGCAGCGCGCGGTCGAACAGCGGCAGCGCCTGCCGCATCCGACCGCGTTCCATGGACACGATGGTCCGTACGTGCAGTGCCCAGCCCTCGGCCCACGGGTCACCGTCGACCTCGGCCAGCGTGGTCGCCGCGAGTTCGTCGGCCGCGTCGAGGTCGCCGAGGTCCCAGCGTGCCCGCGCGGCCAGCACCAGCAGCCGGGCGCGGTAGCGGCCGGGGAAGGTGTCGGACGCGAGCACGGAGTCCAACTCCCGCAACGATTCCGCTGCCCGGCCGGTCATGGACCTGCACTGTGCCAGCGTCCAGTGCAGGTCGGTCCGGCAGGCCGCGTCGGCCACCGTCGGGAGCGCCTCTTCCGCGACCCGTTCGGCGCCCGCGAAGTCGCCGGCCCGGTACAGCGCCTCGGCCAGCCGGCATACCAGCACGGCGTGGCGTTCGCCGGTGGCGGCCGTGACTGCCCTGCCCAGGATCGCGGCGGCGGCGGCCGGTGCCTTGCTGGCCAGTACCGCGCTGTTGTCGACGAGCCATGCCCGCAACCAGCCGTCCGGCTGCTGTTCGGATCGCAGGTCGCCGGCGGCGATGAGCTGCCGCGCGACGCCGTCCACGGCCGCGCCCGCCTCGGCGAGTGCCTTCGCCGCCTCGACGTGCCACGCCGCCCGCACCGCGGCCGGAATGCCTTCGTACAGCGCGGATCGGACGAACGGATGCCGGAACGACAGGCAGCCGTCCGCGTCGCTGAGCACTCCGGCGACGCACGACGCGTCCAGCGCGTGGAACAGGTCGGGCACCCTGCGGTGCGACACGACAGCGAGGTCCGCGACCGAGAAGCGGACGCCGAGCAGCGCCGCCGCCCGCAGCACCAGGTGCGTGTCGTCGGACAGAAAGCCGAGCCGGCTCTCGATCGCCGAGGACAGCGAGCGCGGGGCCTCATCACCCGTCAGCTTCGCGACGCCGTCCGGCGTCACGTCCAGGCCGCCCTCCCTGGCCAGCGCCTCCACCAGTTCGGTGAGGTACAAGGGATTTCCGGCGGCGCCCTTGGCCAGCTCGGTCAGTTCGGGTGCCGGCCGCCCGCCCGCGAGGCGGGTGACGAGGTCGGTGACGGCCGGCCGGGCCAGCGGGCCGACCGCGAGCCGTTCGACCTGGTCGCGTCGGGTGCGAGCCACGGCC
>DATBDL010000172.1:0-8504 GCA_036269975.1 Pseudonocardiaceae bacterium | reverse complement strand
TACCAGCAGCGATTGAAGTCCGCGTCGGACGCGCTCACCCAGGTGGCTGAAGAGTACAAGATCGTCGAGTCGAACAACACGGCGTCCTTCGCGAAGGGGACGACCGGTGGGGCTTGACATCGGACTGGGCGACAACCGTTGGCAGGGCTACAGCCACGAGGAGCTGTACGCGATGCTGCACGCCGGCCCAGGCCCGGCGGCGGCAGGCGTGGCGGCGGACCGCTGGTCGGCGATGGCGGGTGCGCTGTCGGACATCCAGCAGGACATCAGCACGGGCGTGGCGGCGTCCGGTGCGTCGTGGACCGGTGACGCGGGCGACGTGGCTCGTGCCGCGCTGAACCCACTGGGCGACTGGGCCCAGCAGGCATCGGCGGCGGCTGACGTGATGCGCGTCAGCACGGAGTTGCAAGGAGATCTGCTCGGCAGGGCGCGCGCCGAAATGCCGGCGCCGGTGCCGATTCCGCAGCAGACCGGCCAGATCGGCCAGTTGGTGACGGCGCAGGTGGACTACGAGGTGGCCGAGGCCGCGAGTCAGGTCGCGGCGCAGCAGGCGTTCCAGGTGATGGCGCAGTACGAGGCCGGCACGACCGACAACACCAGCACACTGGGTGAATTCGACCAGCCACCAACCCTGCACGTGGACACGACACCGATCACCGGCGTAACGGTGGGCCGCCGAATCAGTGGCACCGGGTCGCAGCGCCGAATCCCGCGTACTCCCAGCGCCGCGACCGAAGAACCCGTCAGCCGCGTGCCCGTTGGCCCGTCCGGCACGGCCGAGGCGGGCACCCCCACCGAAGAACCGGTCTCGCCACACCCCGCCGAGGACTCCGTATCCGGCGCATCCGACTCCACACCGACATCGACCACTCCCGGGTCACCGACCCCGGCCCCGGCAACCGTTGGTTCCAGCCCTGACTCCGGCCCCGGTTCTGGCCCCGGTTCCGGTTCTGGCTCCGGCCTGGATTCTGGCCCCGCCCCTGGTTCCGGTCCCACCTCGACCGCGCCCAGCAGTTCCCGCCCACCCACCACGACGACACCATCCAGCGCGGCTCCCATCGAAACGTCACCCACCAGCGGCAACCCACTCCCCACTCAGACCGCCGCCTCCAACACCCGAAACCGCGACGACAACGGCGGGACGTCGTCCCCAACCCCCCGCACGGCGACCGGAACCTTCGTGCCGGCGGCCCGCCGCGCCGATCGAGACGACGAGCCGGACGAGGAACACGAGTCGAAATATCTGATCCTGGCTGACGACATCTACGGCGACCAGGCATATTCCCCACCGGTGATCGGCGAACACCGGCCGGTGATGGGCGAACACCGGCCGCGCAGGTGACAGCCGTGCAGGGCGCGGATCCGGCCACCGAGCCGATCGCGATCTCCGCCGTGGAGTTCGACGTGCTGTGGGAACACCTGCGGTTGACGGAAATGCCACTGGTACTGCGAGTGCCGTCTCCCGGCCGGACGCATGCCGAGCGGCGCGAGCTCATCGCGTCCGCATGGCAGTCCCTGAGCCGAAGAGGCTTGTGCCACCGTCTGTCCGTGGATGACCGGCTGGCAAACCTGTTGCGGCTGCTGGAATCCCCGGACCAGGAAATCGACGGCCGTTTCGGCGCGACGAAAGGCGTCCGTCTACTGGTGGCGGCGGCCGCCGACGAGGCCGTCTTCGCCCTGCTCACCAAACATGGCCTGACACTGTCCGAAATCCCGGTAACCGGCCTGGCAAGGGAAGCACTGGCCGCGCTGCCACACGTACCGGCCGGCCCAGGCGAATCGATCACCGTCCGAGCGGCCGACCTGGACGCGGCCGCCACCAGAGCCCCCGACGCCGACGCGTTCGAAGTGGCGCTGCACCAACGCGGCCTGTCCCCTCGCGACGCGACGACGTTGCGCCGCATGTTGGGGAACGTCCGCAGGCAAGGCCAATTCGGCGCGTCGGCCCGCACCCGCAACGGCCACCGCCGACGCGCCCCCCACGTGATCGGCTTCTTCGACACCGAGGCCGGCCGCTACCTGCAACTACGCCAAACCACCGCCGACGGCGTCGAGTGGAGCACCATCTCGCCAGCAGACACGCGCCTGCTGACAACGCAACTAGCCGACCTGTTGGCCAACATCACCGCCAGCGCGACCGAAGAACGCTTCGGCTGACCACCGGGGGCAGTGGTACCAACTGAGGAAGCTGCCATCGATGCAGCCAAGGGCCAACGCGTTCTGCCCGGACTGGGTCAGGCACGAACCACCCGTGTTGTTGTTGACGACCGCGCTCGGGCTGCCGGCGAACAGGTTCAGCCAGTTCTCGGACTGGTCGTACGCGCTCCAGCCGCACGCCGCGGTGTCGATCGAGGAGGAGTTCGGAATCCGCTGCAGGCACTTCAGATCGCCCTCGTCCTGGACGTAGTCGTTGCCCCACACCTGCCAGGTCTGCGCCGAACGGCCATCGCACGGCGCCATACCGACGAAGTTGCCCTGGGCGTGCGCCGTCAGGCATTCGCCGGTGTTCACGTTGATGAACCGGGTGATCGTCGGCTCGTCAGGGGCGTCCGCGTTCGCGACGCCGGCCGAGATCGCGCCCGCGGTCACCAGCAGGGCCGCCACGGCCAGCGCTCGAACTCCGGTCTTGATGTTCATGATGACCATGTTCGACGTCGTGGTCAGCGACTACCAGGGCGCCGGCGCGACCGAAGGCGCCGGCAGGACTGCCCGTTCAGCCGTGACTACCCATTCAGTCGCGCCACTCGCGTTCACGTCTGGCCAGGTACACGGCCATGCCGTCCGCGCAGCCAAATGAGCCGCGCCCGTCAGCCGGCCACCAACTGTGACCTGATCTCCGGTGCCGACCGCCGCACCGCGTCCGCCGCCTGGTCGTTCGGCTCGTCCTGCGAAGCCCGTTCCGCCTCCACCCGCGCCGTGTACGCGGCAACTTCCCGCACCACCGTCGCGTCGTCCCAGTCCAGTACGCCGGCCATCAACCGCGCCACCGGTTCCGCGCAGTCGACGCCTCGGTGCGGGTACTCGATCGAGATCCTCGTCCGTCGGGTCAGTACGTCCTCCAGGTGCAACGCGCCCTCGTGGCTCGCCCCGTACACGACCTCCACCTGCAGATAGTCCGGCGCCGCCGGGATCGGCTTCAGCAGTTCGGCGGCACCGTCGGCCAACCCCAGCACCTCGTGGATCAACGAGCCGTAGCGATCCAGCAGATGCCGAATCCGGTAGGGGTGCAGGCCGTACCGCGCGCCCAACTGATCCGCCTGGTTGACCAGCGCGTGATACCCGTCCGCACCCAGCAACGGCACCTTGTCGGTGATCGACGGCTGCAACCGGCCCGACAACTCCGCCCCGGCCGCGTCCACCGCGTCCGCGCCCATCACCCGGTACGTCGTGTACTTGCCGCCCGCGATCGCCACCAACCCCGGCGCCACGCGTGCCACCGCGTGCTCGCGCGACAGTTTGGAGGACTCCTCGCTCTCCCCGGCCAGCAACGGTCGCAGTCCCGCGTAGACACCCTGGATGTCGTCGTGGGTCAGGGGCGTCGCGAGCACCGAGTTGACGTGCTCCAGCAAGTAGTCGATATCCGCCTTGGTCGCGGCGGGATGTGCCAGGTCCAGGTGCCAGTCCGTGTCCGTCGTGCCGATGATCCAGTGGTTGCGCCACGGAATCACGAACAGCACCGATTTCTCGGTCCGCAGGATCAGCCCGGACTCGGCCACGATCCGGTCGCGCGGTACCACGATGTGGACACCCTTACTGGCGCGCACCCGGAACCGCCCGCGACTGCCGGACAACTGCTGCATCTCGTCGGTCCACACACCGGTGCAGTTGATCACCACGCCGGCCAGCACGTCGGTCTCACGGCCGTCCTCGACGTCGCGTACCCGTACGCCGGAAACGCGGTCCGCCTCCTTGACGAACCCGGTCACCAACGTCGACGTCCGCACGACCGCGCCGTAGTGCGCCGCGGTGCGGCCGACGGTGAGCGTGTGCCGTGCGTCGTCGGCCTGTGCGTCGTAGTAACGGATGCCACCGATCAGCGCGCCGCGCTTGAGCGCCGGGAACATCCGCAGCGCACCGGCCCTGGTCAGGTGTTTCTGGCCGGGCACCGACCGCGAGCCGCCCATGGTGTCGTACAGCAGAAGCCCCGCAGCCGTGTACGGGCGCTCCCAGAAGCGGTTCGTGAGCGGGTAGAGAAAGCTGACCGGCTTCACCAGGTGCGGCGCCAGCAGGCTGAGCATCAGTTCACGTTCCCGCAGCGCCTCGCGTACCAGCCCGAACTCGAGCTGTTCCAGGTAGCGCAGGCCACCGTGGAACAGTTTGCTGGACCGGCTGGACGTGCCGGCCGCGAAGTCGCGGGCCTCGACCAGCGCGACCCGCAGACCCCGCGTCGCCGCATCGAGTGCGGTCCCGACACCGACGACGCCGCCGCCGATCACCACCACGTCGAACTGCTCGGAACTCAAGCGCAGCCAGGCTTCCTCGCGGTCCGCGACACCGAGTCGGGCACCGAACGCGCCGGCCGACTGTGCCCCTGACCTGTGGTTGACCACGAACCGCCTCCTGTTGTGGACCTCGGGCCGTCACCCGTGGCTCACGCTACCCGGAAGGTTCCGCGTTCGTGGATCGGCGAGCGCCGACATTGTCGAACGGTCAGCCGCCGACCAGTTTGGCGTAGACGACGATGTTGTCCACGTAGCTGTGCGCGGCCGCGTTGAACGAGCCACCGCACGTGATCAGGCGCAGCTCGGGATCGCTGGTCGGCCCGTAGACGGCCTCGGTCGGGAAGTCGTCCTTGGACACCTCCGTCTTCGTGGTCACGGCGAAGTGCAGCACCACGCCGTCCGCCCTGGTGACGTACACGTCGTCGCCGATGGCCAACTCGTGCAGTCGGTAGAAGATGCCTGCCTGCCTGTTGCCGTCGACGTGCCCGAGCAGCACGGCCGGCCCGGTCTCGCCCGGTGCGGCGCCGCCCGCGTACCAGCCGGCCTGCATCGGCTGGCTGACCGGCGGCACCTGCACCGTCCCGTCCGGGTTCAAACCGAGCTGTACCAACGAAGACTGGGCGTCGATCTTGGGAATCCGCACCTGCACCGGCAACGATCGGGGCGCCGTCGTCGGGTTCACCGCCGCGACCTGTGCCCCGCCGGCAGCCGATTCGCCGGGCAGGAGCGGCCCGGACCCGACCCGGGCCGGTCCGGGACCGCAACCGCTGACCAGCACGGCGAGCAGTGCGATGACCACCCACACATGTCGTTTCACGTGTCAGCCCCAGGAACTGACCTCGGCGGCCATCCCGCCGCCACCGGTCTGCGGCGCGCCGCTGGGCAGCCCGCCACGCACCAGCTTCAGGCACGGGACCGGGCTCGGTGTCGCCGGAATCGGTGTCGCCGGAATCGTCTTCCCACCCACGACGACCACGTCGCAGGTCGGTGCGGCGGCCGCTGTCGTCGCAGGCGGCGTGGTCGTCGGCGCGCTGGCGGCCGAAGCCATGCCAGTGCCGCCGGCCAGCAGGATGCCGACCGCGAGCCCGATCCCGAGAATCTGCTTACGGGAGATCAAGGAACCCTCCAAGGGAGCTGTGGATGGCGCGGAATGCGCTGCCCCCTGCACGCCCGGTGCGACGCGGACGGTTGCCATGATCTTGGCGCGCGTTTCAGTCCAGGTCGTCGTGCCGCATCAACCGGCGCCCGGCCTCGGTGATCGAACCCGACAGCGACGGGTAGACGGAGAACGTCAACGCCAGGTGTTCCACGGTGAGCTGGTTCTGCACGGCGAGCGCGATCGGCAGGATCAGCTCGCTCGCGTTGGGCGCCACGACGACCCCGCCGATCACGACACCGGTCGCCGGCCGGCAGAACACCTTGACGAAGCCGCGGTGCAGCCCCTCCATCTTGGCGCGTGCGTTGGTGGCCAGCGGCAGCATCACGGTCCGGGCGGGCACCGCGCCGGAGTCGATCGACTGCTGGCTGATGCCGACGTTCGCGATCTCCGGATGGGTGAACACGTTCGCGGCGACGGTCTTCAGCTTGATCGGTGCGACACCCTCACCCAACGCGTGCCACATCGCGATCCGGCCCTGCATCTGCGCCACCGACGCCAGCATGAGCAGCCCGGTGCAGTCGCCGGCCGCGTAGATCCCGGACACGCTGGTCCGCGACACCCGGTCGACCGAGATGAACCGACCCGGTCCGGTCTCGATCCCGACCTGGTCCAGCCCGATGTCCGACGTGTTCGGCACCGACCCGACGGTCATCAGGGCGTGACTGGCCTCGACCGATCGCCCATCGGCCAACCGGACGACAACGCCATCACCCACTCGGATGACACGTTCCGCTCGCGCGTGTTTGACCAGCGTGGTTCCGCGTTCCGCGAACACGTCCTCCAGCACGGCGGCGGCGTCGGCGTCCTCGTGCGGCAGCACCCGGTCCCGGCTGGAGACCAACGTCACATCCACGCCCATCTCGGTGTACGCGGAGGCGAACTCGGCGCCGGTCACACCGGACCCGATCACCACCAGGTGATCGGGGAGTCGTGGCAGGTCGTAGATCTGCCGCCAGGTGAGAATCCGCTCGCCGTCCGGCTCGGCACCCGGCAGCACCCGCGGCGTGGCGCCGGTCGCGATCAGGGCGACGTCGGCGGGCAACCGACGTTCGGTGTCATCCGGCAGGGTGACGGTGACCTCGTGCCGCGCGAGCCCAGGGGTCGCGTCGGAGAACCGCCCCCACCCGCTGACCACCTCGATGCCTTCGCGCAACACCCGCGCCCGCACGTCCGCGGACTGTGCCAGCGCCAACGCCTTCACCCGTCCGTGGACCACCGGCAGGTCCACGTCGGCGTCCACCTTGCCGGCGTGAATGCCCAGCTCATCGGCGCCCCGAAAGGCCGAACGGACACCGGCGGACGCGATGAACGTCTTGGACGGCACACAGTCGTAGAGCACACAGGCGCCGCCGAGCCCGGCCGGTTCGACGATGGTCACGTCGGCACCGTGTGCGGCGGCGACCAGAGCCGCCTCGTAGCCGGCCGGTCCGCCACCCAGGATCACGATCCGCGTCACGACGGCGGTCTCCCCTCCACTAGCTGCGCTGACCACCGTACGGGCATGGTTGTTTGTCGCCAGACCGGATGGTTGGGCGCAAGGTGCCGTCGGTTGATCTCGGGAATGGCTAGGCTGTCGCAGTGCCGCTCTACGCCGCGTACGGGTCCAACATGGACCCAGGTCAGATGATGGAGCGAGCCCCGCACTCGCCGATGGCGGGAACCGGGTGGCTCGTAGGCTGGCGCCTGACCTTCGGCGCCGAGGACCTCACCTGGGAAGGGTCCCTGGCGACCATCGTCGAGGACGAGGACTCGCAGGTGTTCGCCGTGCTCTACGACGTGATGCCGGAGGACGAGGACCGCCTGGACACCTGGGAGGGTTCCGAGCTGGGCCTGCACAAGAAGATCAGGCTGCGGGTGCAGACGCTGGAGGGCTCGGTGCTGGCGTGGCTGTACGTGCTGGACGCGTACGAGGGCGGCCTGCCGTCCGCGCGCTACCTGGGCGTGGTCGCCGACGCGGCCGAGGCCGCAGGTGCTCCGGCCGACTACGTCGGTGACCTGCGCACCCGCCCCTGTGGCGGAATCGGCCCGTAAGTCAAGTCCGTTGTCCACAGCCCCCTGAAGTTGTCCACAGCCGATCACGACCCACTGCCCACCCCGCTCCGTTCCGAGCAAGCTGGGCTCCATGATCGAACTACTGGACAACCCGGACACGGACACCCTCGACGGCCGCCACGGCGCCTGCACCCACACGTACGCCCGAGAACGCCTGGGCAACTACCGCCTGCGCACCGCCATCGAGGCCGGCGAGCTGGTCGGTTTCGGCAGAGGCGTACTGCTGGACGCCAGCAGAGTCCTAGACCTCCGCACCAGATCAGCGGGCGCGCTGCTCCTGACCAACGGCCTACTGGTGGGCCCCACAGCGGCGGCCCTGCACGGCTGTACCGCCGTAGGTGGCTTCCCCGTGCACGTCCGCGTCTCCTACACGCAGAGAGCCAGATCCCGGCCCGGCCTGACAGTCCACCAGGGCGACCTGCGCACGTGCGACATGACGGTCCTGGACGGCCTGCGCGTGCTCACGGTCGACCTGGCCATCACGGAAGTCCTGTGCACCGCCCCACGCCGAGCCGCCCTGGCCTGCACGGACGAAATCCTGCACGCGATGCGCCCGGACGACCGAGCGCCCTTCGTGGCGACGGTGACCGAATGCCTGAACACCAGAGCCGACCGAAGAGGCACCAGACGTGCCGCCGCACTGCTGGCCCTGGCCACCGGCCTACCGGAAAACCCGGCCCAGAGCGCATGTCTGCTGGTCCTGGCAGACGCAGGCTTCCCGTCCCCGAAGCTCCAGTACGGAATCGGCCGCCGACGAGTCGACTTCGCCTGGCCGGAACAACAGGTAGCCCTGGAATTCGACAACAGCACAACGAAGGAGCCCCACGATGCCGACGATCTACAACACCAAG
>DATBDL010000171.1:0-12911 GCA_036269975.1 Pseudonocardiaceae bacterium | reverse complement strand
TCGAAGTTGCTCCGGTACTTCTCCTCCGGATAGAAGTCCCTGACCTGGGCCAAGTCCTCGATGTGGATGGGCACTCGTTGGCCGTCCCGGTCGAATCGACGTACCGAGTACGCCCATACCTCGTTGTTGGGCCATAGCTGGTTCGGAAGTTCTGGAACTTCGTCCCGATGTCGCAGACGGATCTCGGGGACTTCGATGCCGGCCGCACTGGCGAGTCCCATCATGGTGTACTCGTTGTGCGGCACGTTTGGGTGTGCGCCGTCCGGAAGCTTCACGATCCAGTCGCCGCGCTCGTCTGCTGCCGGCAGCGTCAATCGATGTCCCTGGTCCAGCATGGAGAACTTCATGGTGACGCCGGCGAGCGAGAACCGCAGTCCGGCGACCAGGCCGCGCGGCTTCGGTCGATCTGGCGGCTCGACCCAGGACTCGTCGTCCTCGTGCCCTGGCTCGGCAGCCAGCATTCCCACCGCACCTGGTAGGTCGTGACCGATCTGGGCGAGTAGTTCGACCTCCCGGATCAGCGGCACTCCACGCTCCAGCGCGATCCATCGCCGCAGTTGCCCCTCCGGCAGGAGATTGGCGAACCACGGCGGGAGCCGCTGCTTCACTGAGCGCCGGGCTGGTAGGTCCTGCTCGAAGATCAGGCCGAAGACCGCGCGTTCGGGGTCTTCCAGGTACGACTCGTCCAGTTCGAACCGGGTGATGGCGCCGCGTTGTCGCAGCAGGCCAACCCGCTGACCGTGTAGCAGCACCGTGAATGAGTGCTCAGGAATCGGCATGTTCGTCCGGCGATTCATCGAAGACCAGATCGGCAAGCGACGGCGTGTCCTCGAAACTGCTCTCACACATTCCCATCAAGAACCGACGTAGCTTGGCCGCCAGTGTCATCTGCCGGGATATGAGGAACCCAACGATATCGCCGTCCTGGAGTTGCTGGAGGTTGCCCTCGTTGATCGAGTGCGATTCGAGCGCCTTCGTTCGAAGTTCCGTGTGGGCCAACGGACCATGGTTGGTGATCAGGTTGTCCAGATCTTCGATCTCCTCGTCCTGGCCGATCAAGAACATCTTGCCCGCAGCCCAGTTGCGATACTCGTCCGGAATCGCCGCTGGATGTACGATCGAGGTGATAACGTTGCGCGCCGTGGAATTCTCGTCGAGTGCCAGCGACAAGTCCGATCTGGTGTGCTCGGTCCCATTGCGCACCGACCGAGGTTGTTGGTGCCACCAGGATGCGAGAACGATTTTGGTCGACGCGGTGTTGGTGCGAAAGTTCTGGAGATCAGGAAGCCCGTTCTCTGCGAACCCCGGCGTGGTCGCCAGCAGAGCCTGTACTGCCTCCGCGTGCCGGTCGGGACGGATCAAACCGTTGAGTGTCCTGGTGGTCGCGGTAGTACTGCCTTTGACAGCAGTGGGTCCGCTCATTGCCGACCGCCAGAACCAACGCCGGAGCAGTCGGGCATCACGTGGATCGGGTTCGAGGTCGAAGCTGAGATACCTGGTCAGCACGACGAGGAGGTACCGGTACGGGAGCATGGAGATGTGGGGTATTCCGGCATGGTCCTGAAGGAAGGTGACAGCGGATCGCAGTGCTTGCTCACCGAGTTGGAACGCGGTATCCCGATCCTCGTCCGGGAAGTCGATGGAACCTTTGCGGTCCTGGATGTTGAATTCCAGCCTGATCTCCCGCTCCACATCGGAACCGCGCCTGGCCAACAGTGCTCGAAGTACGGTGTCCTCGTCGATCAGGCCGAACCCAAGATCGGTTGAGATCCGATCCGCTATGACCTTGATGCTTAGGGTGTCGTCGGGTTGTTCTTCCTGGCCGGCATAGAGTGCCGAGAACACTTCGGCTCTGGTGAGTTTCTTGCCCGAATTGTTCATCCGGTCGAATATCACCTGAAGGATCTTGGGATCGTCCTGCCGCACCAGGTAGACCGGAATCGAGAATTCTCGGAGCCGCTTGGTGATCGCGCTGGCCTCGTCGATTCGGTCCTGGAATTCGGGATGGTCGATCTGCCAACGTATCAGGCTCTGGAGATCGAAGATCACGGGCAGTGGGATCGTCGCCGGATCGGATCGGCTCGATTGTGGCACCACCTGCCGTCGATCCATATCGTAGGCCAGTGCGAACCGCGGATCTGCAGTACCCGATGGATGTAGCGCATTGGCCAGACTGGTGATTCGCTGCTGACCGTCGACAACCCAGAATGCGTCGTTGCTGGCGGGCGCGTTGATCACAAGTCGACCGAGCGTCACCTCTTGTGCGGGACTGTTACGCACCCAGAGAAGCAGGTTCCCGATCGGGTAACCGTTCAGGATGCTGTCGAACAGGCGGACGACATCCGAACGATCCCAGCGCAGCCCACGTTGGAAATGTGGTACACGAATCTGGCCGGACCATGCCCACTTCACCAGATCGTCCAGCACGAACGTGCTGGCGTTCGGCTGGGTGTCCAGTGCCCCCGTCACGGTGCCTCCTCATCGTTCGTGCGGCCAGCATGACATGCTCGCCGCCGCTGCTGTGGGAGGCAAGCGATCAGTCGACCAACGCCTCCCGCCACACCGGACACGACATACAGCGCGGCCCACCTCGTCCGGAACCCAGTTCGGAGCCGGAGATCTCCAGCACCTCGATGCCCGCCGCCGCGAGTCGGGCGTTTGTTTCTACGTTGCGCTCGTAGGCGACGACGATTCCTGGCCCGACGGCCAGCGTGTTGTTGCCGTCGTCCCACTGTTCGCGTTCCGCCGTGACCGGGTCGAGTCCGGTGTCGATGACGCGCAGGCGGTCCATGCTCATCGCCTTGGCGGCGGCCGTGAGGAACGGTTCCGGGCCGTCCACCCTTACGCCGCCGTTGTCGTCGGGGCGCAGGGGATAGGCGGACAGCGTCTCGCGCACCGCCGGGTACATCACGAACGCGTCCCGGTCGACCATCGTGCACACGGTGTCCAGGTGCATGGTGGCCCGCTGTTGCGCGATCGGTACCGCCAACACGGTGTGCGCCAAGCCATCCATGAACGTCGACCGCGCCAGTGCCTCCGCGCCCGCCGCCGACGTCCGCTCACCGACACCCACCGCGAGCACGCCGGGCGCCAACGCCAACACGTCCCCACCCTCGACCGGAGCGGAATGCGCGCCATAAGCACGGGCGGTGTGCCGGAATCGCGGATGATAGGCATAAATGATGTCGGTGATCGCGGATTCCCGCCGCCGCGCCGGCATGATCAGCGACGACACCGCGACGCGATTCCCGATCCACACCGAGGAATCCCGCGTGAACAACAGGTTCGGCAGCGGATCGATGGCGAAATCGTGTGGCTGGTGCATCTGCCGCACCAACGACGCACCCTCGGCGATCGGCAGTTCCTCGAACGTCATCCCGGCCATCAGCACCATGGCGAGCGCGTCGGCCGAGATCCCGGACAGGTACGACAGCAACGCGTCCGCTAGGTGCGTACCCAGCCGAAGCTGGTCGACGGCCGCGTGCACGCCCGCCGCGTGCGCCCGCGCGTCCCGCAACGCGGCCACCAGCAGGTCCGCCAGCAGCAGCACTTCGACGCCACGCGAGCGCAGCAGTGCGGCGAACGCATCGTGCTCGGCCTGTGCCCGGTCCACCCACGGGATGCCGTCGAACAGGAGTTGGTCGTTGTTGCGCGGGGTGAGCCGCTTGAGCTCCGGGCCGGGCCGGTGCAGCAGAACGGTGCGCAGCGGCCCCACTTCGCTGTCCACGCGGTGCGTCGTGGTGATGTGCTCGGTCACGGGCTCAGCGTAGCCGCTACCGCTAAAGTTGGAAGAGATCGCCACTGATGGGCGACGAAAACATGGATTCGTTAACTATTCGTAGATCAACCTGGTGATCTGTTGCGTCATCGTAGTACGGAAAGGTGGCTGGCCAATAGTGCGTAGCCCACGAACGAGACCACGTCGATGATCGTGTGCGCGGTGACCAGCACCCAGAGCCGGTTGGTCCGCTGCCAGATCCGCCCGAACACCAGCCCCATCACCAGGTTCCCGACGAAACCGCCGAACCCCTGGTACAGGTGATACGACCCGCGCAGCGCCGCCGAGACCGCGACGGCCGGGTTCTCCCGCAGGCAGAGCTGCCGCAGCCGGCTGATCAGGTAGGCGACCACCAGCGCTTCCTCGGCCCACGCATTGGCCGCCGCGGACAGCACCAGCACCGGAATCCGCCACCAGGTGTCGGTCAACAGCGACGGCGCCACGGTCAGGTTCGCGCCAAGGGCCTTGGCCAGCAGATACAGGCCAAGCCCAGGAATCCCGATCAGCGCGGCGAGCCCGAGACCGCCGGCCAGATCACTCGGCAGGTAGCGCCGCACCCCGACCTCGGCCAACCGAACACCGGCCCGCCACAACAGGTAGAGCCCCAACGCCCCCCAGGCGAGGTACTCCAGCACGAGCGCCAACTGCGCGAGCAGATCGAGAAACCCGTTGCGCGCCAACGGAACGTCGATGGCAACGTGTTGCTGATTCAACGCGACCGGCTGCAACAACGAGTCCAGCAACGAGATCAGACTGCGAATCCCGGACAGCCCGAGCGTGACCGCGAAGACGATCAACAGCTCCAGCCGCACACCTTTCGGCTCGTCCGTCAATCGGACACCGGCCGGTGTGTCGGGCACCAACCAGGCCCGCAAACGTTCGCGCACGAGATCATCCTAGGTACGGGAGGTCAGCCCGCAGTATGGCTGGCTAATCTGCCGGCATGCCCAAATACGCCACGAACGACGTCGTCGACCGCGCTGCGCTGCTGGAGTTCCTGCGGCCCCGGCACAACGGCATCCTGGTCACCTACCGTGCCGACGGCGGCGCGCAGCTTTCGCCGGTTTCCTGCGGCGTCGATCCGGCCGGCCGGATCGTGGTGTCCACGTATCCGCAGCGCGCCAAGGCACGCAACCTGCGCCGCGACGCGCGGGCCGCGATGTGCGTGTTGTCCAGCGACTGGAGCGATGCCTGGGTGCAGGTGGACGGCACCGCCGAGGTGATCGACCCGCCGGACTCCGTCGAGCCGCTGGTCGAGTACTTCCGCTCGATCTCCGGTGAGCACCCGGACTGGGACGACTACCGGGCGGCGATGGTTCGGCAGGGCAAGTCGTTGATCCGCATCACCATCGAGCGCTGGGGGCCGATCGCGACCGGCGGCTTCCCGCCGGAACTGGCCGCAACGCTGGGGTGAGAGTCAGGAACGCTGGGCTGAGCCGATACCAAAGCCGACACAGAGCTAGGCCGACCTGGCCTGGTTCAGGAACGGGCAGCCGACCAGTCGCCGCAACTGCGTGCCCAGTTCGCCCGGTGTGCTCACCGGTTGCGAGAACGCCAGCCGCACGTCGTGGTCGGCGTCCGTGGTTTCCACTCGCAGGCGCAGGCCACAGCGGTCCAGGCCGAGCGGGCGGACGTGTCCACCCCGCAGGTCGTCCGGGATCAGGCGGGTCAGCATTCCGACCACGTCCCGGTGGGCCAGTTCGAGGTGCCGCAGCCAGTGGTCCTCGTAGCCGCAGAACGGGTCCGGTGTCGCCGACTCGAACTGGGCCGGGCGCAGCGAGCTGGTGCCCTCGCCGTCGGCCAGTACCAGCGACGCGGGCGCCAGTCGCATGGCCGTCACCCCGTGGCCGACGTCCAGCAAACGGCTGTCCGGCCGCGCTTCGGCCACCGCCAGTGCCTCACGTCTCGCGTCAGCGCCGTCCAGGACGCGCAGCCAACCGGTGATCCACAGCAGTCCTCTGACCGGCTCGCGCAGTGCTACCGGGGCCCGGTCGGCCAACTCCAGCATGGCCCCGAGTTCCCGACGAGGCGCCCGTGCGATCGCGCCGACCAGCCGATGTGTGTCCGGCAACAGCACGGTGGCCGAACCGTCGGCGTGGACGTGGTGCAGGTGCGGTTCGATCCGGTCCGCCGGTTCAGGGCACTCCGACCGCAGCAGCGTGGCCCGCCCGCCCCGGACGGCGATGGTGCGCGCCCGGTCGGCCGGCCCTGGGCACGGCGGTCGACGAGTGATCTGGCTCACGGCTGAACACCTCCACTTAGGCGACCCTAACTTGAAAGTGTTCCGGACGCGAGTCGGCGGGCAAACTTGCCACGAAGAACACCCGTTCGGCGGTTGATCCACTACCGATTGCACACCGATTACGTCCGGTTCAGCACGATCGTGTTCGGCACGAGACAGAGCACGAGACAGCGCACGATCACGTCCAGTCGGGACCCCGTCGCGCCCAGGTCCACGCGTAGCGCGCGTCCTCGCACGCAGCCGCCGCCTCGCCCATCGCCAGCGGACGGAACGTGTCCACCATCACCGCCGTCTCGTCGAAGTAGTCCGCGCCGATCGCCCCCTCGGCCGCTCCCGGCTGCGGGCCGTGCGTGAAACCGGACGGGTGCAGCGACAGCGAACCCAGCCCGATGCCGGAACCCTTGCGTGCCTCGTAATTCCCGCCCACGTAGAACATCAGCTCGTCCGAGTCCACGTTCGCGTGGTTGTACGGCACGGGTATCGCCAGCGGGTGGTAGTCCACCTTCCTCGGGCAGAACGAGCACACCACGAAGTTCGGCCCCTCGAACGTCTGGTGCACGGTCGGCGGCTGGTGCACCCGGCCGGTGATCGGCTCGAAGTCCCGGATGTTGAACGCCCACGGATAGAGACAGCCGTCCCAGCCGATGACATCGAACGGATGGTGGGCGTACGTGTAGCGGGTCACGCCACTGCGGTGTCGCACGTAGACGTCGACGTCCTCGCCGTCCAGCGTCAACGGCTCGATGGGGCCGCGCTGGTCGCGTTCGCAGTACGGCGAGTGCTCCAGGAACTGGCCCTTGGCCGCCAGGTACCGCTTCGGCGCCCCGATGTGCCCGCTCGCCTCCAGCACCAGCAGCCGCAGCGGATCGTCGCCGTCCGGCACGATCCGGTACGTGCACGACGTCGGGATGACGACGTAGTCCCCGTCGCCGACCGCGAGCGCGCCGTAGATCGTCTCCACGACACCCGCGCCGCCCTGGACGTACAGCAGTTCGTCGCCAGCCGCGTTGCGGTAGAGCGGACTGGGCGCCGTCGCCGCGACGTAGAGGATCGCCACGTCGGCGTTGCCGAACAACAGCCGCCGCCCGGCCACCGCGTCCACCTCGGTCGGTGACTCCCACTTCAGGTCCGGTGTCCGGAAGTGCCGTGGCTTGAGCGGATGGTTGGCCACGGTCTGGCGTTCGCCCAGCTCGGCGTCCGACACCGCGACCGCGTCCACGATCGCCGTCGGCAGGTGCCGGTGGTAGAGCAGGGCGGAGTCGGACGAGAAACCCTCGACGCCCATGAGCTCTTCGGCGTAGAGCCGGCCGTCCGGATCGCGGAACTGGGTGTGGCGCTTTCGGGGTATCTCCCCGACCTGGCGGTAGTACGGCATAAGGCGGCCCCGGTGCAAAATAGCGTCCGCTGAGCGGACAGTTTTGTTCGCTTGTTAGACACCATTAGCGTGTCACTCGTGTCAAGCGCTGCCGAGCTACGTCCGCCGGGTCCGTACCGCGTTCCGCCCCTGTTGGCGCGGCTTGTCGATGACGCGGCGTTGTTCCCGCCAGGCAACGCCGCGATGCCCGACGCGATCCGCGGCCACCTCGCCGGACGGGCCGGGGAGCGGGCCGGTGTGATCGGTCTGTTCCTGTGTACCGCGTCCCGGCTGCCGGAGCTGATCACGGAGTTGATCAAGGCGAAACCGGTGAAGCCGATCGGCCTCTCGCTGGTCGTGGACACCGGTCTGGGCGGTCTGCCCAAGGCCGTCTCGATCGTCGAGTCACGGGCCGAACTGCTGGCCCTACGGATGGTCGAGATGCCGGCGCCCTCCGACGTCGACGAGGTGTGGCTGGAGCGCGTCGACGAGTTCGTGCCGGAGGACGCCATCCGCGTGATCGAGCCACGCCGTGGCGGGCCGGACTGGCTCGAAGGCGTCAGACGGGTGGCCGACCGTGGCTACTGGCCGAAGCTGCGCTGTGGCGGCCAGGCCGTCGAGACGTTCCCGACGCTGGACCACATAGCCGGCTTTCTGGGGGTCCTCGCCGGCTCGGGTACGTCCTTCAAGGCGACCGCCGGCCTGCACAACGCCGTCCGGCACACCGATCCGGCCACCGGTTTCCAGCATCACGGCTTCCTGAACCTGCTGGTGGCCACGTCCCGAGCGCTGTCCGGCAAGGACGTGCGCGCCGCGTTGGCCAGCGAGGACGCGGCGGCGCTCGCGTCCGAGGCGGCGGCGCTGTCCGACGCGGACGCCCGCGCGACCCGTGGCGTGTTCGCGTCGTACGGTTCCTGCTCACTGGCCGAGCCGGTCGCCGACCTGGAAAAACTCGGCCTGCTGTAAAGACCACGGACAGGGGACAGTCGCATGACATGGATCGAGGACGAGCGGTTCACCCCTGCCTGCCCGTTCGGGCCGCAGACGCTGCCGTACGGCGTGATCGACACCGGTGACGGCCCGAACGTCGCCGTCCGCGTCGGCGACCACGCCTTACCGCTGCGCGCGCTCGCCGACACGCTGGGTCCCCGGCTGGCCGAACTGGTCGCCGCCGACTCGCTCGATCCGCTGCTGGCCACGTCCCGCAGCACCTGGCAGGAACTACGCGAACGCCTCACCGAACTGGTGGCCCGCGCCGCCCGCCCGCGTGGCGCCGAGGTCGTGCCGCTGGCCCGGCTGACCACGGTCCTGCCGTTCAGCGTCGGCGACTACGTCGACTTCTACTCGTCCCGCGACCACGCCGAGAACGCCGGCCGCATCTTCCGGCCGGACGCCCCCGAGCCGCTGCTGCCCAACTGGACGCACCTGCCGGTCGGCTACCACGGTCGCGCCGGCACCGTCGTCGTCTCCGGCACCGACATCGAGCGCCCCAACGGACAGCGTCGGGGGAGCGGGAACACGCCGGAGTTCGGCCCGAGCACACGACTGGACATCGAGGCCGAGGTCGGTTTCGTGTGCGGCGGCCCGGTCGCCTCGCGCGTGCGCACGTCGGCCGTTGCCGAGCACGTGTTCGGCGTCGCGCTGGTCAACGACTGGTCCGCACGCGACATCCAGGCGTGGGAGTACCAGCCGCTCGGCCCGTTCCTCGGCAAGTCGTTCGCCACGTCCATCGCCGCCTGGATCACTCCGCTGTCCGCACTGGCCGAGGCCCGCGTCGGCGTCCCCGCCCCGCCGCACCCGTTGCAGCGCTACCTGGTCGAGGAGCAGCCGTGGGGCCTGGACGTCGACATGGAGGTGCGCTGGAACGACACGGTGGTGTCACGGCCGCCGTTCGCGGGTATGAACTGGTCGTGCGCACAGCAGCTCGCCCACATGACGGTCAACGGGGCGACCGTCCGACCGGGAGATCTGTTCGCGTCGGGCACGGTGTCTGGCCCAGAACGGGATCAGCGAGGTAGCTTCCTGGAACTGACGTGGGGCGGCACCGAGCCCCTGACCCTCGACGACGGTGCGAAGCGGACTTATCTCAACGATGGGGACACCGTGGTGATCACAGCGACCGCGCCCGGCCCGGACGGGAGCCGGATCGGCCTTGCCGAGGTCGCCGGCCGCGTGCTGCCGGCGGACGCACCGGGCCGGGGATAGCGGTGCCGGCCGGCAGACCGTCGGGACGAGCGAGGTGGTGACCCCCCGCTCGGTCGGCGCGGCCCGGCTCGGCCAGGTGGCCCGCCCCAACACGGTGGCACGGGCCGGCAAGGAAAGCTCACTCACGTTGGAACGCGGGCTGGCTGTCTTGCAGGCCGTGGCCGACTGCGAGTCCGAGGCGCCGACGATCAGCGAACTCGCGGTCGCCATCGGCGCCAGTCGCGCCGCCGTCTACCGGCTGCTCGTGCCGCTGGTGGAACGCGGTCTGGTTCGCCGCGAAGGCTCACGGGTACGGCTCGGCCTCGGCATGCTCCGGTTGGCCGCACGGGTGCTGCCGCAGTTGCGGATGGTCGCGATGCCGGTGTTGCGGGCGCTGGCCGAGGAGGTCGGCGCGACGGCGCACCTCACGGTCGCCGACGGTGACGCCGCCCAGGCCGTCGCCGTGGTGGAGCCGTCGTGGACCGCGTATCACGTGGCATACCGGGTCGGTGCCCGGCATCCGTTGCAGCGCGGTGCGGCCGGGCGTGCGATCACGTTGCCGCTCAACGGTCCGGCGTGGATCGGCTCGGCCGGCGAGCTACAGGCTGGCGCGTACGGCGTGTCGGCGCCGGTGCGCGGGGTGCCGGAGTTGCGGGCCAGCGTCGGCGTGGTGTCACTGGCCAAACTGGACGACACGGTGATCGGCCCGCGAGTCGTCCGCGCGGCTGCCGACCTGACGGCCGCACTGTCCTGAGCGGGACCTAGGTCCCGTCTTTCGAAGGACCGTCTCCACTGGCGAGCGACCTTCATCGGCCCGACGATGTGATCGTGGACGTACTCGGGATCGCACGGTGGCAGTTCGGGATCACCACTGTCTACCACTTCCTGATGGTGCCGCTGACCATCGGCCTTGGGCTGCTGGTCGCCGGTATGCAGACCGCGTGGCTGCGCACCGACGATCGCAAATACCTTGTCATGACGAAGTTCTGGGGCAAGCTGCTGCTGATCAACTTCGCCATGGGCGTGGTGACCGGGCTGGTGCAGGAATTCCAGTTCGGCATGAACTGGAGCGCCTATTCACGTTTCGTCGGCGATGTCTTCGGCGCGCCGCTGGCCATGGAGGGACTGATCGCGTTCTTCGTCGAGTCCACGTTCCTCGGCCTGTGGATCTTCGGCTGGGACCGGTTGCCGCGTAAGGCGCATCTCGCCTGCGTGTGGGCGTTCTCGTTGGCCAGCACCGCGTCCGCCTACTTCATTCTCGCCGCCAATTCGTGGATGCAGCACCCGGTCGGCGTCGCGCTCGTACACGGCAGGCCGCAACTCACGTCGGTCACGGCCGTGCTCACCAATCCGACGTTGATGGCCGCACTGCCGCACACCATCGCCGGCTGTTTCGCGGTCGCGGCCACATTCCTCGTCGGCATCGCGGCCTGGCGAATCGCCCGCCACGACGACGGTTACCGGCCGATGTGGCGCGCCTCCCTGAAACTCGGCGCCTGGGTCGGCGTCATCGCGTTCGCCGGGCTCGCCATTTCCGGTGACACCCAGGGCAAACTGATGTTCCAACAACAGCCGATGAAAATGGCCGCCGCCGAAGCCCTCTGCCATACCGAGCAGCCAGCCGGTTTCTCCATCCTCGCCTACGGCGACGTCGCCAACCCCAACTGCGAGAGCGTCAAGACCCTCGACGTCCCCGATATCCTCTCGTTCCTGGCCACCGGCGACTTCACCAGCAAAGTGGACGGTGTCCAGAACCTGATCCCGCAGTACCAGGCCAAATACGGCACCACCTACGCCAACGGACAGCCCATCGACTACGTCCCGGACCTGCCGGTCACCTACTGGGGGTTCCGCCTGATGATCGGCTTCGGCGCGCTGGCAGCCATTGCCGGCCTCGGCGCGCTGTGGCTGACCAGACGCGGCCGTTTCCCGAAAACGAAATGGTTCCCGCGCGCCGCGCTGCTCGCCATCGCGACGCCCTACCTGGCCAACGCGTTCGGCTGGATCTTCACCGAAATGGGCCGTCAGCCATTCGTCGTCGCGCCCAATCCGACCGGTATCGACGGCGTCTGGATGTTCACCATGCAGGCCGTCTCGCCCGGCGTGACCGTCGGCGAGGCACTGACCTCCGTGATCGCACTGACCACCGTCTACGCGGTGCTGGCCGTGATCGAGATCTACCTGATGGCCAGGTACGTCCGGGCCGGCGTACCGGCGGCACTGCCGGAAGAACCCGACGAAGTCCTGACCTTCGCCCACTGAGGAGGTGTGTCCATAATGGATCTTCCCACGTTCTGGTTCGGCGTGGTCGCCCTGTTCTGGCTCGGCTTCCTCTTCCTGGAGGGCTTCGACTTCGGCGTCGGCATGCTGCTGCCGATCCTCGGTCGCACCGACGCCGACCGCCGCGTGCTGCTCGACACGATCGGCCCGGTGTGGGACGGCAACGAGGTGTGGCTGATCGTCGCGGCCGGTGCCACGTTCGCCGCGTTCCCGGCCTGGTACGCGGCCCTGTTCAGCGGTGCCTACCTGCCGTTGCTGCTGCTCATCGTCGCGCTGATCGGCCGTGGCGTCGCCATCGAGTACCGGGGCAAGATCGACACCGACCGCTGGCGGCACACGTGGGACCGCGTCCTGGTCACGGCATCGTGGCTGGCCGCGCTGTGCGTCGGCCTCCTGATCACGACCACCGTCCTCGGTCTGCCCCTGGACGCGAACGGCGACCGCGTCGGTTCGGCGTTCGCCGCGTTCCGCCCGGAGGTCCTGCTCGGCGCACTGGCAGTAGCCGCGTTCGCCCTGCTGCACGGCACGTTCTTCGTCACCCTGAAAACCGAGGGCGACATCCGTGTCCGAGCCCGCCGCTTGGCGCTCCGCATCGCACCGATCGCACTACTCCCGATCATCGCGCTACCGCTACTGGTCCAACTCCGCGAAGGCCACCCGTGGACCTGGATTCCGTTGCTGGTAACGATCATCGCGGCAACGGCGGCAGTCTTCCGGCTGAAGGCGATCTACGACGGCCAGGCGTTCGCGCTGCTCGCGCTCACCGTGGTCGCCCTCGTGGTCACGCTGTTCGGCGCCCTCTACCCGAACGTCCTGCCGTCCACCCTCGACCCGGCGTTCTCGCTCACCGTCCACGGCGCCGCGTCCGCGCACTACACGCTGACCGTGATGACCTGGGTGGCCGGCTTCGGCGCGCCGGCGGTGCTGGTCTACCAGTCGTGGACGTACTGGGTGTTCCGCCGCCGGATCGGCACCATGTCATGACCGGCCCGCTCGGCGCCCTCCCCGCGCTCTCACCCACCGCCCGCCGCGCCCTGCTCGGCTGTGCCTTCCTGGCCGCCACGGACGCGGTC
>DATBDL010000170.1:0-6907 GCA_036269975.1 Pseudonocardiaceae bacterium | reverse complement strand
AAGTGATTGCGAGGTGGGACAACTGTCGTGTCCGTAGACGGTCACTGGCACCCGCATCAACGTCGAGGAGGGAGTTCCTCTCGTGACATCAGCCTTGATCGGTCAGGGTGGCCGACGCCGCCGAATGGCGGGACTGGTCCGAATGCTCATCGTGCCGGCAGCGTGCGCGCTCGCCATGGGCACGGTGGCCGCACTGGTACCCGCGACCGCGAACGCGGCCAACGAAGCCGTGAACATCTGGCTCACCAGCACCAACGACTCCGGTGGTCGTAACGTGACGCGCGGCCTGCAACAGCAGACGCCGATCAGCTTCTCGGCCGGCAACGTCAGCGGCGGGCAGAACATCACGGTCAACGAGAACACCAAGTTCCAGCAGTTCGTCGGCGCGGGCGCTTCCATGACCGACACGGCGGCATTCCTGCTCGGCAGCAGCGGCGCGCTGTCGGCGGCGACGAAGAGCTCCACGATGACCAAGCTGTTCGACCCGACCAACGGCATCGGCCTGGACTTCCTGCGCAACCCCATGGGCGCGTCCGACCTGGCCCGCGGCAACTACTCCTACGACGACATGCCGGCCGGGCAGACCGACCCGAACCTCACGCACTTCTCGATCAGCCACGACCTGACCGACATCCTCCCGCTGACCAAGCAGGCGGAGCAGCTCAACCCAGGTCTCAAGCTGATGATGAACCCGTGGAGCGCGCCGGGCTGGATGAAGGCCGACGGCAACTTCGACAACCACAGCTTCCTCCAGTCGCAGTTCTACGCGGCCTACGCGCAGTACTACGTCAAGACCATCCAGGCGTACCAGGCGCAGGGCGTGCACGTGGACTACACGTCGGCCCAGAACGAGCCCGGCTGCTGCGACGGCGCGACCTACCCGACGATGAACTGGAACGGCAACGGCCTGGACTTCTTCACCGTCACCAACCTGCTGCCGGCGTTCCACGCGGCCGGCCTGAGCACCAAGGTGCTCGCGCTGGACTGGAACTGGAGTCAGTACAACAGCTACGCGTCGCAGGAAGTGAACGACGCTACGGTCCGCAACGACCCGCTGTTCGGCGGCGTGGCGTGGCACGGCTACGACGAGGGCAGCGCGGCCGAGCAGACCACGGTGCACAACCAGTTCCCGAACATCGGCCAGTTCGACACCGAGCACTCCGGCGGCACCTGGATCACCAACCAGCAGGCCGAGGACATGTCGAACATCATCGACTACACCCGTAACTGGGGCCAGAGCATGGTCAAGTGGAGCCTGGCCGTCGACCAGAACATGGGCCCGCACAACAGCGGCTGCGGCACCTGCACCGGTCTGATCACCGTCCACAATGGAGACAGCCGTAGCGGGCAGGTCGACTTCACCATCGAGTACTACGACATGGGCCAGCTCACCAAGTTCGTGAAGCCAGGCGCGTTCCGGGTCGACTCGACGGCCAACACCTCGGTGTCCAACGTCGCGTGGCAGAACCCGGACGGTTCCAAGGCACTCGTCGCCTACAACACCACCGGCTCCGCGCAGACGATGAACGTCAACTGGGGCGGCGAGCACTTCACCTACTCGCTGCCGGCAGCGACGTCGGCCACGTTCACGTGGAGCGGCACCCAGAGCACCGGCGGCGGTGGCGGCACCACCCCGCACACCGGTCAGATCACCGGTATCGGTGGCAAGTGCGTCGACGTGGCCGGCGCGAACTCGGCCGACGGCACCCAGGTGCAGATCTTCACGTGCAACGGCACCGCCGCGCAGTCCTGGACAGTCGGGACCGGCACGGTCCAGGCGCTGGGCAAGTGCCTGGACGTGGCGGGTGCGGGCACGGCCAACGGGACGAAGGTGCAACTGTTCACCTGTAACGGCACCGGTGCCCAGCAGTGGACACACACGGCGTCCAACCAGTTGGTCAATCCGGCGTCCGGACGATGTCTCGACGCCACCGGCAACAGTTCGGCCGACGGCACGCCGTTGCAGATCTGGGACTGCTCAGGGGGCGCCAACCAGTCCTGGAACATTCCGAGCTGACCGCCGGCCCAATGGTTGGCGCGATCGGTTCCCGGTAGGGCGCACCGGGGGTCCGGGCCCCGGCGACGGTCATCCGTCGCCGGGGCTGCGAGCTGTTCTAGGTGGTGACTCGACGCAGGTAGGGCGCGAGATCGGCCGTTGATTCGGCGCACATGCCGATGTAGCCGTCCGGCCGGATGAGCACGACCGTGTCCGGCGGGATGTCGTAGGCGGCCTTGATGTGACCGTCGGTGTCGACGACCGTCGTGGCGGGCCAGTCGGGGCGGCCGACCGAGTAGCGGGTGGCGTCCTCGGCGGTCAGTATCGTCCAGTGTGGACCATGACAGAGCTGGAACAGACTGGTGGCACGGCCTTCCGTATCCTGGCACGGCGCGTCCGGCGCGCGGTCGCCGGCTGTGACGGGTCCTGCTGCCCGGCGTAGTTCCGTGCTCAGCGGGCTGGTTCGGTAGTTCAGGGTGAGCTGGTGCAGGTCGGGACCGCGCCTGTGGGCGTCGTCGTCACCGCGCTTGTGCTTCGCCAACAGGTTCGTGGCCAGCGCGAGCGCGGTCTTCGCGGCCGGGACGCGCTCGGCGGCGTAGCTGTCCAACAGTTCGGCCGGCGCGCCACCGAGCACGGCGGCCAGTTTCCAGCCGAGGTTGTACGAGTCCTGGATACCGGTGTTCATGCCCTGACCACCGGTCGGCGGGCAGACGTGCGCGGCGTCGCCGGCCAGGAAGACCCTGTTGTCGTGGAAGCGTTCGGCCAGTCGGGCGTTCGCGCGCCAGACCGTAGCCCAGGTGACTTCGCGCAGCACGATGTCGGTGCGGCCGGTCGCCTCGTCGACGACGCTCTGCAGGTAGGCCAGGGTCGGCTCGCCATCGGCGGGCGGGGGACCGGTGAAGGTGAACAGGTCGGAGCCGGCCAGCGGCATCAGCCCGACTCCGATGCCGGAGTCGGACATCCACACGCGGCCGTGCGCGCGGTCGAGACCGGTCAGCCGGACGTCGCCGAACAGCGCGGTCGTCGCGTCGTCGGTCTCGCCGTCGAACCGGATGCCGAGCAGGTTGCGGACGGTGCTGCGCCCGCCGTCCGCGCCGACCAGGTAGCGGGCGCGGATCCGGTCGCCGCCGCGCATCGTCGCGGTGACGCCGTCGGTGTCCTGGGTGAGGCCGAGCAGTTCGGTGCCCTGTTCGACGTGGACGTCGTGGGCGGCGAGTTGGTCGCGCAGTAGTTGTTCGGTGCGGAACTGGGGTAGGAACCAGACGTTCGGATAGGGCACATCCGGGCGCGGCGGCACGGTCTCGGCGAACTCGCCGGACCAGATCTCTTCGTCGCCCTGGTATCCGCGCACCAGGATGCCGGCGTCGCCCTCGGCCAGCACGGTGTCGATCAGGCCCAGATCGGCCAGTACTTCCTGGGTGCGCGGCAGCAGGCCGTCGGCCCGTGAGCCGCCGAAGAACTCGGTGGCACGGTCGATGACGCGCGGTCGGATGCCGCGTCGGACCAGGTCCAGTGCGAGGACGAGGCCGGTTGGCCCGCCGCCCACGATCAGCACGTCGGTGTCGTTCACGACAACCCCCTCATGGTCGTACGCTGTACCAGTAACGCTAGCAGTACGGTGTACGGGTAGCAATGGGGGCGGGTTTAGAAGAAGCCTCCCGGTCGGTCGTTCCGGTCAGCCAGCAGGCCGGCCAGCGTCGCGATGGCGATCTCGGGTGGGCGGCGCGAGCCGATGTTCAGGCCGATCGGCCGGTGCACGCGGGCGATCTCCGCCGCTGGCACGTCCAGCGCCGCCAGTGCCTCGTGATGCGGGCCGACGTGGCGCGGATTGCCCATCAGGCCGATCCAGCGCGTCCGGACGGCCAGCGCGTCGCGCAGCATCACGCCGAGTTCTTCGCGGTGGTGATCCGTGACGACGACGTCCGTGTCCTCGTCGGGTGCTGCCGCGTCGATGCTGGTCACGACCGTGAAACCGGCGAGAGTACGGTCCGGGTCCGGGTCCAACAGGACCGGCCGGTAGCCGAGATCCACGCCGTAGCGCAGCAGACAGGCGGCGACCGGGGACGCGAAGACGGCGATCAGGGTGCCTCGGACGGTTGGCGGGCTGGGTGCGCCGTGGGCGACAGCATCGGCGGTCGGGGTGCGCTCCGGCGTGGCCATGGCCTCATTCTGGCATCGAACGGCCGCCAACCAGGGGTACCGACCAGTGGCCGACGGGTCACTGGGCAGAATGGCCGAGCACTGTCGCCATGAATCATTGGGAGGTTTCGTGACGCAGCAGAGGGAGAACGAGACCGAGCCGGCTGGGGGGACGCCACGTCACGCGGCACCGGAGGGTGCGCACCGCCATCCGCTCATCGACCTCGACCGCGATCCGACCCCCGGCAAGGCGGATCACGCCGTGCCGGGCGAGGACAACGAAGAGGAGTGAGCCCGACCGCGTGGGGCCGCCGTTACGCGGCGGCCCCACGCGCGGCCGCCGGCAGGTCTTCTCGGTCGGCCGTTGGCCAGCCGGCCGGGTCCGCTCCGAGCCCGGCCAGTTCGCGCAGTTGCAGCCGGGCCCACGGGGAGATCGGCTGGGCTCCGGTGCCGACCTGGTCCACCAGCTCGTCCCACGGCGTCCACCTGGTGTCCGCCACCTCGTCCGGGTTGGGTGCTGGCTCGTCGTCGGTGCGTGCCAGGAACACCGGACACATCTCGTTCTCCACCACACCGTCGGCCATGACCGCGCGGTAGCGGAACCTCGGCAGGACCAGGCTCAGTTCGGTCGCCGTGACACCCAGTTCGTCCCGCAGCCTGCGGTGGATCGCGTCGGCCATGTCCTCGCCGGGTGCCGGATGCCCACAGCAGCTATTCGTCCACACGCCCGGCCACGTCTTCTTGGCCAGTGCCCGCCTGCTCAGCAGCAGGCGGCCGCGCCGGTCGAACAGGTAGCACGAGAACGCCAGGTGCAGCGGGGTGTCCGCGTGGTGCACCGTTGCCTTGTCCGCCGTCCCGATCGCGTTGCCGGTGCCGTCCAGCAGGATCACGTGTTCCACGCCGACCAGTATGGTCATCGGCACGCGAACGTGCGGCGGTAGTCGTTGGGCGCCACGCCGACGACGCGGTGGAAGTGGTGGCGCAGCAGCGCGGCCGTGCCGAAACCGGCCGCGTCCGCGATGTCGTCGATGCCGAGCTGGGTCTCCTCGAGCAGTCGTCGGGCGTGCAGCACGCGTTGCATGGTCAGCCAGCGGTGCGGTGTCGTGCCGGTCTCGGCGACGAACCGGCGGGCGAACGTGCGCTCGGACATGCTGGCTCTGCTGGCCAGCTCGGTCACGCTGTGCTCGTCGCGCAGGTTGGCCAGCATCCAGACCAGCACCGGTTGCAGGCTGTCGCCAGTGCACTCCGGCACCGGCAGCTCCACGAACTGGCGCTGGCCGCCGTCCCGCTGCGGCGCGGTCACCATCCGGCGCGCGATCGCGTTGGCGGGCCCGGCGCCGATCTCGCGGCGGACCAGGTGCAGGCAGGCGTCGATGCCGGCGGCGGTGCCGGCGCTGGTGACGATGTTGCCGTCGTCCACGAACAGCACGTCCGGGTCGAGCTTGGCGGCCGGGAAGCGCTGCGCGAACTCGGCGGCGTTCTTCCAGTGCGTCGTACACGGCCGGCCGTCCAGCAGTCCGGCCGCGCCGAGGAGGAACGCGCCGGTGCAGACCGACAGGATGATCGCGCCGCGTGCGGCCGCGTCCCGGACGGCGTCCAGGACAGCGGGCGGGTACTCGTCGCGGACGGTGAAGGCCGGCACGGCGATCAGGTCGGCGCGGGCCAGTTCGGCCAGGCTGTGCTGTGGCGTGATCGCGATGGGGGCGCGGGTGTCCAGTGGTTCGCCCGGCCGTTCCGCGCACACGAGGAACTCGATCGCCGGGACGCCCTCCTCGGTCCGGTCGATGCCGAACACCTCGCAGAGCACACCGAACTCGAACGGCGCGAGGCCCTCGATCAGGGGGACGGCGACGGTTCTCAGCATGTCACCAGCGTAGCTGGCAGGATATTGCCGCACAATGTCAGAGCTGCCACTGTTGGCGGAATGTCTACGGACGCACAATTGGTGCCATGGCAGCGACGATTCTCTTCCTTGCGGTGCTGGTCCTGCTCGGCTATGCCGTGCAGCGCCACCACCAGCGGTTCAGCGGTTTGGCGGGCAGCGCGACGGTGACCGACCGGGACGCGGAACGGATGCGCGTCGAACTGAACGCGGCGGACGCCCAGCAGTACCGTGGCTCACATGGCCGGGCACACGCTGGTGGTTCTGCGACACGCGAAGTCGGCGTACCCGCGGGGCGTTGACGACGTGGACCGGCCACTGGCCGACCGGGGCAGGCGGGACGCTCCAGCGGCCGGCCGGTGGCTGCGGGCCGACGCGCCCGCGGTCGACATGACGGTGTGCTCGCCGGCCACCCGAGCCCGGCAGACGTGGCAGCTCGTGGCGCCCGAACTGGCCGGCGAACCGGAGTGTCAGGTCGATGACCGGATCTATGCGGCCGATGCGGACAGTCTGCTGGCAGTCGTGCGCGAGCTGCCGGAGCGCGTGGCGACCGTGTTGCTCGTCGGCCACGATCCCGCCGTGACGGACCTGGTGCACGCCCTCACGGGGGACGGGTTCGAGTTCAGGACTTCGTCGGTCGCCGTCGTGCTTGGATCCGCCCGGTGGGCCGACTTCGGTACCGGCGGCGCGACACTGGTGTCCGCGGCGACCCCGCGCGGCTGATCACGGCCGCAGCAGTCGCGCCCAGCGCCCGTGGCGGGTCGACGTGACCACGTCGGCCACCACGCAACTGACGTTGTCCGGGCTGTGCCGACGTTTCGCTTCGCCGATCAGGAATGCGACCACGTCCGCCGGTTCCTCGATCGTGGTCAGCGCGCGGTGCAGGACAT
>DATBDL010000169.1:0-10362 GCA_036269975.1 Pseudonocardiaceae bacterium | reverse complement strand
GCCCGGCCACGGCGACCACGTCCCGGCTCTCCTGCGCCAGGCCCCTGGTGGCCGGCAGGTCCGAGCCGACGACGGGCCGGCCTGCCGCCAGGTACTCCAGCGTCTTGAGCGGGAAGGACGCCCGGTTGAACACGGTGTCCGTGTACGGGGTGAGGCCGACGTCGATCCTGGCCAGCCAGCGCGGCAGCTCCTCGAACGGCACCGCTCCCACGTGCCGCACGTTCGGCCGCGCGACCAGCGCGTCCCACCGGTCCGGCAGCCAGCCGGGATCACGCGGCCCGACCAGCAGCAGGCCCATCCCGGTGTCCGCGACCGCCGCCAGCAGGTCCGGGTCCAGCCGGTCGTTGAGCTGTCCGACCACTCCGGCCGCCGGCGTCGGGAAGCCGTCCGGCAGCGGTGCCGGCTCGACCGTGTCCACGGCCAGGAATGCCTCCGGATCGCAGCCGTTGGGCAACAGCGCGGGCTCGGTGCCCTGCGTCCGCCACCGGTCGGCCAGCTCCGGCGACACGGCCAGCACCAGGTCGGCACCGCGCACGGCGCGCCGCTCCTGGCGTTCCAGCCGGCTCGCGTGCTGGCCCATCAGCCGCGCCCCGGCCACCCAGTCGTCCGTCCCGTACAGCACGGTCGCCGTGCTGGCCGGCCAGCCGCGCAGCACGTCGTCGAACGAGCACGCCACCACGGCGGCGGGCAGCCGGCCGAGGCGGCGCAGTGCCCACCTGGCCTGCCGGCGCACCAGCGGCCACGTGGTGGTCCGGATCACCGGCCGGCTCAGGCCGGGCAGTACCACCGGCGTCAGGCGGAACACGCCCGGCCGCTCGGTACGCAGCCGGGGGCGCCAGGACGGCCCCGCCGCGCCGAAGCGCCGGTAGCGCTTCGGCGTCGCGGGAGAGAGCGGCGGATCCACCCACAGCACGTCGGTGAACCTGCTCAGCGCCTCGGTCAGGGCCCGTTCCGACCCCCTGACCCCGTCCCAGCTCACCCCGGAACACAGCACCGTGAGTGACCGGCTCGGTGTGGTCTCCGGCTGTCCCATTGGCGGCGGCCATCCCTTCCGGTCGGGTGCTCGTTTCCGAAGTGTCCGAAGGACCCGGCGGCCGGGCAACCCGAGTGGGCTGCCCGGCCGCCGGCCTGCCGGTCCGATCGTGGCTCAGCTCTTGTTGAACACCACGTCTACCCAGTAGTTCGAGCCGCCGAAGCTGTTGGTCGGGAACCCGCTGCCGATGGCGTAGACGCCGTTGGGTGTCCCGGCCACGTTCGCCGGCGCTGACAACGGTGGGCTCGTCACCGCACTGCGGTTGAAGTAGCCGTTGTCGCTGGAGTAGAAGCCGGTCGTCGTCGTGTACGAGGCGATGTAGGTCGTCCCCGCGGTCACGGCGACCGGTGCGGTGAACGTCAGCGTCTGCCACCCGCTGGCCGCCTCGTTGCCGAATGTCCCCGTCGCCAGTCGCGTTCCGCCGGTCGACCACAGCGAACCGGTGTGCGTGCCGGTGTTCTGCGATCCCTTGTAGAACTTCACGCCGGAGATCGTGCCGTTGACCGACGGTACGAACTGGACACCGAGCTCGTACGAGGCCGGGTCGTTCGTGGTGACGGTGGTCGGCACCGTTGCCGCGCTGAAGAGCGAGCACGGGCACGTCGCGGTCGCCGTCGTGGTGAACGACCAGTTGAACGGTGTCGACATCATGTTCCCGTTGGCGTCCGCGATCTGCATGTTCCCGGTGTAGGTCGTACCGGGTGCCAGTGCGGCGGACGGCGTGAACGTGACCGTCAGCTTGTTGGTGGACAGAGTCGTCGTGCCACCGATGCGCGCGCCACCTGGGTCGGTCAGCGTGAACGTGGCCGTGGTCAGGTCGACCGCCTCGTTCAGCGTCACGCTCGGTGCCGTGTTCAGCGCGAGTCCGGTCGCGTTGTTCGCCGGGGTGTTCGCCGTGACGGTCGGCGGTGACGAGTCACCGTTGGCGCCCGGCTGCCACAACACGTCGACCCAGTAGTCGCTGGCGTTGTAGGTGTTGGACGGGAAGGCACTCGTGCTGCTGTAGGCGTAGACGCCGTTCCCGCCGTCGACACCGTCGGCGATCGCGTGCAACTGGTTGTAGGTCGCGGTGTTGTTGCCGAAGTAGCCGGGGGTGGCCGAATAGTGACCCGTCGGCGCGAAGTACGACACGACGTAGGTCGTGCTCGCGTTCACGTTGATCGGGCTGGAGAACGTCAGCGTCTGCCAGCCGGACGCGGTCTCACCGGTGAACGTGCCGGTGGCCAGCCGTGTTCCGGTCGACGACCACAGCGAGCCGGTGTGCGTGCCGGTGTTGCCAGGTCCCTTGTAGAACCGGACGCCGGTCACCTGGCCCTTGGTGTCGAACCGCACCTTGGTGCCGATCTCGACCGGGCCGTTGTCGTTGACGGCCTGGATCGCCGGGGTGGTGAAGTCGTCCCAGATCGTGCACGGACAGGTCGCCGGCCGTGGTTTACCCGTGGTGAACGACCACGTGAACGCGCTCGGCATGACGTTGCCCGAGTCGTCCGTCGCCTTCACCGACGCGGTGAACGCGGTGCTCGCCGCGAGTCCCGCCGTCGGCGTGAACGTCGCCGTGGTGCGGTCGGCCGACAGCGACACCGTGCCCGGCACGCCGCTGCCGCCACCGGTCAGCGTGAACTGTACCGACGACTGCACGACCGGCTCGTCGAACGTGACCGTCACCGACGGCGACAGCACGACGCTGCCCTGGCCGTTGGTCGGCGTGTTGCCCAGCACGTTCGGCGGCTGGATGTTCGGCGCCGGCACGGTGTTGAACACCGGGTCGACCCAGTAGTTGGTGTTCTGGAAGCTGTTGTTCGGGAACGCCGTCGGGCCGACCGAGAACAACCCGTTCGGGGTCGCCGTCGTGCCCTGCATGCCGGTCATCGGCTGTAGGACGGCCGGGCTGTTGGTGAAGTAGTTGCTGTCGGCGGCGTAGTGGCCGTTCGGGTCGTGATAGGACACTTCGTACGTCGTGTTCGCCGCGATCGGCACGGATCTGGCGAACGTCATGGTCTGCCAGCCGGTCGCCGTCTCGTTGGTGAACGTGCCGGACGCCAGTTTCTGGCCGGTGGTCGTCCACAGCGATCCGGTGTGCGTGCCGGTGTTGCCGGTGCCCTTGTAGAACCGGACACCCGTCACGTAGCCGGCCTGTGCCGACTGGAACTGCATACCCAGCTCCAGTTCGCTCGTGTCGGTGCTGGCCGCGTTGACCGGCGTCGATGAGTCGGCGAACACGCCGCACGGGCAGTTGCGCGGCCCGATGCTCAGTGTCGCGCTGACCGGAGCGGACAGGTTGGCCGAGTCGTCGACCGCCCGCACCTCGACGGTGACGGAGCCGACGGCGCCCGGCACGAAGCTGTAGTTCCAGGTGTTGCCGCCGGGGTTCCAGTTGGCGTAGTGCCACGTGGCGCCGCCGTTGCTGGACGCCTCGACACCGGCGACCTGACCGCCCACATCGGACACCGTGCCGCCGAACGAGTAGTTCTGGCCGACCACCGGGTTCGGGGAACTGGTGATGGCCACCGACGGTGCCGTGTGGTCGGTGCTCGCGGTCGTCGCGACCATGGTGGACATCAGCGTCAGCGGCTGCGCGCCCATGTCCGCCAGGAAGTTCACCGTCGCCTGCTGCATGCGCGAGTCACTCGTCGGAGTGTCGGTCTGGAACGCGTGGTCGTCGGCGAGGCCCCACGCCCACTGCACGGTCCCGGCCGCGAAGATCAGCGAATGGCTGATCGCGTCCCGGTACTCGGTCAGATTGTGGGTCGCCGTGCCGGGTAGGAACTGGTCGCCGTAGTTGTTCAGGACGTAGTTGCCGTCGGACATGTTGACCGTCGTGCTGGACAGCCTCGCCACACCGGGCGGCTGGAACCCGTTGTCCTGCACGGTGTCCCACTCGTAGCCGAGCGTGCCCGGCTGGAACGTGTACGTCGATCCCGGTGTCATGCTCGTCAGCGGTGTGTTCCGCCACAGCCGCATCTTCCCGTACGCGGCCGGCACCTGCATCGAGTCGGAGCGGTAGCCGTTCACCTGGAAGATCTGGCCCAGCAACGAGTTCTCCGGCCGGCCACCGTCGGACGGCGGACTGAACCGTGGATCGCGCCAGGTGCCGGTCCAGACGTTGGTCGGGTCGATCTTCTGGCTGACGAGCGTGTCCTTGTAGACGGTCACGGTGCGCCACGCCGTGTTCGAGCCGTCGATGCTGTTGTTGAACTGGGTCTTCCAGAAGATGTCGTTGCCGGTCAGGAAGGCGCCGTTGACGCCGGCGTCCAATGCGGCCTGTACGTTCGCGCGCTGTTCGTTGGACCAGTACTCGTCGTGACCGACGGTCATGAACACCTTGTGGTTCGTGATCAGGTTCCCGCGTCGCGCGGTGTCCACATCGGTCGTGTAGCTGACGTCGTAGCCCTGCTCCTCCAGGAAGTAGAGCATCGGGACCTCGGCGTTGAAGATGAAGTTCTCGTCGCCCTCACCGGACAGCGGCCGGTTGTAGCTGACCGCCCACGAAGCGCCGTTGGTGCCGGGGCCGGTACCGGTGTAGAGGCTGTCGCCGCCGAAGGAGTTGTACGCCTCCCAGGTCTCGTCCGAGGTCTGGAAGAGGATGTCCGAGTGGCTGGAGTCGTTGCGGATGACGAACGCCATCTCGTTCTCGTCGCCGGTGTCGTTGCGGTGCAGCGCCGCGTAGTAGACGCCGGAGACCGCGGTCGTCGGCACGTTCCAGGTGGCGGTGACCGCCCAGTTGCCGCAGTCGGTCATGAACGTCGTCGGGTCGACCTTGCACGCCGGTTGGGTGGTCTTGGTGTTGACGGCCAGCGTCGTCATGAGTCGGGCGCCGTCGCCGCCGTAGTAGCCGAGGCGGAAGATCTGGATCTGGTAGGACGAGGCGGTGGTGTTGATCTTGAACTGGACGGTGCCACCGGCAGTGCTGCTGATGTCCGTCGTGAAGCCGGCGATCGACGGATCGTCCGAGTCGACCTGCCAGTTCGGCGTGCCGGGTTGCGTGTTCTCACACGCGACGGCGTTCACGACCGGGGCCTGGCACGGGTTGACAGCCGCCGCCGCCGGCGTGCTCAGCACGAGCGTCGGCACGACGATCGCGGTGGCGACCAGTGCCACCGTCGCGCCAAGGTGCACCGCCATCGCGCGCAGCCGGGTAGCACCAAGTGGGACTCTGTCCAGCATCCTCGTCATGCCTGTCTCGCCTCTCAAGTTCCCGGCTCGCGCCGATCACGCGCGGGGCCGGGCGAACCGCCTATGGAGAACGCCGTGAAATGTCACGGCCGAGTCACGGCATGGACGGGCTCGGCCGGTATCCCGGACATCTGTGCTGTCGCCCACATGTACCAGGACACCACGTAGTCGAAACCAGTGTTTGTCAATCGGCAAATCGGGTCGGCATGGCTCACCGTTACACCATTTCCGGCCCGTCAGCCCAATGGCGCGGCGAGGGTGAGGGTGATCACGGTGCGCACGTGGTCAGGCACCTGATCGACACCGAACCTGGGTGTGCGCTGTGCCGGGAAGTGCAAGTGTCAAACGGTATCCACGTGGTCACCGGAGTGCAATGAAGTATTCAGCGATGGCCGATTGTGTGCCTACTCGCCGAGTCGCCGCCTACGAAGCGCTTGTCACCACCGCGCCCGCAGAGCTCTGCCACCACTCGACCAGGCCGCGCAGCCCGGCGTCCAGCCCGATCTCCGGCTCCCAGGCCAGATCACGGGCGGCGGCCGAGACGTCCGCGAGCCGCCTGCTGACGCCGCCGGCCACGTCGCGCAGCGGGCCGTGTTCGGGCACCAGGTCCGAGTCCATCGCCTTGAGCACCGCGTCGGCGAGCTCACGCAGGCTGGTCTCGGTCGAGCTGGCGATGTTGTAGGTGGCGTCGGTCACGTCGGCGCGGGCGGCGAGCACGTTGGCCCGCGCGATGTCGTGGACGTGCACGAAGTCCATCGTGTCGCTGCCGTCACCGAAGATCAGCGGCGGCTGGCCGTCGGCGATCCGCTCCATCCAGCGGATGAACACCTCGGTGTAGCGGCCGTGCGTGTCCATGCGCGGGCCGTACACGTTGAAGTAGCGAAGGGCCACGTAGTCCAGCCCGTACATGGCGTGGAAGCTGCGCAGCATGCCCTCGTTGAACGTCTTGGCGGCACCGTAGAAGGTCTCGTTGTTGTACGGGTGGTGCCGCTCCGTGGTGGGGAACTGCTCGGCCAGCCCGTACACCGACGCCGACGACGACGCGACGACCTTGCCGACCCCGGCGGCCGCTGCCGCCTCCAGCACGGTGAACGTGCCGTCGACGAGGCATTCCAGTGCCAGCCGTGGTTCCTTGGCGCACTGCGTGATCCGGATCGCGGCGAGGTGGAAGAGCACGTCGACGCCCTCGGTCAGCTCGGCGAGCAACTGCCGGTCGTTGATGTCGCCCTCGACCACGGTCAACCGGCCGTCGGCGCGCTCGGCGGCACCGGCCAGGTTCGACCGCAGGCCGCGCACGAAGTTGTCCAGTACCAGGACATCGGCGGCCCCCGCGTCGACCAGCAGGTCGACCAGTGCCGACCCGATCGTGCCGGCACCCCCCGTGACCAGAATCCGCTGTCCGGTGATCGGCCGCGCCGCCCCCGTCATGCGCTCGCCCCTTCCGTGATCTCGTTGGTGATGCCGATGACCGGCATGAACGTCCCGCCCTCCGCCAGGCTCGCGGATGCCGCCTCCAGGATCGCCAGCACCCGCACGCCCGACCAGCCGTCGGTCAACGGCCGTCTGCCCTCGGTGATCGACGCCGTGAACTCGGCCATCACACCGCGCAGCGCCTCGCGCTCGGGCAGTGCCGGCGCGACCATGTCGCCGAGCCGGTAGGACACGATCGTCTGCGTCCGCGAGTCCTCGCCGGCCGTCCGGTCGACGCCCCGGTCGTAGATCGCGAGTCGCTGGGTCGGGTTCAGGTCGTCCCACACCACGGTGTGCGTCGAGCCGCCGAACACCATCGTGCGGATCTTGGTGGGGGACAGCCAGTTCACGTGCACGTGCGCGATCGCGCCGTTGGAGAGCTGTAGCGTCAGGTGCCCGACGCACGCCCGCCCGGCGCCGATCGGGTCGGACCCGTGCGCGGCGACCGCGACCGGCACCACGTCCGGCGGCAGCACGGACAGGAACACCGAGAGGTCGTGCGGCGCGAGATCCCACAAAACGTCCACATCGGACTGCACCAGCCCGAGGTTGATCCGCACCGAGTCCACGTACTGGATGTCGCCGATCCCGCCGCCGCGAATCAGTTCGCGAAGGTGCGCCACGGCCGGCGTGTAACAGTACGTGTGGTCGAGCATCAGCACGAGGCCCTGTTCGTCGGCCTGCTCGACCAGCGCGAGGCCGTCGGACAGGTTGGCCGCGAGCGGCTTCTCCACCAGCACGTGCTTGCCGGCGGCCAGCGCGGCGCGGGCGACCGACAGGTGCGTCGCGGCCGGTGTCGCGATGGCCACCGCCGCGACGTCGTCGTCGGCGAGCACCTCGTCCAGCGACGTCGTCGCGCGGACGGTCGAGTATCCGCCCAGCACCCTGCGCGCCCGGTCGATGTCCAGGTCGCACAGGTAGTCCAGGCGGACACCCTCGGTGAGTTGTGCCGTGCGGACCAGGTTCGGTCCCCAGTAACCGGCGCCGATCACCGCGAGGCCGAAGCGTTGCCGTTGGGTGCTCATCAGTTGCGCTCCGACCGTGCGGTGATCATGCGGTTGGTTTCCTTTACCGGGGTTCAGCGGCCGTGCCGCTGGACGACATCGGGGACATTCTTGCTGTGTGCGGTAATTCGCGTCGACACGGGCAGATGTTTCAAGCTCTGCGACCCCTGGCCGCCACAGCTCGCGAGCAGCACGCTGACCACGGTGCACGTGGTTGTCGAGCTGTCGTTGGCCGCGTTCGGGTCGGTCGGCGACGATGTGGTGCGCGTCACGCCGAACTGGAACGGAATGCCGATGTCCAACAGTCCGATCGGGACGGCGAACGTCGCGTTCGCGGAAGCGCCGGCCGCCAGCGTGCCGAACGCGCACGTCGCCGTGCTGTTGTGACCGGCCGTGCACGTTCCGCTGCCGCGAACGTCCAAACCGGACGTCGCGGTCGCGGTGTAGGTCGCGTGCTGGAGCGTGCCTTGGCCGCTGTTGGTCACCTTGACCGTGAAGTCCAGGGTCATCGACAGCAGGCCGGGGTTCGGCTTGCCGGTCAGTGTCACGCCGAGGTCGGCCAGCGCGTTGATGGTCAGCGTCGGGCCGGCGACCGGACCGGAGTTGAAGTTCGTCGCGGCGAGTTGGCCGACCAGCGTTTCCACGGCGCTCGCCGCGGTCGGGTCGACGGCCAGCGTGAACGACACCGTCACCGACGCGCCGCCGCCGATGGCGGCGCCGAGCGTGGCCTGGTAGCCGTCGGCCAGCGTGGCGCACGTGCCGCCGGGGCCGGGGTCGCAACTCGACAGCGTCGTGATGGCCGCGAGGTTGTCCGGGGTGCTGTGTAGCTGCACCTTCGGTTGCAGGATCGTGAAGCCGTTGGTGTTGGTGATGGTTTCGGTGACGGTGACCGAGTCGCCGACGGTGACCGTGGTCGGCGAGACGGTGAGCGACACTCCGACCGTGTCGGCCGACGCCGGTGCCGCCAGCGCGACGGCGCCGGTCGCACCGAGCGCGACCAGTAGAGCCGTGACGCCGACACGGCGGACAGGGGAACTGCTGATCATGGCTCTGCTGATCATGGCAACGACCTCCTCGAACAACTCGAACAAGTGGTGCGGAGCTGACTAGTAGGCACCGTCACCTCGGAACACGGCCCGCGCGGTCTTCCAGAGGATCACCGCGTCCAACGCGAGCGACCAGTCCTCGACGTAGCGCAGGTCCAGCCGCACGGCCTCGTCCCAGGACAGGTCGCTGCGTCCGCTGATCTGCCACATCCCGGTCAGGCCCGGCTTGACCAGCAGGCGCCGCCGCACGTCCGGCCCGTACCTCGCGGTCTCGTCCGGCAGCGGCGGCCGGGGGCCGACCAGCGACATGGAGCCGACCAGCACGTTCCACAGTTGCGGCAGTTCGTCCAGC
Organism: Pseudonocardiaceae bacterium; assembly: GCA_036269975.1. Classification (GTDB taxonomy): domain Bacteria; phylum Actinomycetota; class Actinomycetes; order Mycobacteriales; family Pseudonocardiaceae; genus DATEPR01. Next base: position 1,284 of record DATBDL010000169.1, on the reverse strand, counting down.
GACCATCGCCGTAGCACGGCACCAACCCTGGTGACCCGTGGATCACGCCGCAACTTGAACAGCGGCCCCGCGCCCTCGTTGGCGTGGATCAGGCTGGTACGCAGGCGATCCGCGTCCCGCACCATGGTGCGGAACTTGACGATCGTGAACTCGCGGCCGTCCTTGCCGACCCGCCGCTGGCGGTAGAACACGCCGCCCCCGCTGTCCGCGACGACCGCCGCCGCGACCGCGAGCAGGACGGGCGCGAACAACGCCAGCATCAGCGCCGCGCCGGCCCGGTCCACGATCTCCTTGATCACCCTCCGAGTACCCGTGAACACCGGCGCCGTGACCCGCAGCATCGGCATGCCCAGCACGCCGGTGACGTGCAGGCGTGGCCCCGCGATCTCCATCAGCACCGGCGCGACGACCATCTCCGCGTCGCTGCCCTCCAGGTCCCAGGCGAGCTGGCGTAACCGCATCGGCGTCCAGTAGGCGTCGCCGGTGACCGCGACGATGCGGTAGCGGCCGCGCCGGACGTGCCGCACCAGGTCGTTCAGTCCACCGACGACGGGCACGCCGTCGATGTCGCCGGAAAGGCGCCGCCGGCCGGTGGTGCAGGCCGCCTCGACCCGCCAGCCCAGGTGCGGTGCCCTGCGGGTGCGGTCGATCAGGTCCTGCACGGTGTCCGGCCCGCCGGCCGCGAGCACCGGCAGCAGGCACCGGCCGGAGCGCCGGGCGCGATGCAGGAAACGCCGCAGTTGGTACCGCTGCGCCGTCGCGAGCACGGCCACCGCCGGTACGACGACGAACACCCACGGCCGCATGCCGGGCAGTCCGCCCGCCAGCCCGCCCAGCGCCAGCACGACGACGGCCGTGGCGAGGCCGCGACCGAGTCGTTTGAACTCCTCGGCACCCTGGCCGAGCACGCTCGGATGCCAACCGCGGTTGAGCGGCAACGCGCCGCACACGACGAGGATGGTGAACACGGCGAGATCGATCGACAGCGACCACGACCGGTGGCTCGGTGCGCGCACGACGAAACCGCCGACCAGCGACACCGCGAGCACGGTGGCCAGCACGTCGCTGGCGATCACCGCCCAGCGGTACCGGGACTCCCAGCGTGCGGTGCCGAGACTGCCGGGCAACTGGCTGGTCGGCAGCCGGCCGGGGGGTGTGACGTTGGTCCTGTGATGCCGGCGCACCGCGCCGCGACCCTCGGTGAGCCGTGGGCCGGCCAGGTGTTCCGACGATGGTCGGGGATCAGCAAAGTGGGCTGCCGGAAGGTGTTCCGTCATTCGCCGC
>DATBDL010000168.1:0-8024 GCA_036269975.1 Pseudonocardiaceae bacterium | reverse complement strand
GGTGCGTGATCAGGTTCTTGCCCTGGCGGTAGCCGAAGCCGAACTGCCACCTGCGGACGATGAAGTAGGGGACCAGTACGAAGACCGCCGCGAAGATCGGGCCGATCACATGGCCGTCCAACGCCCAGTTCGACGCGAGCGTGAAGATGATGCTGTTGTAGACCACGAAGGTCAGCGCGTCACCGATGCCGGCCAGCGGCCCCATCATGGCGACCTTCATGCCGTCCGCCGACGTCGCCGAGCTGCCTTCCTCCATGGCGATCGTGCTGCCGAGAATGAACGGCCCGCCGATGATCGGCGATGTGTTGAAGAACGACAGATGCCGTTGCATGGCCTCGGCGAACGCGCGGTCGTCGCGGTGCAGGTAGCGCAGCACCGGGATCATCGCCCAGCAGAAGCCCAGTGCCTGCATCCGTTCGTAGTTCCAGGAGATCTGGAACGACCAGAAGTAGCGCCAGAACGACCGGTTGAGCACCGACCTCGGGATGGCGGGCAGCGGTTCGGCCGGTGTCAGCTCCGCGGTCCGCTCGATCGTGTCAGACATTGGTGGCTTCCCCTTCCTGCGGCACGGGTTCGGCGTCGGGTGGTTGACCGTCCCCGCCCCGGAGGGTGGCAGTCGGCGTCGGCGGCTTCAGGGTGACGAAGATGACCGCGATCGCGACGCCGAACAGCGCGATGCCCAGCAGGCCGACGTTCATGTAGGCGAAGAGCACGTAGCCGATCAGCAGCATGTACCAGTAGCGCGCCGCGGGCAGCAGGTTCAGCAGCATGGCGAAGCCGACGGCGGGCAGGATCGCGCCGACGAGTGTCATGCCGTTGGTGAACCAGGTCGGCACGTCCTTCTCCACCGACGCCACGGCACCGCTGTAGTACACGGCGAGGAACGTCGGCACGGCACGGACGGCGGCCCACGGTATGAAGGCCGTCCAGTGCAGGACCGTCAGTTCTCTTGTTTTCCCTGATACCGCCGCGACATCCGCGCGGTGGATCCAGAACGTCGGCAGGAACCGGCCGATCGGGTCCAGCGCGGTCAGCAGCAGGGCCGCGGGGATGCCGAGGCCGAGGCCGAACGCCAGTTCGTGGCTGAAGGCGCCGCCGGCCGCGTGGGCGAGCGCGGTGCCGACGATGGCGCCCGTCGTGTAGTCCGGGATGGTGGCGCCGCCGTAGGTGTAGACGCCCAGTGCGGCCAGTTCCAGGGTGGCACCGACGGCCATGCCCAGCGTGAGGTCGCCGATGATCAGGCCGGCTACCGTGCCGGCGATCAGCGGGCGGCTGGCATAGATCAGTGTCGGCCCGAGAACGTCGTAGATACAGAAACAGGCCCACAAGGTGAGCACCAGCGCGGTCAGCAACATTCGCGCCCTGCTTTCTCCAGGTCCCGATGGGTGGAGTTCATCCATTTGGACTAGACCAGTGATCTAGATCTCACGGCAGATTAACACCAGATATGCTTGAGTCAAGGCCGTTTGGTGGAGAGTTACCAGCATGTCATCACCATATGGTGAATTATTGACAGCTCAACGATGTCCGCTGGTCAGAGCTTCTTCTTGGTCATCATGCGGAGGAAGTCGTCCGCCTTGTCGGACGGCATCATCTGGCAGCGCAGGTGCCCGGCGAGCTCGGCGATCTGCCGGTAGACCTTCGCGTCCTCGGCTGTCACCGAGATGGACCTGGTGACCATGGTGAACTTCGTGCCCGGTTTCGGCGCCTGGTTGCCGACGTTCACCTCGGCCGCCGAAACGCCACCCTCGATCAACGCGAGCGCGTCGGTCGGGAACTTGGCCAGGATCATGATCTGCTGACCGGCGGCGGCCGGCCCGGCGCAGTGCGCGATGGTGTCCGCGATGGACAGAACCGACGTCGGCACGCCACGCGATGCCTGCGGCAGCAGCACCCGCTGGAACTCGTCCGCCGCGACCTCGTCGTTGGCGACGATCAGGTGATTGGCCCCGACAGCACCGACCCACGCCACCGTGACCTGACCGTGGATCAGCCGGTTGTCGATCCGCATGTGCTTGACGGGCATCGCCGCTGTCCCTTTCGTACCACCATATGGGAACCGTATGGCCACGTCACGGTACCGATGCGGACCGTAGCCGGCAATCGTCGGTTTCACGCGTGATCGTGGCGCACGGACCGTCTTGCCACGCCGTGATATGCAGTGCGCGTGCCTGACACCCCCTGGCCCGCCGCGACCGCGACCGGCATCGGCTCGATGCCCGGAACCGATCCGGCCGAGGCCGCCCGCACCGTGCTCGGCGAGCTGCCGCACCTGCCACATCTGCCCGAACTGCCGGCACGCGGACTCGGCGCGGACATCATCGGCCGCACCGCCGCCATGCTGGTGGACCTGCCGATCGAGGAGGTGCCGTCGGGCTACCGCGTCGCCGCGCATGCCGGGATGGACCACCGGCGCGCGACCGACCTGCTGGCGCGCGACCTCGACGTGTTCGGCGAGGTGCTGGACAGTGCCCGGCCACAACTGGCCAAGATCCAGATCGCCGGGCCGTGGACGCTGACCGCCGGTATCGAACTGGCGCGCGGCCACCGCGTGCTGACCGATCAGGGCGCGCTGCGCGAGTTCACCGAGTCACTGGCCGAGGGCCTCGCCCGGCACGTTGCCGACGTCGTCGCCCGCACTGGTGCCTCGGTCCTGGTGCAGATCGACGAGCCGACCCTGCCCATGGTGCTGGCCGGTCGGCTGCCCACGCCGTCCGGCTTCGGCACGGTGCCCGCTGTGGCCGAGTCGGCCGCCCGTGACGTCCTGGCGACCGTGATCGACGCGGCAAAGCAAGCGACCAACCAGCCCGTTGCCGTGCACTGCTGCGCGGACCGGCCGCCGATCGCGTTGTGCCACGATGCCGGCGCCGACCTGATCTCGCTGGACGCGACCCTGATCACCGCGTCGGACGAACTCGGCGAGGTGTGGGACGCCGGCGTGACGATGATGCTCGGCCTCGTCCCGTCGACCGATCCCGCGCAGCCCACCACACTGGCCGACGTGGCGAAACCCGCGCTGCGCCTGGTCGACCGGCTGGGCTTTCCCCGGTCGATCCTGGCCGAACGGGCGATCCCGACACCGACCTGTGGCCTCGCCGGCGCGAGCACGACATGGGCTCGGCACGCGTTGGCGCTGGCAGCGGAGCTGGGCATGGCGTTCGTCGAACCACCGGAGTCCTGGACGCGGTGAGCCGCCGCGAACAGGCGCACAATGGCCCGATGACGTGGTTTCGCCGGCGCAGGCCGAAGGCGACCGAACGCGCATCCGCTGCCGGGCCGCCGACCGAAGCGACCACCACCAACACCAACACCGATCCCGCCGAAGCCGCCAGGAGGTTCTGGGCGCGCTGGGACGCGCTGCTGCCGAGCATCTCGGCCGCGCTCGGCGATCGCGAGCCGAGCCGGGTCGAGCACGAGCTGTGTGCCGCGGTCGCGGCCATCCATCCCGAACTGCACTTCTCGCTGGACCGCGGCCAGCAGGCGGTGTACGCGCTGGTGGTCAGCGGCCAGGAAGACCCGCTGCTGCGGCCCTACACCGACGCGTGGAAGGCGGCCGCCCCGAACAACGACGTGCTGTGGGAGTTCCACGACTCGGTGCCCGCGGTGCCCGACCCGGACGGCGTGACCGTGAACCTGGCGGGACACCGGATCGCACTCGCCGATTTCCGGCTCGCGGCGCAGGTGGACGAGGCGGCCGGCGTCGTCGACGTGGCGGTGTACCACCCGTCGCTGTCCGAACTGGACGAACCAGGTCGCTCCGCCATGACGTTCCTGCCGCTGGACGCCACCCTCGGCGAACGGCTGGCCGGGGAACGGCTGCGCCGCGTGGAAACCGCGCCGCGCGAACCGGAGAACGCCATCACGCTGCGGGAACTGCGCGCACTGGTACTGCGCCTCGCCGAAGGCGAACACGACTGAGTGGCGCACGGTACGGGTCGAAATCTGTCTGACCAACTCGCTAGTCTGGGCGTGTGACCAGCCAAGACGAAGCGCGGTTGTCGAGCGCGGTGACACCGGCGGTAGAAGGCGCGGACGACGTGCCGGACGACGTGCGGGCGCGGCACGCCGTACTGGCCGACGAGTTGCGGGGCCACCAGTTCCGCTACTACATCCTGGACTCGCCGACCATCACCGACGGCGACTTCGACACGCTGCTGCGCGAACTGGAGGCGATCGAGGCGGCGCATCCGTCGCTGGTCACGCCGGAGTCGCCGTCGCAGCGGGTCGGCGGCACGTTCTCCACCGACTTCACCGCGCACGACCACCTGGAGCGGATGCTCAGCCTGGACAACGTGTTCGGCGTCGACGAGCTGCACGGCTGGTGGGACCGGGTGGCGAAGGCCGTCGGCGGCCCGGTGCACTTCCTGTGCGAGCTGAAGATCGACGGTCTCGCCATCAACCTGCTGTACGAGGGCGGCCGCCTGACGCGCGCCCTGACCAGAGGCGACGGCCGCACCGGCGAGGACGTCACGCTCAACGTGCGCACGATGGCCAGCGTGCCGGAGACGCTGACCGGCACGGCGGAGTATCCGGTGCCGGCGCTGGTCGAGGTGCGTGGCGAGGTGTTCTTCCGGGTCGCCGAGTTCAGTGACCTGAACGCGAAACTGGTCGAGGCCGGCAAGCCGCCGTTCGCCAATCCACGCAACGCGGCGGCGGGTTCGTTGCGGCAGAAGGATCCCCGCATCAGCGCGAGCCGGCCGCTGCGGATGATCTGCCACGGTCTGGGCAAACGCGACGGCTTCCAGCCCGACCGCCAGTCGCACGCGTACGAGGCGCTGCGCGCGTGGGGCCTGCCGGTGTCCGAGCACACCAAGATCCTGGACACGTTCGAGCAGGTCAAGGAGCACATCGCCTACTGGGGCGAACACCGGCACGACGCGCTGCACGAGATCGACGGCATCGTGATCAAGGTGGACGAGGTGTCCGAGCAACGCAGGCTGGGCACCACGTCGCGGGCGCCCCGGTGGGCGATCGCCTACAAGTACCCGCCGGAAGAGGTCATCACCACGCTGCTGGACATCCAGGTCAACGTCGGTCGCACCGGCCGGGTGACGCCGTTCGCGGTGATGGAGAAGGTGAAGGTCGCCAACACCATGGTCGAGTTGGCCACCCTGCACAACGCGGACGAGGTGCGCCGCAAGGGGGTGCTGATCGGCGACCGCGTCGTGATCCGCAAGGCGGGTGACGTGATCCCCGAGGTGCTCGGCCCGGTCGTCGAGGCGCGCTCGGACGGTCGCACGGTCCGCGAGTTCGTGATGCCGGTCACCTGCCCCGAGTGCGGCACCGTGCTGCACAGGGAGAAGGAGAGCGACGTCGACATCCGCTGTCCGAACGCCCGCTCCTGCCCGGCCCAACTGCGCGAACGCCTGTTCCACCTGGCCGGCCGGGGCGGTTTCGACATCGAGGGCCTCGGCTACGAGGCGGCGACGGCTCTGCTGGCATCCGGCGCGCTCGCCGACGAGGGGGACGTCTTCGACCTGACCGAGGACCAGCTCCTCGCGACGGAACTGTTCCGTACCAAGGCGGGCGAGCTGTCCGCGAACGGCGCCAAGCTGCTGGCCAACCTCGACGCGGCCAAGGACCGTCCACTGTGGCGTGCGCTGGTGGCGCTGTCGATCCGCCATGTCGGCCCGACTGCGGCCCAGGCACTGGCCAGATCGCTCGGTTCGCTGGACGCGATCCAGGACGCGGCAGAGGCCGAACTGGCCGATGTGGACGGTGTCGGCCCCACCATCGCGGCCGCGCTGCGCGAATGGTTCGACGTGGACTGGCACCGCGAGGTCGTCGACAAGTGGCGTGCGGCCGGAGTGCGGCTGGCCGAGGAGATCGACGACAGCGTGCCGCGCACGCTGGCCGGTATGACCATCGTGGTCACCGGCTCGCTGGACGGTTTCTCCCGTGACGAGGCCAAGGAGGCGATCACGGTGCGCGGCGGCAAGGCGGCGGCGTCGGTGTCGAAGAAGACCGCGTTCGTGGTGATCGGCGAGTCGCCCGGCAGCAAGGCGGAGAAGGCGGTGCAGCTCAAGGTGCCGGTACTGGACGAGAACGGCTTCCGAGTCCTGCTCGCGGACGGCCCGGACGCGGCTCTGGCGGTCGCCACCATCGGCGACGGCTCAACAACGGAAGACAGCGCGGATGAGTGACGGATTGTCCGTTCGTGCCGCCAAAATCGACGAATTACCCGAGGTGGGCGAACTGACAGTGGCCGCTTTCGTCGCGGACGGCTTCGTCGCCGAGGGCCACCCCTACGTCGACCGCCTCGCGGACACCGTCAGCCGGCACCGGGACGCCGAACTCCTCGTCGCCACCGACGAAACCGAGCGTTTACTGGGCACGGTGACCGTCTGTCGCCCCGGCACCCCGTACGCGCAGGTAGCCGGCCCGGACGAGCTGGAGTTCCGGATGCTGGCGGTACACCCGGCCGCGCGTGGCCGGGGTGCTGGCAGGGCGCTGGTGGGCAGCGTGCTGGAACGGGCGCGGGCCGAGGGCTTTCGCGGCGTCGCGTTGTCCACCGGTCCCGCAATGCGCACGGCACAGCAGCTCTACGAACGGCTCGGCTTCCAACGGGCGCCCGACCGTGACTGGCCGGTCAACGAAAGCCTGTCACTGCTGGTGTTCGCGGTGCGACTGTAGGTCAGCCGTCCAGTACCACCGCGACGATCCCGGCGAGGTGCGCCAACCGGGCCACCTCGGCCGCGCGGAACATCGGACCACCCGGACGAGCGACCAGCAACGCTCGATCGGGTTTGCCCAACGGGGTCGCGGCAAGTTCCGTGCCCAGTTCCCGCCACGTCTCCGGCACCCAGTCGTCCTCGCCGTCCAGGACCGTGGCGCGCTGCAACGGCAGCCACGGCATGTCCACGTCCGATGCCTGCGGCGCGGCCGTGCTACCCGCTAAGCGCGTCACGCCCTTACCGTCCGATGTGAGCGTCAGTGCCCAGCCGGCGCGGATGATCTTCGGCACGCCCTCGGTGAAGATCCGGATGCCGTTGCGCGGGTCCTCTGCGACCTCTTCGACCAGTTCCAGTTCCCGGTGGGTGTCCAGCACCCCGGCATACGGGCGGACGGCGTCCACCTCGACCCCTGCGATGGACTCGGCCGCCGTGATCAGCACGTCCGGCAGGCGGCCGGTCGGCAGTTCAACCACCAGGTCGTCCACGGCCGTCCCGGACCCACGCTCCACAACGTCGACGCTGAGGATGTCGGCCCCGATGGCACCCAGCGCGGTCGCCACCGCGCCAAGGGTGCCTGGGATGTCCGGGAGCTGGACCCGGATCAGGAAGGACAACGCGAACGCCTCCAACAATTGAGATCAAGCCTCGAACGCGGCACCGTTCTCGAAGTGGTTGCCGGGCGTCGATTGTGGCAGACATGATGGATCTCAGCATCGGATGTCCCGGCTGGCGAGAAGTGCCCACGATGGTGCGCGAGTAACCCCGGTCGCCGCCCGGCCATCGTGCGCGCGTAACCCAGTCGAGGCGGAAACCCGCCGAACCATAGACTTCACCTGTGCCCAACATCTCCCGCGACGAGGTCGCGCACCTGGCCAAGCTGGCCCGGCTGGCGGTCACGGAGGACGAACTGACCACGTTCGCCGGCCAACTGGATGTGATCCTCCAGTCGGTGGCGACCGTCGGCGAGGTCGCCGCGGACGACATTCCGCCCACCTCGCACGCGGTGCCGCTGGTCAACGTGTTCCGCCCGGACGTGGCCAGGCCGGGGTTGACGCAACAGCAAGCACTTGCCGCTGCTCCAGCAGCGCAGAGCGGCCGGTTCCGCGTGCCGCGCATTCTGGGGGAGGAATGACGATGGACGATCTGATCCGCCTCACCGCGGCCGATCTGGCGGCGCGGATTCAGGCGAAAGAGGTCTCGTCGGTCGAGGTCACCCAGGCGCACCTGGACCGCATCGCCAACGTCGACGACCGGGTGCACGCGTTCCTGCACGTGTCCGGCGATCGGGCGCTGCACGCCGCGCGTGCGGTCGACGAGGACGTCGCGGCCGGCCGCCCACCGGCGTCGCCA